>PAFF01000098.1 GCA_002704045.1 Fidelibacterota bacterium
AAAGAAAAAAAAGAAACTGAAATTGTAAAAGTACCAATTAAAACAACTAAAAAATGTAAAGATTGTAAAGACTGTTCAATGTATATTCTAGAAGGCGTGAAAGGGAGTAAATCCAAATGTTTATGGATCTGATTTACTTGATTATTTAGAAAATAATTATAAGACAAGTAGTACACTTGGTTATACTAATTGCAGAGATTTAATGTACTCTGAAATTGATATTAAAAATAATAATCAACTATCCTGTGTATANTCTGGATANANNATAACGTTAGATTTATNTCAAGATCCTAGTACAAATGCNTTTGAACAAGGAATNAATTGNGAACATACTTGGCCACAAAGCTTAGGAGCTGGATCAGAACCAATGAAAAGCGATATGCATCATCTATTTCCAACAAAATCTAATGTTAATTCTTCTAGGGGNAATGANCCGTTTGATGAAATTAATGATCAATTAACNGATACNTGGTATAGAAANGATTATTCNCAATCAAGTATCCCACANAATNANATTAATGAATTTGCAGAAAAATANAATCCTTCAAATCAGAATGATGAAAGATTTGAACCNAGAGAAATACAAAAAGGTAATACGGCAAGAGCAATGTCTTATTTTTATACTATTTACAACAANGTTGCTGATAATAANTTTTGGAANGTGCAAAAACAGATTTTATTTGATTGGCATTATTATGACCCAGTAGATCAAGTTGAAGTTAANAGAACCTGGTCAATTGCATCNTATCANGATGNNTTGCCAAATCCTTTTGTCATTGATCCAACATTATTTTGGAGAGCTTATTTNATTGATGATTATCCATTAGGAGATGTTAACAATGATCAAGTTGTTAATATACTNGATATTGTTATNACGGTTGAATTTGTTTTGAACAACAANCAATTTAATCAACTTCAAATACATCAAGTTGANTTTAGTAATGATTTTGATATTGACATATTGGATTTAATAATGTTTATAGAATATTTGATTTAAAATTAAAATGGAGAAACAATGAAANTAAAAAANTTAATGCTTATTATTNGTCTTNTNATAATAGGTTGTAATAAAAATGAANAAGANAAATTATCAANCGCTGATGTTAATCAGAATGATGAAAATAATANACAAGAGGTTGCAATGATAAATAAAGANATTANNACAGAAAGTGGATTAAAATANNTTGATATTGNATTGGGTGATGGNGATATGCCAGAAACTGGTGACAAGGTTGTTGTACATTANACAGGTACACTAGAAGATGGTACAAAATTTGATAGTTCTAGAGATAGNAATAGGCCTTTTGAATTTCCATTAGGTATGGGNAGAGTAATTAAAGGATGGGATGAAGGNCTTNCATCAATGAGAATTGGCGGAAAAAGACAGTTAATTATTCCTNCAAATTTAGGCTATGGTGATAGAGCAACGGGTAAAATTCCAGCTAATTCNACTCTAATCTTTGATGTAGAATTAATTGATATTAAAAAACAATTCAAAGATACTGATTTCGACCTTCCAGGNAAAGAAATTGTATTAGAATCAGGTTTGAGAATNATAGAGCATATTAAAGGAAAAGGNCAAAAGCCAAAATCTGGAAATAAAGTTAAAGTACACTATTCTGGATATTTACAAACAGGTNTAAAATTTGACAGTTCNCATGATAGGGGTAGAGAATTTGAATTTGTTTTAGGTCAAGGTCAAGTAATCAAAGGATGGGATGAAGGNATTGCNCAGATTAATAAAGGTGGTAAATCAACTTTGATTATTCCTCCAGATTTAGGTTANGGTGAACGAGGTGCTGGGGGAGTTATTCCNCCAAATGCTACATTATTATTTGAGGTTGAGTTAGTAGACTTTGAGTAATGCTTTTTCTAAAAATTTAGTNAAATTAATNTTATTAANATTATTTTTAACATTANTTTCGACATTTTTATNTTATAAAAATAAAAANNNNTTTCTATGGTTTAATGGAGANTATGAATTAGCAAAAANTGTCGCAGGTAATAGGATTATAATGTTAGAATTTTACGCTGATTGGTGATTAGGATGTAAGAAGCTGGATGCTGAAACCTTTAGTGATTCTAATGTTATAAATTTATCTCAAGATCTAGTTAGTTTAAAATTGAATGTAGAANAANAGAAAAATCTACTTTTGTCTGAAACTTTTGGAGTTAATACAATNCCTCAAAATATCTTTGTAAAATCNGACGGAAAAGAAATAGGAAGAATTGAAGGTTTTTTACCCCCTGATTTATTCGTTATAGAATTGCAAAAAATATTAAAGAATTAATTAGATATAAGATTGTNTATAGTATTTAGTCCTTCTAAAGTTAAATTAGAATTAATTATAAATCTTTTATCTAATTTAGATTTGATTAACTCACTAAATCCCCCAGTTACGATGATACTTGGATTTTTCCATTTTGTTTCATCANTTATCCTTTGAATCATACCATTTATTGAATCTATTGCACCATACATTATTCCAGATTGTATATTTGATTCTGTATTTCTACCAATTACATTTTCAGGGAATTTGAATTGTGTTTTTTCCAAAAGTGCAGCTTTACTGAAAAGATTCATAGCAGANAGTTCAATTCCTGGAGCTATAATACCNCCAATGAANTTTCCNTNAGAATTAATTACATCAAATTTTGTAGCNGTNCCCATGTCAACTACAATTGCTGGTAACTTNTAANTATTNGAGACNGCNATTACATTACAAATTCGATCTGTTCCTACTTGGTTAGGTTTTTCAACGTTTAATATTAAATTGGGTATATTATTATGTTTTATTATTAAAGGTTTAANTTTAACTGTTCTTTTACAAAGGTCTTGTATTTTATCAGTTAAATTAGGNACNACTGANGATATAATAATATTTTGAATATTATATTTTNACAAAAAATCAATTTTGATATGTTCNCTTTCAANTGAATTTAATCTATATACATTAANTAGTTTATTGTTTTTAAAAATACCAAAAACAATATTTGTATTTCCTATATCAATTGCAATAATCATAAAAGTATTTCTGCATTTTGAAAAATTTTNTTAATACCATTTATATTAATAACAGCATTACCATTATTNGTTATACCCATAAAAATTCCTGATATCTTATCATTTCTATATTTAAAATTAACCTTTCTATTTAAATGATTACAATAGGATAGCCATTTCGTGTGAATCAANTTTATTTTTTTTGTATTTGATTTTATACGATATATAATTGAATGCAGAATATGTTCTCTTGAANATTGTTTATTTAAAATAATATTTAATGAAGTAGCTTTACTATTTANATCAATAGTAAAATCACTTAATTTTTCGTTNACATTGATACCTACACCAATNATAAATACTAAATTTGAATGGATTTGTTTGGTTTCTATTAAAATTCCAGCAATTTTTTTGTTTTTGNATAATATATCATTAGGCCATTTTAAATTAAAATTTNTATTNGTNANTTTNGATAGAGCTTCACAAATAGAAACACNAATCATTAGTGATTTTAAACCTAAGCTTTTATAATCTAGTTTTGAATTTATTATTAATGAAAATGCGAGGTGTGAGTAAGGTTGGGAATGCCATTTATTAATTTGCCTACCTCTAGCCTTTGTTTGAAAATCGGAAATCAAGATTGTATTGTTTATATATTTACCACTTTTAACTAATTCAATAGCATCGTCATTTGTTGANCCTGTTTTAGCTNTATATATTACCTTATANNTTAAGTTATCTTTTTTTAANNGATTATTAAATTCACTAANTGAAAACATTACAAAAAATATAAGTTAATTTGNAAATATGTNGATAGAAANCCAAAAATTGATCCTATTGTTACTTGTTTAAAATCATGAGCATTAAGGATAATTCTTGCNGCGCATACNAAAANTGTTATTAAAATCATTAAAGTAATATATTCGTAACCAAATAGATATANNACAGCAAATGGTCCTGTGACACCAATTGCNTGTATAGATATTTTCCAGTATTTTGTAATTAATATTATTATAATTGAATTAGTAATGTAGCTAAACATTAATCCTTGGACATATACATTGGCTTGGATGTTATATAAAAATANAAATCCCAAACTTGCATAAACAACTCCTAAAGATAATGGTAANATACGATGTTCTTTTATTGACGCATCTAAATCTGAAATAATTTTTTTATATTTTAAATATAAAACTGTNATTATTGGAATNATATTTGAAAATATTAGACAAATAAAAAAAATATTATTTTTNTTTNATAAATTATCTTCAATNTGATATACNAGTATATAAAATGTNTANGCTGAAATAATTANNGGATGAAAAATAATTGATATAANTATTGAAAAATATTNTAACCCGTTTTTAAGCATATTCTCCAAACTCTTGTCTTAAGNTATCTGATATTTCACCTAGTGTTGCGTTAGCTTTTATTGCATCAATAATATATTTAAATATATTTTCATTTGATTTTGCTACTCTTTTTAACTCATTAAGTGATTTTTTTAATTTTATTTGATCTCGATTTTTTTTGTATTTCTTAATTCTATTTACTTGTCTTGTTGTTTCTTTTTCATCTATTTCTTGTAGTTGGGGAGTAATATCCTCTTTAACTTTATATTTGTTAACACCAACAATGACTTTTTCATGATTATCAATTTTTTGTTGATATTCATAAGCNCTTTGACTNATTTCNTTTTGTTGAAATTCCATTTCTATACCTTTTATAGCACCNCCTAGATCATCTACTTTNNTTATTAATTTTTCAGTTTTATTGATTATTTCATTTGTTAAAGATTCTATGTAATATGAACCAGCTAAAGGATCAGTTACTTNGGCTATCCCAGTTTCATAAGCAATTACTTGTTGAGTTCTTAATGCAATTTCAGCTGTTTTTTCAGANGGTAATGCTAGTGNTTCATCCATTGAATTAGTATGNAGAGATTGTGTTCCACCAAGAACTGCAGCCGTTGCTTCAATACAGGTTCTAACTAA
This sequence comes from Fidelibacterota bacterium, assembly GCA_002704045.1. Taxonomy (GTDB): domain Bacteria; phylum Fidelibacterota; class Marinisomatia; order SCGC-AAA003-L08. The sequence goes on from PAFF01000098.1 coordinate 4,999, forward strand.
GTTGTTTTCAATTTGTTGAGCTGTTAATGAAGANCCAGCAGTTTGAGTGTGAAACCTGCACATCATAGCTTTGGGATCTTTAGNATTAAATCTATTTTTCATTATTTTAGCCCATATTACTCTTGCAGCTCTAAATTTAGCTATTTCTTCAAAAAAGTCCATGTGACAATTAAAAAAGAAGCTAATTCTTTTACCAAATTCGTCAACTTTTAGCCCCTTNTCAATTGCAGCATTTACATATTCAATAGCATTTGAAAAAGTAAATCCCAATTCTTGAATTGCAGTGGAACCAGCTTCTCTTATATGATACCCTGAAATAGATATTGTATTCCACTTTGGTATATTAATATTGCAGTATTCAAAAATATCNGTTACAATTCTTAAACTATTTTTAGGTGGGTAAATATATGTACCTCTAGCTATATACTCTTTTAAAATATCATTTTGAATTGTTCCACTCAATTTGGCTTTATTAAATTTATTTTTTTCTGCTACAACAATCAACATACCAAGNAGTATTGCTGCAGTTGAATTGATTGTCATTGATATTGATACNTTATCTAAAGGAATATCTTTTAACAAAATTTCCATATCTTCTAATGTTGATATTGGTACGCCTACTTTACCAACCTCTCCGTCCGCTAGTTCATGGTCTGAATCAAATCCAGTTTGAGTAGGTAAATCAAATGCAACTGATAAACCGGTTACACCTTGTTTAAGAAGGTAATGATATCTTTTATTACTGTCAAATGCTGAAGAAAATCCTGAATATTGTCTCATGGTCCATAATTTTTTTTGATACATTTTTGAATACAAACCATGTTTAAATGGATACTCACCAGGTTTAGCACCTTTTCTTTTATAAAATGATTTAATTGTTATTCCTGAACTATTTTTTTTCATTATTTTATAATAATTTTGTTATTAATATATTGTAATTTAAAACATATAAGAGAAATGATTTTAAATCAGATTATATTTTAAACTATGAAAAATCAAAAACATATAATATTATTTATTTCGCTTTTATTTTTTTCTTGTGAACCATTCGTTACTGAATTCAATAACTTAGAAAATGCCGTAATGTATGAATCGGTTGATAAAACTGATCCTCTAGATCCAACCTCTCTTAAAGTAATGACTTGGAATATAAGGTTTGGGGCAGGAAGAATACCCTGGAAATATGATTCTTGCGGCGATAGAGTTTTACTGACTGAGGATGAGGTTGATAATAATTTAGATAACATAGTAGATTTTATAAATGAAGAACTTCCTGATATTATTATTTTACAAGAAGTCGATGTATTATCTAAAAGGACTGGTTATGTGGATCAGGTTCAATATATTTTAGATAATACGCATTTTAATTATGGAGCATATGCTTCTATGTGGCAAGCACAGTTTATTCCAAATGATGGTTTAGGTATGGTTGATGTTGGAAATGCGATTCTATCAAGATGGAAAATTGAAAATGCAGAAAGAATACAATTGCCACTAAGGAGTGATCAATCTTCGCTTGAACAATATTTTTATTTGAGGCGTAACATTCTTAAAACAAAAATTGATATTAATATAAACTCGTCGTTCTACGTTGTAGGAACACATACAACTGCTTTTGCAACAGATGATACAAAACAAAAACATATTGATAAATTTTTCGATGTACTTTCATCAATTGAAGAAGACGCAATATTTATTTCAGGTGGTGACTTAAATGCATTGACTCCAAATGCACTAAAACGAGATTTTTGTGAAGACGATAAATGTCACAATGATATTTGTGATGGTTATTATGATAGTAATGAAATATATCAAGCTAGTTACTTTAATCATTTAGAAAATGAGGAAAATTTATTACTGCCTTTATATGAAAATTTTCATTCAGCATTTGATGACGTTTTAGTTGATGATTATACAAATTTCACCCACAGTACTTGGAATGATAGTGAAGATAATCCTGGAAGTACGAACTCTGATTATTGGAATAGAAAGCTTGATTATTTATTTTCTTCTGAACCATTGACTAATGGTTATACACATCAGGGAAAATATATGTTATCTGATCACGCCCCAGTATCTGCAATAATGGAAATTCGATGAGATATTTTATATTCTTAGCATTTTCATTTTTATTTTCAAATGAAATTCAGTCAAATTTTAAGAATGAGATAGGTGTTTTTAAAAATTACAAATACATTCATTCAGAGCAATTTGAAATAAGCTCGTATCCAATATACTTCTTTGTAATTCCTAATATTAATGTAAGATATAGATATAATAATACTAAAGCTTCAGATTATTTACATGAAAAAATCCATAGTAATTTGTACTCTAACCATTCCTTTTTCATACCAACGGCTCTTCTAAATGCTGTTAAAAAAGAAGGAATGATGGGTATAGTGTCACCTGAACTTGACGACTTTCCATTTATGATTGCTATTAAGAACGAGATTGAAATTTTTAAAGAAAAAGAAAATTATAATTTTAATTTTAAAATTGGAATGACATACGGGTACTCTGCAAAAGATCTTGATAAGCGTTCTGAAATAGATTTGCCTATTATTTATCCAAGAATGAAGGTCTTTCATTCCAATTCAAATTGTAATTTTAATGGCTATGTTGGTTTTAATTATAAAGTAAATGAAAGATTAACTTTATTTTCAAATTTAGGTGTTATTTTTTATCCAAATGAAAATCATAATTTTCATGTAGAAAATAAATCTTTTATCATTTGGAATTATTCAAAAAAAGTTAAGATTAAAACAGGATACAAATTAGTATATGGTGAATATCCTTTTGGAAATAAGGTACATTTATTACCTTTTAATATTTTACCCATACCTCTATTTGATATAACTTGGAGTTGGTAAAATGTTTTCCTATTCAAATGGAAAATTCATATTAACTGATAAAGTAGCTATTCCCATTTCTGAAGATTATTTAGGTTTTAAATGTGGTTACAGAATTTTCTCAACATCAACAACTGTAAATCACAAATTTTTCAGAATTGATGATCATATAGATAGATTAATTTCAAGTGCTGAAAAGATAAATATGGAAGTTTCGCTTACAAAAAAAGAAATTTTAGATATTATTAAAAATACTATTTCTAAAAATAAAAACATACAAAGTGAGTTTACAATAATGGTCTTTTTATCAGGAGGTGCTTCAGAGCCCATGACTTTTAAGCCTGAAGGTCCAGCTAAATTATATGTTATTATTAATAAAATGGTAATTCCTCCTAAGATTTGGTATGAAGAGGGCATTGCTCTTGCTTCTTATAAATACCAAAGGCAATACCCAAATGTCAAATTGCTGAACTATATTGGCTCAATTAATGCTCATCAAACAGTGATTCCTAAGTATGGAGCACAGGAGGCGTTGTTTATTTCTCCATCTGATAATACTATTTTAGAGGGAACTACATTTAGTTTTTTCATAATTGATCAGAAAAATAATGTTATTACTAGACCAGAAGATAAATATATTTTGGGAAGTATAACTCGTAAAGTAATTTTTGAAATATTGCAACATAATGATATTAGTCATAGAGAAGAAAAAATCAAATTTATTGATTTGAAAAATTTCAAAGAAGCATTTTTAGCTTCTTCCATTAGAGGTATTGTACCTGTTGTAAGAATAGATGATCATATAATTGGCAATGGTAAACCTGGTCAAACTACACTTTTACTTTCTAAAATATATGAAAAAACAAAAAATATTTATGAATATTGTAATTAGAATTCTAATATTTGTTTCATCTATTGTTTTTAGTACCGAGCCTAATAATGGATTAGTAGACCATAAACCAAATGTAATAGCTCTAACAAATGCAAAAATTTATACCAGTTATAAAAATTATTTAGAATCAGGTACAATAATAATCAGAGATGGTTTAATTGATGATGTTGGTAATGACATTCAAATACCTATTGATGCTAATCTCATTGATATGTCAGGTAATACAATCTATCCTGGATTTATTGAAAGCAGTTTAGTAAATAATATAAAAAAAAATGATCAAGATTTTAATAAGCACTGGAATTTCAAAGTAAATGCGAGAAGAGAAACATCAAAATTATTTAATCCTGATTTAAAGAAAATACAATCTTTAAGGAAGCTTGGGTTTACAACCGCACATGTAATTCCAGATTCAGGAATTTTTCAAGGATCAACTACGCTATTACAGTTAAACGATGAATTTAATATACTAAATGAAAAAGTAGTTCAAAAAATTGATTATGAAGTTGATGGGTGGTCAAGTGATAAATATCCTAACTCCTTGTTAGGTGTTATTGCACTTATAAGACAAACTTTTATTGATGCAAATTGGTATTCAAATGCACAAAAAATTGTTAAAAAATACCCCGGTCATGATCCTATAAAATTAAATAAAGATTTAGATATTATTGGTAATTGGATAATTAATAATCAACCATTTTTATTTAGTACAAAACATGAATTATCAATTTTAAGATCTTTAGATATAGGATTAGAATTTAAATTAAATACTTGGATTCTAGGTAATGGATACGAGTATAGAAGAATTGATGAAATTATAAAACATAATCCATTTATGATTATTCCTATCAATTATCCAACAAATCCTGATTTAAATGATCCTTATCAAGCACTTAATTATAGTACGGCTGAATTGAAGCATTGGGATATTGCTCCTGATAATATTATAATGTTATCAGAAAATAATATAGACTTTGCAATAACTAGTCATAATTCAGAAAATAATAATTTTAGGAAGAATTTAAACAGATCAATTGATAGAGGTCTTTCAATACAAAAAGCTTTGCAGGCATTAACAGAAATACCAGCTTTAAAATTAGGTTTAGAAAATCAAATTGGTAAAATAGAAAAAGGTTTCATTGCAAATCTAACCGTTGTCAATGGAAACTATTTTGATTCAAAAACAAAGGTTTTATCGACTTGGATTGGGGGTATTGAATATCCAACAATACCAAAATATAAAATTGATATTAGCGGTAATTGGTCAATGAGTATTGGTGATCAGAAATATGAATTAACCATAAAAAATAATAATAACAAATTTTCAGGTAAAATATTAAAAGATACGCTAGAATTTAAATTAAATAAATTGAAAGTTGATGGAAGATTTATAAGCTGGAATGTTAGATGGAATGAAATAGATTTTGCAAGTAGATTTACTGGTCATTTCATTGATAACAATTTGTCAGGAATGGCACACGATATGCAATTAAACTGGAATGCTAATAAGATAAAAGATATAACATTAAAAGATAATGATCAAGTTAAAGAAATTAGATCCAATTTAGATATCTTTTATCCAGAAGGAGCATATGGATTATCTTCCAAAAAAGATATTAAAAAAGATGTATTAATTACCAATGCAACAATTTGGACATCAGGTAGAAAAGGAAAGTTAATTGATTCTGATATCCTTTTTCAAAATGGTAAAATAAAAAAAATAGGTAAAAACTTAAAGGTACCTAAAAATGTAACTATCATTAATGGATTAGGAAAACACGTCACTCCTGGCTTGATTGATTGTCATTCACATTCAGCAGTTTTTTCAGTGAATGAGGGAACGCAGTCAATAACTTCTGAGGTTAGAATTCAAGATGTTATTAATAGTGATGATATAGCGCTTTACAGAGAATTAGCTGGAGGTTTAACGATAGCTAATATATTACACGGATCTGCAAATACTATAGGTGGTCAAAATGCTATAATAAAATTACGATGGGGTCAAAGTCCAAATAATCTTTTATATAAAAAAGCAAAGCCCGGTATAAAGTTTGCTTTAGGAGAAAATGTAAAACAATCAAATTGGGGTGATGATAATACAACAAGATATCCTCAAACAAGAATGGGTGTAGAACAAATTTTGAGAGATGCTTTTACTTCTGCGGTTGAATATAAAAATGAATGGAATGATTATAAAAAAAATAAAAGTAAGTGGAAAAAGAAAATACCACCTAGAAAAAACTTAGAATTAGAAGCTTTAGTTGAAATACTTGACGGAAAGAGACAAATTCATTGTCATTCATATAGACAAGATGAAATTTTAATGCTAACTAGGGTAGCAGAGGATTTTGATTTTACTGTAGGAACTTTTCAACACGTACTCGAAGGATATAAGGTTGCAGAAAGATTAAAAGAGCATGGTGCAAATGCATCAACATTTTCAGACTGGTGGGCTTTTAAATATGAAGTTATAGATGCAATACCTTATAACGGAAACTTAATGATGGATGTTGGGGTAAATGTATCATATAATTCCGATTCAAATGAGCTTGCTAGGCGTATGAATACTGAAGCAGCAAAAGCATATAAATATGGTAAATATGGAAGTAGTATATCAGAAGAAGAAGCATTGCATTTTGTAACAATTAATCCTGCAAAACAGCTTGAAATCGATAAATGGGTTGGATCTCTAGAAGTAGGTAAAGATGCTGATTTTGTAATATGGAGTGATAATCCATTATCAACACAAGCGGTTTGTGAACAAACTTGGATAGATGGTATTAAATATTTTTCAATTGATGATGATATAAAAATAAGAAATCGCGATTTAGATATAAGAAAAAATTTAATAGATAAAATTTTAACAAAACATAATAACAATGATAAAAAAGATTGGAAACATTCAGAAAAAAAATCTGCTGTCCATCATCATTGCTCCGATGAGTATGAGCATTAAAATAATTACAATTTTTATTAGCTTTTTAATAGCTTCGGATCAGATTCCATCTGCTGATCAGGATCATCCAATATTATTAAAAAATGCTACAATACATACCATATCAAATGGAATCAAAAAAAACACTGATATTTTATTTGATAGTGGAAAAATTATAGCAATTGGGAAAAATATAAATTTACCTGTTAACACTGAAGTAATTAATACTACAAATAAACATATTTTTCCCGGCTTAATATCGGCAAGTACAGTACTTGGATTGCAAGAAATAGGAGCTGTTAGAGCAACAAGAGATTATGCAGAAGTTGGTGTTTTTAATCCTAATGTTAGAGCTAATGTAAGTTATAATCCTGATTCTGAGCTTATACCTATAAGTCGTTCTAATGGGGTTTTATTAGCATTGTCAATACCAAGATCAGGTTTAATTTCAGGACAATCATCATTGATGTATTTAGATGGCTGGACTTGGGAAGATGCAACTTTTAAGCATCCAGTAGGACTACATTTATTTTGGCCACCTATGAATATTCCTAAAAATAAAAAAAATAAAACTAATTCTAAGGAGGATAAACGTCTCACCTCAATTCAAAAAATTGATAATATTTTTGACGAATCAAGATCTTACTTAAAATTAAAAATTTCAAACAGCCAATCTTTTAAACACAATTTAAAATTAGAAGGTTTAATACCAGTACTTAATAATGAAATTCCCATATTCATTCACGCAAATGAGGTTAGACAGATTGAAGCTGCAGTATACTGGTCAATTAGACAAAATGTAAAAATGGTTTTAATCGGTGGTAAAGATTCATGGAGAGTTACAGAATTATTAAAGGGAAATAATATTCCAGTTATTTATACTCAAACACATTCAACTCCCTCTAGAAGATTTGAAAATTTTGATCAATCTTTTACTACTCCTAACCAATTATATAAGGCTGGTATTAAATTTTGTATTTCAAACAGTGAATCATCTTTCCAAACACCGCATATACGAAACTTACCATACCATGCTGCAAAAGCAGGTTCTTATGGGCTACCGTGGTCGGAAGCAATCAGATCTATAACTTTATCGACAGCGGAAATTTTGGGTGTTGATGATAGAGTAGGTTCCATTGATATAGGTAAAAATGCAACTTTATTCATAGCTGATGGCGATATTTTAGATGTCAGAACACAAGTTGAACAAGTTTTCATTGATGGAAAAAAAGTTGATATGTCTGATCGACACAAAGTTTTATTCGATAAATACCAAAAAAAATATCAACAATTAAAAAATAAATAAAAAAAATTTGTTTTAATAAGTTAAGATTATATAAATTTTAAATGAGAATGAATCTCATTTTCAATTGATTTTACTTAAGAAAAAGGGTTTAATTGAAAAATTAAACCCTTTTTAGCGAGGAGAATATGGCAGAGTTAATTATTATTTTTCGTGAAGTTTTAGAGGCTTCTTTAATAATCGGTATACTTTATACTTATCTTAAAAAATCTAATAATGAAGATAGTATTGGTATGCTTATGGGTGGCGTAGGTGCAGCTATTTTAGTAAGTATAATAGCATCTTTTTTATTTCAAATGATAGCTGGTGGTTTTGAGGGAAGCGCTTCAAAGATTTTTGAAGGTATAGTAATGATAATTGCATCCATTGTCTTAACAACGATGATAATTTGGATGGCACAAAATAAAAATATTTCTCAGGAACTTGAAAATCAGGCTAAAGAATCATTATCATCTGGTCTAAAATATGGAATTTTTATTTTAGCATTTGTAGCTGTTTTTAGAGAAGGTGTGGAGATAATTTTATTTTTATACGCTATTGGTATTAAAGATGGAATTTCAATAATACCATCAATTATTGGAGCTATGCTTGGGTTATTCGCAGGATATGCTATATTTATTCAGGGAGTGAAAGTACCCTTAAAGAAATTTTTTAATGTAACTTCTGTATTTCTAATATTTGTTGCTGCAGGTATGCTAACATATGGTGTACATGAATTAGAATCAGGTGGTGTAATTCCTTACTTTTCTGGACATGTTGAGTTAAATAACGACGAATCTCAATATGAAGCAACTAGATTGAATGGTCATTCAAAAATATTTGATCTTGATGAAGAGAAAAAAGCAAAAAAATGGGCATCAAGAGTATGGGACATAAATCCTTCTAAAAATAATGATGGTTCATATCCTGCTCTTCACGATAAAGGATCCATTGGCGGGCTATTAAAAGGATTTTTTGGATACAATGGTGACCCTAGTTTAATCGAATTAATAACGTGGATATTATCAATGATTGGTTTGAATTATTTGTACCAGAAGATCGGTAGAAAGGATATTTAAAATCCTAATTAACAAAAATTTAATTCTGTACAGTTATGATATCTAATTACAAAAATTTTTATTACACAAGCACAAGATCAAATTATAATATTTTTTTTAAAAACATCAAATTATCTCTAAGAAAATGCTAACTTGCAAAGATTTGGAATTATTTAGAGTTAAAAGAAATGAAATTAGAAACAAAAATGGATTTATGTTTTTATGGAACTATATATATATCATTATCAATTGATGAATTCATTCAATTAAAAAGCTTAGTACA
>PAFF01000099.1 GCA_002704045.1 Fidelibacterota bacterium
ATATAAAATTAATAAAATATAACACTAAAATATGAAAAAATTGGATTTATACATATTAAAGCAATTTTTGTCAAATTTTATATTTTCTATCATTGCTTTTATAATCATTTTTCTTTTAGTCGATTTAATTGATAGATTAGATAAATTTGTTGATAATAATTTACCAGCTAAACAAATTTTTAGATACTATTTTCTAACATTACCTTGGTTTGTAAGTATATCAATTCCTATGGGTTTACTTTTATCAACAGTTTTTACAATTGGTATTTTACAAAAGAGAAATGAGATTACAGCTATAAAAGCTTCTGGAGTGAGTATCAAAAGGATAGGCTTATCGTTACTATTATCTGGTGTTTTGTTTAGTATTGGTTTATTTTACTTTGATAATAAAATTGTAACTAAATCTATGCATTCTAGAGCTGAATTAGAAAATCAATATTTTAAAAAAAATAAAACAAATCCACAAAGAAAACAAAATATTTACCGTCAAATAAATGATGATAATGTTATAATAATCAATAAATATAACTTTAAAAACAAAGAAGCAAAAAATATTTCAATAATGACCATTGATGATGGAAATTTAAGCTCACGTATTGATGCAAATAGAATGGTCTGGGATGAAAAATCAAAATCTTGGAAAATTTCATATTATGATAAACGTATGTTTACTGATGATAATTATTTTTTATTTTCACAATATGCAAGGGATACACTAATTGATTTGAATTTTTCTGCTATGGATCTAACAAAAGAATCAGTCAAACCTGAAGAAATGAATTTTTTTGAATTAAAAGAATTCGTAAATAAAATAAAATTTAATGGAATAAACGAACCTAGATGGGAAGTAAATATGCATTTCAAAACTGCATTTGCTTGTAGTAGCTTTTTAATGATCTTGTTTGGTCTTTCACTTTCTGTTCAAAAACCAAGAACTAATATTGGAATAGGTATAGGTCTAAGTATTTTTACAATATTCATTTACTATGCTACTCTAAAATTTGGTCAATCTTTAGGCTATAAAGGTATTATTAGTCCTTTTCTATCAGTTTGGAGCGCAAATTTAATTTTTTTAATAATTGGAATAGTTTTATACTCAAAATCAAGAACTTAATATTATTTCGACAATCATCAATATATCCAAAATATCAATCTTATTATCAGAATTTAAATCACTATTACATAAAATTTCGTCTTGAATAATATTTTCTAGTATTAATTCAACAACTAAAACTATATCTTGCAAGTTTATATCTGAATCGTCGTTTAAATCTCCTTTTAGACATAATAAAGATTTAATATAATATATGCCTCCTGTACTGACACCACAAAAAACATCTAACTGATCTAAGCTAAATAATTGACCGTGAGCCGGTGCTAAATTTTGTCCATTAAGTATATCCAAAGATGAATCAAAAATGAAATTTGGATTATAATTATTTCCAATATTTTTATAAAGAATTAAATTGTTATTAGCAGAACCAACAAGTAAATCAAAATCATCGTCTGAATCTATATCAAAAAAATCGATCTTTGCATTACTGTGCACATCTATTTGACTAAACGAATTTGTTACAAACGAGAAACTAGAATTTTCTGCATTACCTATATTTTGATAATATGTTATCAAACCATCTACAGTACCAATGAATAAATCAAAGTCGTCATCATTATCAATATCTATAAACCTAGGTCCAGCCCTACCAGATAAATCAATAATACTGTATGATCCTTGATCATCATATGCTTCCAAATCACCTATATAATTAAAATTGAAATTTGCAGCATTTCCAATATTTTCAAAAAACTTTATTTTACCATTCCATTCTCCAATAAACATATCTAAATCACCGTCATTATCAATATCAATTAAATCAGGGCATAAATTTGTTCCTATATTTGTTCCAAGAAAATATGGATCAATTAGATCAAAAAATGGTTGTGCAGTATTACCAGTATTTTTAAAATATTTAATTCTTCCTCTAAATGGAAAAGTTGAATAATCAATCTCAGTTCCAATGAAAAGATCCAAATCACCATCATTATCAATATCTGCGAACTCTGGACAAGCATCAGAATAAAAATCTAAAGTCTCTAAAAAATTTGATGTTTCAATGTCATACACTGGATTTGAAAATGACCCATTATTTTTATAATGATAAAAATTATTTACATATTGTGTTCCATAAGCCCCAAATAAAACCGTTACAAAGAGATCATTATCAAAATCTCCATCAATATCAGCAAATGTTGGCATATTTTGTCCTGCTGTTTGAATTGGATCATTATAAGGAAATTCTAAAATAATATTACTGTTGTCCATGTTTGGCTCAGTAGAATTACCCACGTTCATAATTATATACAGACTGGGTTGAAAATAGTCCCCCCAACTAAGATCAAGGTCATTATCATTATCAATATCAATAAATGTTACTGCACTTGCACCATGGCGTAAATTCAAGTCACCAATAATAGAAATTTCTTGCCAAAAATTAGTTACATAATTAAAAATTGGTAATGAATTATCCATACCAATATTTTCATAAAATGTTAAACTTCCATTTGATGAATTACCACTAAAAAAATCGAAGTCTCCATCGCTGTCGATGTCTGAAAATGTAGGAGTTGACACTAACTCACTATATACTAATTCTCCATCTATTGTTTGAAGACCCTCAGTAATTAAATTAAAATTATGATCTTCGTTTTTGTAATACATTATTGCAGTGTAAGATCCTATTTGAAAATTTTTATTTTGTGTTACCAGGTCAAAATCGCCATCAAAATCAAAATCACGAAAAGTAAACCAGTTTCCTATTGAAATATTATTAAAATTTGTAGATTTTAAATTAAATTCATAATTAATGCTATCACCAATATTTTCATAATATCTAAGTGCGTTCCCTTCATCTTTTAAAAATAAATCAAAATCGCTATCATTATCCCAATCAATCCATTGAATTTTTGGCTGATTATATCCACCAAAAAATGGATATTGGATTGTATCATTATTTATTTTAAAAAGAATAGTATTATTTTCAATTGTGAAATTAACTTCACAAAATATAAATGATATAAAAAAAGATAAAAAATAAATTCCAGATCTTACCATTTACCATACATTGGATTAGGAAAAATAAATTTGTTTACAGTCCAATTATAATATGGGTCATTTGGGAAGTCACCCATAGCATCTCCAAAGTAAGCAATGATTTTATGGCCACCGTGATCTAACATTCTTCCCGTTCCATTAAAAACTTCATTTCTTCTTATAACTTTAGTATCTTCTTTGTCTAACCTCAACAAGAATAAATCATCTTCAAATAATATGCCTAAATTTTTCATATTTTCTTTAGTTGGAATTAAATTCTTATCCATTCGGTTACTTATGTAAATTATTTTTGAACCTTTAATTTTTTTAAAATTTAAAATAAATTCTTCTACTCCAGGAATGAGCTTAGCTTCTTTTTTATTTACCCATGCGCTCCAACTTTCAGGATTGTATGTTTCTTTCAATTCAAATAAACTCACTTGATATTGCGAATTATCCAAGACTGTTTCATCTAAATCCATAATTATAGTTGGATTATCTACTTTGTTACACTCATCTATTATAGCATGGAACGCCATTTGATAAGTTTGAATACAATTGTATTTATATTCATCAGACTCTACAACCCATCTTACATCACTTGGCAATTTTGCATTTACAATTGAAATAAATAATAATAAATATACCATTTTACCTCTTTTTTTTAGTTTAAATAATTTAAATTTTTAATTAATACTACTAAAAATTTAAATTATAATTATGGACTTTAACAAAATTAAATCAAATTTGGAAATTTTAGATGGAATGGACCGTCTCAGCTATTTAATTGATCTTAGTAAAAAAAATCCGGGAATTGAAAAAGAATATAAAAATAGTCAACATAAAATAAATGGATGTGTTTCAACAGCATATTTAAAGGTAGATCAGCTAGAACCAACTATTATGATAAGTACTGAATCAGATTCTGAGTTTGTTAATGGATTACTNTACGTTTTNAAAATTTACGTTNAAAATAAAACTNAATATGATATAATGAANNTAAATGAAAGTNAATTAATGAACGATTTAAATATCAAAAANTCAATAAGTTCACAAAGATTAAATGGATTTTACTCNGCNATAAAAACATTAAAAAAAATAATTAGTATTTTATAAAANTNATGAAGATAAAAGTNACACTAGCTTTTTTAATATTTTATAACTGTTCCTTTTACAATATNTATGGAATTGCTTTAAACGAAAAGAAAGANAATTCNCTACCNNCAAAAAAACATACTAACTATAAAATNAAAAAAANTAANANCTCNATTCCAAAATCAATAATTTTCATCATTGCNGATGGGACAGGAATTGGACAATATACNCTTTCTTACTATTCAAACGGTGATTTTGCGCCATCAAGNTTTGAACATATTGGTCTAGTTACAACTCATCCAAATGATGGTGAATGCTCNACATCNTGCAAACGTGTAACNGATTCTGCAGCCAGCGGTACTGCTTTNTCATCNGGTAAAAAAACATATAATGGAGCNATTGCTGTCGATTTNGAAAATAGACCAACCAAAACAATGTTAGAATGGGCNCAGGAACGAAATATGTCTACAGGNTTGGTTGCAACATCATCTGTNACTCACGCNACACCAGCTTCATTTGGAGCTCACATAGATTATCGAAAAAANGAATATGAAATAGCATCACAATATGCAAANGGTAANATTGATGTTATACTNGGAGGAGGAAAAAANTTCTGGTCAGANAGCTTAATTAATATCTTNACAAAAAATAACGGNCAATTCATAGAAAACNTGACTACTCCTATTGAATTTAATAAAAAAATATTAGGTTTATTTTCTGAAAAAGGACTTCCAAAAGTAAATCAAGNTAGAAAAATTACTACTACTGATATGGCAAAACTTGCTTTAAAAAAATTAGAGCNAAACGATAATGGNTTNTTTATTATGATTGAAGAATCTCAAGTTGATTGGGGAGGACATTCAAATAGTGCAAATTACATTCAAGGTGAAATGNAATCATTGAATGATTTAGTAAATTATGTTTTAGACTATCAATTNAAAAATCCTGANGTTCTTGTNATTTTAACTTCTGACCATGAATGTGGTGGTGTCGCTGTTCATGATCATGAAAATGGTAATTTAGATATCAGATTTACATCAGATTATCATTCAGCAAATTTTGTACCTATATGGGCCAGTGGACCTGGAGCATCAGTTTTTGATGCTTTTATCGATAATACGGAAATAGGTTTACAACTAATTAAATATATAAAAAACTAATATATGAAGATTGTNTTCTCAATTTTAGATTGTTCAATATCAAAAATNGGNATGTTATCTAACAGATNAAAATATTCATTAAAAGCTGGNTCGCTGTAAAATAACTGAGGCTTNACTGGCCTTATNCTCATCCTAGATTTGACTGTAATTGAATCTTGAACATGNNNTGGNATGTAACAACTATATGTCCATTCAAATGTTTCATTAATTTTCAATGAATTATTTATNATATCATATGCTTCAATTGAGGAATANACTGTATCCTGACCATTTTTAAGCCAGGATGTAAATATGATATTGTGATTATTATATTTTAAAAAATCTTTGTTTGATTTAATGGTACCAAATTCACATATTGGTTCGTTATTTTTATCATAAACTACTAATTCNATCCATGCTTCTCTAAGTTCAGAAGTTCCNGTAGGTATATTNTGAGCAGTTTTNTTTTGAATAGTAAATGGAATTTGNAAAGTATCATTTGAGTNNANATAACTTTTTATNGNGTCTTCNGAATTATTAAAATATGATATAGCNGCACTATCAAGTAAAGAAGTTATTGAAGCAATCCTTTTTTGGTTATCCTCATGATCTAATGATTGAGTTAAATCAATATCAATACCTGAAAACATATGNCTATGATATTCTCCATTATANGACATATGNCAACTTTGACAACTTCTATTATCAGCCATATCATTGAATGGATCAGAAGCCCATTCTGCCATGGTCATATGAACAGGAACATCTCTTATTACCATATTNTGACAAGGCAAACATGTTCTTGAATCTTTATAAATTGAATTNTATNTAGAATTATGNAAATTNTTATTNGTATCTGGATCAACTGTCGAACCATATTTTATACCCTCTCCTGGATTAATGTAGTATTCAGCATCGACTAAACTATNATCATTGACAATAAGAGAATTAAAATTTAATCGAGTTTGAGTATGACAAAAATCACANCCAATGTTTTCATTNACAATTTCTGACGCCAGNGAATGTTCTTCAANNTCAGATTCNTACAAACCNGTTACAAATAATTTAGGACTATGACATTGGACGCAAAAGCGATCACCTTCATTGAAATGTGATTCTTTAGCATTTTCAAAAGCTATTTTAAAAATTTGACTGTTAGTTGAACGATAATGAGAAGATAATTTCCATTCTTGAACATGATTAGGATGACAAGCTTGACAATCTCTAGATGGTTGAAAATCTAAAATGTCTATTTCAGAATTTATTATATTACCTTCACTATCAAATTCATATATTTTAAATGGCCAAGGTTCACTACTAGATGCATCAAAAACTGAACTATTTTTATTAATATTTTTATTGCATGAAATCATAAAAAATGAAAAGAAATTTATATACAAGAATATTTTCATTATTTCAATTTACAACTAAAAAAATATGTAAAAAATAGCTTACCAAAGATTTTGAGTATTTGCAACACCTCCTAAAGCTGTTGATGATCCAATAGAAGTTATTGACAAATTCAAGTCTTCTATTTGCTCTCCGTCCGAAGCATTTAAAAAATATATTTTACCATTTGATCTATCGCTAACAAATATTTTTTCTTCATCAAAAGATAATGAAATTCCATGTGGTTCAACCATAGTACCAGATAAATTATCATTTTGCCAAACTAGAGATAATTCTGAATCTGTATATTGTAAACAAGCAACCCCTTCACCCCCTCCAAAACCATCAGCTGATCCAGAAAGTGTAACATACAAACGATTTGAATTTGTATTACCTACAACAATATGCCAAGGATTTGAATTTACATCAAAGTTATAACTATCAATTTTTTCCAAATTACTGCTATTGTACATCTGAACTTGGCCCTCAATATCTCCTCCAGCTGAACAAGTAATAAACAAATAACCATTTTTATTTATAGATTGTATTGGTTTAAAAACTTGTGTTATAATATTTGGATTTGAATTTGTATCATCGCCCATGGATTGCCACTGAATTTCATTACTAATCAAATCAATTTTAAAAATATGGTCTGTTAAAATTGATGCTGTGAATAGGTGATTTTCATGAATGTCAATTGAAATAGCATGGGGACCTATACTATTACATCCATTACAAATATCAATTTCTAATTCATTAACTAGTCCATTACCAGAATAAGATAATTTATTTATGACGTTTGTTGCAGAACTCATGCTTGGCATCCCTGGCATATTCATTCTTGATATATATATATATTTATTTTGTATATCAATTGTAGATAATGAAGGTAAATCTCCAATTTCTATTCGGTCAATTAATGTGTCTTCTTTGAGGCTATATTGTTCAATGTAACCTGCATCCATTAAAGTTACAAACCAAAAACCATTTTCTTCATCTATTGAAATAAAATGTGGTGTATTGCCAATATTATCAGTAGCACCCATACACATATCTATTCCATTCATAGTCATCCAGTCACATCCATTTTGTTCGCATTCTGTTTCAGAATTATTAAAACTATTACAATTAACACTATTAAAACCAACTTTTATATTTTTTACAACTGTATCCACTTCAGCATTCAATACTGTGACATAGTCTTGACTTTGATTTGTAACATATACTTTTCTCAAACAATCATTGGAAGGATCTTCATCACATGTTCCACAAGAATCTAAAACCTTTCCACTACCTGCGATACCATCGCAGCCTGTAATGCTAACAGCATTTTTTTGACAATTTTTCATCATTATTAAAATTAATGTTAGAATTATAAATTTCATTTAAGATTTACTCCTTAACTTTATAAGATTAATATTTTTTCAGATGGTATCCATCCCTCTTTTCCATCAATTAGTTTAATTTTAAT
>PAFF01000100.1 GCA_002704045.1 Fidelibacterota bacterium
TTTCAGTTAATTCTTCTTTAGTAGGAACGTGAAAATCAGGAATAATTCCACCACCACCATAAACGGTTCTACCAATTGATGTTTTAAACTGAGGTCGTTCTAGCAATGTTGAATCAGAAACCTCTCTATTTTTCTTTACTAAATCTGTATAATAATCTTCATATGTTTCATCATAATCTCTTTGAATTAATCTACCGGACGGAGTGTAGTAACGTGCTATTGTTATGCGAACAGCTGAACCATCGCTATATAATGGAAATTGTCTCTGTACTAAACCTTTCCCAAAGCTTGTCTCTCCTATAACAATACCTCGATCTAAATCTTGAAATGCACCAGATACAATTTCGCTAGCACTTGCAGATCCTCTATTTATTATTGTTACTATTGGTATTGTTTTATAGGGAGCATTTTTAGTAGCATAATAAGTGTTATCAGTTCCACTTATCTTACCTTTTGTAAATAAAATTTTGTCATTAGAGCTTATGAATAAATCTATCATCTTTATTGCTTCGTCCATTAAGCCACCACCATTATTTCTCAAATCTAATACTAATTTAGTCATTCCTTCTTTTATTAAATTATCCATAGAATTTTGGAGTTCTTCTGTGGTTGTGGAGGCAAATCTATTGATTTTAATATACCCAGTATTATTATCTATTAAAAAAGAAGCTAAAACACTAAAAATTGGAATTTCATCCCTTATTAAGGTTGTTTTTTTTAAGTTATCGGAACCTGCCCTTTTTATAGATAAATTTACTTTAGAACCTTTTGGTCCTCGCAATTTTTTAAATACTTCATCAAAAGTAATTTTATACGCAGAAGTATCATTTATCTCAATTATTTTGTCACCGCTTTGTAAACCAGCTCTGTCAGAAGGTGTACCCGGAATAGGCGATATAACAGTAATATAATTATCTAAAATATCAAATTCTATTCCAATTCCTTCAAACTTGCCCGAAAACTGTTCATTAATATTTTTAAGATTTTCAGATGGTATATAGTTAGAATGAGGATCTAGTTCATCTAGCATACCAACAATAGCACCATCAATAATTTTATTTAAATCAACATCTTCAAAATAATTGTCATTTACTAATCTTAATACCTCGGTAAATGTTTTTAATTTTTTGTATTTATCATTTGAACTAATATTGTATCCAAAAATCAATATTGGAACTGCAAAAAACAAAAAATAATATTTTCTTTTTTTGAACATTTATAAAGTTAGTTGTTTTATAAGTACTTAAAATAAATAAAAATTATTTTATATAATATAATTTCATAATATTTTTAGAGTTCTGCATGAAAAACAAAAATCAAAATAATTTTATAAATATTCAAGGTGCTAGGGAAAATAATTTAAAAAATATAGATATTTCAATTCCTAGAAAAAAGCTAGTTATTATAACAGGGATGTCAGGCTCAGGAAAATCTTCTTTGGCATACAATACAATATATGCTGAAGGGCAAAGACGGTATGTAGAATCGTTATCAGCCTATGCTCGTCAATTTTTAGGCATTATGGACAAACCCAAAGTTGATAATATTGATGGATTATCTCCAGCAATTTCAATTGAACAAAAAGTAACTAGTAGAAATCCAAGATCTACTGTGGGAACTATTACTGAAATTCATGATTATTTGAGATTATTGTATGCAAGAGTAGGCACTCAATTTTGTTATAAATGTAATAATCAAGTTGAAAATCAAACAATAGATAAAATTATTGATTCTATTTTGGTCTTGCCATTAGGGAAAAAAATTCAAGTTTTAAGTCCAGTTGTTAGGGGTAGAAAGGGTCAGTTCAAAGAACTTTTTAAATCAATTTCAAATCAAGGATTTGTAAGAATTAGAATTAATAAAGAAGAGTATAATCTTCCATTAGATTTTGAATTAAATAAAAACAAAAAACATAATATTGACGTTGTAGTTGATAGACTAGTTATAAAAGATAAAATTAGAGAAAGATTAACTAGTTCAGTAGAGCTAGCATTGAAACTTGGCAANGGGTTATTAAAAATAGAAACAGATAAAGAAAAAATAATTTTTAATGAAAATTATTCTTGTTCAAAATGCGATTTATCATTTGAAGCACTAGAGCCAAGAATGTTTTCTTTTAACTCTCCTTTTGGAGCTTGTAAAAAATGTTCTGGCTTAGGTACAGAGATGTCAATGGATCCTGATTTAATTGTACAAGATAAAACAAAAAGTATATTAAAAGGATGTATTTTGCCTCTAGGAGAACAACCTCGAGGGGGATGGTGGGGTACACTTTTAAAAGATTTAGCTAGAGAACATCAATTTTCATTTACTATACCATGGCATTCTCTCGATCAAAATATTAAAGATATTATTTTATATGGCACAGGAAAAAAGAAAATAGGTCGGGTTAAGAAAAAACCTCAATTTTTTGGAGAATTTAAAACTCGATTTGAAGGTGTAATTCCTAACCTGGAGAGACGATACTCGCAAACTACTTCTAGAAAAATGAGGGAATGGATTGAAAAATTCATGGCAATTCAATCCTGTTCAAGCTGTAATGGTGGCAGACTTAATAAATCAAATTTATCCGTTAGAATAGATGATTTAAACATATCAGATATTTCAGAACTAACAATATCAAAGTTAGTAAGTTTCATTAAGACTCTTAAATTTGAAAAACAAAAAAAATCAGTTGCAAAGCCAATAATTAAAGAAATTTCTGTTAGATTGTCATTTCTTATTGATGTAGGATTAGAATATTTAACGTTATCAAGAAANGCAGGAACTTTATCTGGAGGAGAGGCACAAAGAATAAAATTGGCAACTCAAATTGGATCTAGACTTGTAGGTGTATTGTATATTTTAGATGAACCAACTATAGGATTACATCAAAGAGATAATAGGCGTTTAATTAATACTTTAAAAGGTCTAAGAGACTTGGGTAATACAGTAATTGTAGTCGAACATGATAAAGAAATTATGTTAGAATCTGATTATATTGTTGATATTGGACCTGGAGCAGGTGAAAATNGTGGATATGTAATTGCTGAAGGAACNCCAGAAAAAATAAAAAAAAATAAAAAATCTATAACAGGACAATATTTGTCTAATAGAAAAGAAATAAAATTTCCTGCTAAACCTAACCTACCGAATCTCAAACATATTGAATTATATGGAGCTTCTGGCAATAATTTAAAAAATGTAAATTTAAAATTGCCTATAGGGAATTTTATATGTATTACAGGCGTATCTGGATCAGGAAAATCCTCACTAATTAATCAGACACTCTATCCTGCTCTTTCGTATGAATTCAATAGAACAATTACAAAGCCATTGCAGTTTAAATCATTAAAAGGAACATTACATTTAGATAAAGTAATTAACATAGACCAATCTCCAATTGGGAAAACCCCTAGATCAAATCCAGCTACCTACACAGGATTATTTACTCACATAAGAGAATTATTTACACAAATACCTGAATCTAAAGTTAGAGGGTACAAACCAGGTAGATTTTCATTTAATGTAAAAGGAGGAAGATGTGAAAACTGTCAAGGAGGAGGTTTAATAAAAATTGAAATGCATTTCTTACCTGATATGTACATTAAATGTGATGAATGTCAGGGAAAGAGATATAATAGAGATACTTTGGAAATACTTTATAGAGGTAAAAATATATCAGATATCTTATCTATGAGCGTTGAAAAAGCATTAATATTTTTTAAAAATCATAATCAAATAAGAAGAAAATTACAAACATTGGTTAGTGTAGGTTTAGGCTATATTACTTTAGGTCAGCAAGCAACAACATTATCGGGAGGAGAAGCCCAAAGAGTTAAATTGTCATCTGAACTATCTAAAATAGGAACAGGAAGAACATTATATATTTTAGATGAGCCTACAACTGGATTACACTTTGAAGATGTAAAAATGCTTTTATCTGTATTGCACAGTTTAGTTAACAAGGGCAATACTGTTTTAATTATCGAACACAACTTAGATGTAATTAAAACAGCTGATTGGATTATTGATTTGGGACCAGAAGGGGGATCTGGAGGGGGAAATATTATTGCAGAAGGTCACCCAAAAGCAATTTCAAAAACAAAAACTCATACAGGAAAATATTTAAAGTTAGCTTTTGCAGGATAAAATAATTTGTTTAACGACAAGAAATCACTTTTTTCTAGATTTAAATTTTAATAAATTGTCAACCTTATTTAATTATGATTGAATCCTATAAAAACCCTATAAATAATATCATAAATCCCAAAAACCAAGAGGAAGATTTAAATACAGACAAATCAATACGCCCATCTTCGCTAGAAGAATTTGTAGGACAAAAAGAAATTATAGATAATTTAAAAGTTTACATTAAAGCAGCTAAACAAAGAAACGAAGCATTAGATCACGTATTATTTTTTGGGCCTCCAGGTTTAGGTAAAACCACATTGGCAAATATAGTTTCAAAAGAGCTAAATGTAAATATTAGTTCAACTTCTGGTCCTGTTTTAGAAAGAGCGGGCGATCTTGCAGGAATGTTAACGAATTTAGAAAATAAAGATGTTTTTTTTATAGATGAGATACACAGAGTGAGTAGCGTTGTTGAAGAATATTTATATTCAGCTATGGAAGATTATGTTATTGATATTATGCTCGATAAGGGACCTAGCGCAAGAAGTGTTCAATTAAATTTAAACCCCTTTACACTAGTAGGAGCTACAACTCGTTTAGGAAATTTAACATCCCCTTTAAGAGACAGGTTTGGTGTTATATTAAGATTTGACTTTTATAACGAAAAAGACTTGGGAAAAATTATACAGCGTTCTAGTAAAATTTTGAACATATCTATAAATGAAAAAGGAGTTTCAGAAATTAGTAGAAGGTCAAGAGGGACTCCCAGAATTGCAAATAGAATATTGAGAAGAGCTCGAGATTTTGCTCAGGTTAATTCAAAAAAAACAATTGATGAGGAAGTTGCTAAAGAAGCATTAAGTAAAATGGGTATTGATGAAATGGGTCTTGACGAAATGGATAGGCAAATTTTAAACTCGATTATCGATAATTATAATGGTGGACCAGTTGGTATAGAAACTTTAGGAGTTGCCATTTCAGAAGATGCTAAAACCATAGAAGAAGTATATGAGCCATTTTTAATTAAAGAAGGATTCATTCAAAGGACACCTCGAGGGAGGGTAGCCTTAGAAAAAACATACAAATATTTAAACAAAGAATTTATAAATAATAATCAACAAAAATTATTATAATAAAGAAAGGAAATTATGTTATTTAGTTCAGTAGAAAAACCACCAAGATTGTCAGAGTTTGAAATGGAAGTTCCCGAGGAAAGAATTGCTCAAAATCCAACAAAAAAAAGAGATGAGTGCAAATTGATGGTTTTAGATCCAAAAGATCAGACAATAAAACATAAAAAATTTCATAATATCATTGATTATATGAAAAAAGGTGATGTTCTAGTTATGAACAACACTAAAGTATACCCAGCTAGAATTTATGCTTGGAAAGAAAAATCAGAATCAAAAGTAGAAGTCTTTTTATTAAGAGAAT
Organism: Fidelibacterota bacterium; assembly: GCA_002704045.1. Lineage (GTDB taxonomy): Bacteria > Fidelibacterota > Marinisomatia > SCGC-AAA003-L08. Next base: position 5,548 of record PAFF01000100.1, read on the forward strand.
TAGAAAATGATCTTTGGGAGGCTATGGTTAAGCCAGCAAGAAAAGTTAGAATAGGAAACAAATTAATTTTTGGTGAAGGAATAGCATGTGATGTAATAGATAATACAATATCTGGAGGAAGGGTATTAAGATTTGAATATGATGTTGATTCAATTTATCCTTTTATTGATAAAAACGGAATGTCCCCTTTGCCCCCATATATCAAAAGAGAGTCTACAGAAAAAGACAAAGAGACTTATCAAACTGTATATGCATCAGAGAGAGGATCTGTTGCAGCACCAACTGCAGGTTTGCACTTAACAGAAGATCTAATGAAAAAACTAGAAAAAAAAGGAGTTAAGTTAGTATATGTTACGTTGCATATAGGATTAGGGACTTTTCGTCCAATTATGGTTGAAGATTTGACAAGGCATCAAATGGATTCTGAATATTACAGTATATCTTCAGAAGCAGCATCAATAATAAATGAAGCAAAAGAAAAAAGAAAAAAAATCATAGCAGTAGGAACCTCTACTGTGAGAACTTTAGAAACTGTAACAGTATCTGGGTTTCAAATAACAGGAAGAAGAGGTTGGACAGATAAATTTATATACCCCCCATATAAATTTAAAATGGTTAATAGTTTAATAACTAACTTTCATCAACCTAAATCTACGTTAATGATGATGGTTTCTGCATTTACAACTAAAGATTTTCTATTAGAAGCTTATCAAGAGGCAATAAATAAAAAATATAACTTTTATAGCTATGGTGATGCTATGATAATAATATAAATGTATAGAATAGGTCAAGGAATAGATTTTCATCAATTAGTAAAAAATGTTCCCCTAATTATTGGTAATGTTACTATTCCATTTCACAAAGGTTCTGAAGGACATAGTGACGGAGATGTGCTATTTCATGCATTGACAGATGCTATCTTTGGATCTATTGGAGCTGGAGACTTGGGTTTTCATTTCCCTTCAACTAGTTCAAGATGGAAAGATGCCGATAGTACCATATTTTTAGAATATGCAGTTAATATGCTTAAAGATAGTAATTATAAAATAGTTAATACAGATTCAACAATTATTTTACAAAAACCAAAACTTTCTTCTTATATGCCCGAAATTAAAAAGAAAATTTCTCAAATAACTGATTGTAATAATGTCTCTGTTAAATCAACAACAACGGATTATTTAGGTTTTGTAGGAAATTCAAAGGGAATATGTGCAATTTCAACTGTTTTAATTTGTAAGAATAGTTAGTATGTTAGTTCGCGTTAGATTTGCTCCAAGCCCAACCGGGTTCTTACATATAGGAGGTTTACGAACTGCATTATATAACTACTTATTTGCTAAACAAAATAATGGAATTTTCATATTGCGAATTGAAGATACTGATAGAAACAGATATGTTGAAGGAGCCGTTGAAAATTTAATTAAAACAATGCATTGGTCAGGCATAGAATACGATGAGGGACCAAAAATTGGGGGGGATAAAGGACCGTATTTTCAATCAAAACGTTTAAACATATATAAAAAACATATTCTACATTTAATAGAAAATGAAAAAGCATATCCCTGTTTTTACTCAAAAGAAAGATTGAAAAAGATAGAAAAAGAAAATATTCCTAGCAATATTTTGACTCAGCAAGACCAAATATATCGTAATATTTCTGTAGATGAGTCAACTGCAAGAATGAAAAATGAAAATCATGTTATTAGACTAAAAGTACCTAATAATGGGAGCATAGAATACAATGATCAAGTAAGAGGGAAGCTTAAATTTGACTTATCTTTAATAGAAGATCAAATTTTAATGAAATCTGATGGTTATCCAACATATCATTTTGCAAATGTTGTTGATGATCATTTAATGGAAATCACCCATGTAATTAGAGGTGAAGAGTGGATAGCTAGCATGCCAAAACATCTACTTTTGTATGAAAATTTCAACTGGAAAAAACCAGAATTTATTCATTTACCTCTTATTTTAAATCAAGATAAAACTAAGTTATCGAAACGACAAAACGATGTTGCTGTTGAAGATTATATAACTAATGGATATTTAAAAAAAGCTTTTATTAATTACTTATCTTTATTAGGTTGGCATGGATCAGGAGATCAAGAATTATATACATTGGATGAACTCATAAAAGATTTTTCTATTAATAGAATTCAAAAAAGTGGAGCCATATTTGATATTAAAAAATTAAATTGGATGAATAACCACTATATTAAAAAACTAGAGCCGCAAGAAATTTTAGATAAATTTCTCAAAAACAATATTGATTTAAAAGATCAAATAACATTGCCAATGATAAAACTGATTTATGAAAAAATAGAAAGACTTACTGATATTCCGGAAGAATTGAATTTTTTATTTGAATTTAAGTTTGAAAATGAAAAATGTCGCGAAATTTTAGATTATAAAAGTTCAAAAACTGTTTTAAAATCATTTACTTCAAAGTTAGAAAAGATATCTATATTAGATTCAAAGAGTTTTAAATCCATTGTATCTAAAATTCAAGATGAGATAAAAGTAGGCGGAAAAAATTTATGGATGCCTTTAAGAATAGCAGTAACGGGAAAAATGCATGGTCCTGATGTTGCTAGTATAGTTGAAATATTGGGCAAAGAAGTCTGTCTTCAAAGATTGAACAATATAATCAATGACTAAAAAAATTTATACGTCACATGCAAAAATCAATCTTACCTTAAAAATTCAAAATAAACGAAAAGATAATTATCATAATATTCATTCTCTATTTCTAGAATTGGACCATTTTGATAAGCTGTCATTTGAAAGATCAGAAAAATTTCAATTAACTAGTTCTGGATTAGATGTACCATGTGATGAATCAAATTTAGTTTCCAAAGCATATAAATTATTATCAGCAAAATATAAAATAACAAATTGCTTATCGGTACACTTAGAAAAAAGGATCCCTTTATTTGCAGGCTTAGGTGGAGGAAGTAGTAATGCTGCAACTGTTTTAAAAGCATTAAACGAAATTTGGAATTTAAATTTAGACAATGGAGCACTTGAAAAAATTGGATTAAAAATTGGAGCGGATGTTCCATTTTTTATTAATGGAGGATTTCAGGAAGTTAAAGGAATTGGTGATGTTTTAAAGCCAATTTATTTTTCTATTAAAGAAGATTTAACCTTTCTATTAGTCATTCCTAAAATAAATATTTCTACAAGATGGGCATATGAAAAATTAAATAAACATTTGCATATAAACACAAAACCACATAAATTTTGCAGCTTTTCAAATGATTTTGATTGGGATTTATATTCAAATGATTTTGAAAAATTAGTTATATCAACATATCCAGAAATTGGCAATATAAAAAAAGACTTGATAAAATCCGGTGCGTTTTTTGCCAGTTTGTCGGGAACAGGTTCGACTATGTTTGGTGCATATAGAAATAGAAAATTAGCTTTAAAAGCTGAGTCTATATTCAATTCTTATCAAACTATTCTAACTTTTCCGAAACTAAATACCCCATATGGGGCGTAGCACAATTGGCAGTTGCACCTGACTGTTAATCAGGCGGTTGGTGGTTCGAGTCCACCCGCCCCAGCTGATATATTCGGGGATCGTCTAATGGCAGGACTCCGGGTTTTGATCCCGGCAATCGAGGTTCGAATCCTCGTCCCTGAACGATATGAAAATATTTACTGGAAATTCAAATCCAGCATTAGCTAAGTCTATTGCTAGTTCTTTGGCAACAAGTCTTGGTAATGTTGAAATAAAAAAGTTTAGTGATGGCGAGCTTAGTATCGTTTTTCTTGATAATTTAAGAAATGAAGATGTCTATATCATACAATCGTTAAATAGTCCATCTGATAATATTATAGAATTATTATTAATGTTAGACGCAGCAAGAAGAGCATCAGCTAAAAATGTTGTGGCTGTAATTCCTTATTTAGGTTATGGTAGACAAGATAGAAAAGACAAGCCAAGAGTTCCTATTTCTGCTAGACTTATTTTAGATTTAATAACTGCAGTTGGAATAGATAGAATTATCTGCATGGATTTACATTCTCCTCAAATTCAAGGATTTGTAAATATTCCTTTTGACCATTTGTATTCCAGAATAACTATTTTAGATAGATTGAAAAAAATGAAATTAACTGAACAAAATGGAGTAATTTTATCTCCTGATGTTGGTGGTGCTAAAATGGGGCAATCATATGCAAAAAAACTTCAGTTAGGTTTTGCTTTAATTGATAAAAGGAGACCAAAACCAAATCAAGCTGAGGTAGCAAATTTAGTTGGTAATTTGGAAAATAAATACGTTATTATAATAGATGATATGATAGATACTGGTGGTACCATTTGTAATGCAGCAAGTACTGCTATTAATAATGGAGCTATAGATGTCACTGTGGTAGCAACCCATCCTGTTTTGTCTGGTAATTCTGTAAAAAAACTTCAAGAATCAATAATAAAAAAAGTAATTGTATGCGATACAATAAAATTGAATGAATCACAAAAGTTTGAAAAGTTAGAAATAGTATCCACATCCAATGTATTCTCTGAGTCAATAAAACGTATAGACTCAGGAGAATCTTTAAGTTCGATGTTTAAAATTTAAATAGGAGTTTATTATGGCTATAGAATACAAGTTAGAAGTTCAAAAAAGAGATCAATATGGAAAAAAATATTGTAAAAATATAAGAAAAACAGGATCAGTACCTGGTATCTATTATTCAAGTGATAGTAGTAATAGTATTCCTTTTGCAATCGAAAAGTCAGTAATTAGAAACGCTGTTAAATCTGGATCTAGATTATATTCTGTAAGTGTTGGCGGAAAATCCAGAACTGTTTTATTCAAAAATGTTCAATATCATCCTGTAACTGAAGAAATTATACACGTCGATTTGTATGGAGTAAATATGAATAAAAAAATTCAGATAAATGTTCCATTAGAATTAATAGGTGAACCAAAAGGTGTAAAGCTAGAAGGAGGAAATTTGATGCAATCTGTTTTAGAATTAGATATTATTTGTTTACCATCAGATATTCCAGAAAAAATTGAAACAGATATAAGTGAATTAGGTCTAGGTGAGAATATTCAAGCTGGAGGTATTAAATTACCTGAAAATATTGAGTTGGGTATGCCTGAAGGTACCGTTCTTGCTGCGATATCACACGCAATGTCGGATGCTGACCTTGAATCTGATGTCTCTGATGAGGATGATATATCGTTTGAAGATTCAAGCGATTCATCAGAATCAAAAGAAGATGAATCAAACAATAGTGATTCTTAGAATTGAAAGTCATTGTAGGATTAGGTAATCCTGGTGAAAAATATTCAAAAACTAAACATAACTTTGGTTTTTGGATAATAGATAGTTTTTTAAAAAATTGTTCATTGAAATTAAAGCCTGGTAAAGGAGATTATCATTATAAAAAAACTGATAATTATTATTTAGTTAAGCCAATATCTTATATGAATAACAGTGGAATTGCATTGGCTCAGTTTATTAATTATTTTAAAATCAGTTTAGATAAAATACTTATTGTTTACGATGATATTGATTTGCCACTAGGTTTAATAAAATATAAAAAAAAAGGTGGTTCGGGTGGTCATAGAGGAATAGAATCAATAATCTATCACCTGAATGATGACAATTTTCATAGGCTAAGAATTGGCATCGCAACTAATGAAATTATGCGACCATCAGAAAAATATGTATTATCGTCATTTCACAAAAGCTATAGTGTAGATGTTGATAATACAATAAAAAAAAGTTATGACAGTATTATTTACTATCTAAATGATGATATTGATAAGACAATGAATGAATTTAATAATAAATAGAGAGGAATAAGTGGAAAACAATATAAATCTATTATTGGTACTGGGCTCAGGCTTTATAGGCTTGCTTTATGCCTTTGTGAAAACATCCTGGATTAATAAACAAGATGAAGGAAATGCAAGGATGCAAAAAATAGGAAAAAATATAGCTGATGGAGCTATGGCTTTTTTATCAGCAGAATATAAGGTTTTATCTGTTTTTGTTGGTATTGTTGCGGTATTGCTTGCTTTTGCAGCAAAAAATCAAAATGATTCAGTTTTAATTTCATTTTCTTTTCTTGTTGGAGCTTTAGCATCAGGTTTTGCAGGATATGTTGGAATGAAAGTAGCAACCAAAGCAAATAATCGAACAACCAATGCTGCTCGCGAAGGTCTTTCAAAGGCATTAAATGTTGCGTTTACAGGTGGTTCGGTAATGGGCTTAAGCGTGGTAGGTTTGGGTGTTTTAGGTGTTACTACATTATTTTATACATATTCTTATCTTGAAATATTTTCAGACGTTGGAAAATTAATTCAAGCTATAACAGGATTTTCACTTGGTGCATCATCAATAGCATTATTCGCTCGTGTAGGCGGTGGAATTTATACAAAAGCTGCTGATGTTGGAGCAGATTTAGTAGGAAAAGTAGAGGCTGGTATTCCAGAAGATCATCCACTTAATCCAGCGACAATAGCAGATAATGTAGGTGACAATGTAGGTGACGTTGCCGGCATGGGGGCTGATTTATTTGAATCATATGTTGGCGCAATTATAGGCTCAATGGTTCTTGGTTGGGCATTATTTGCCGAAATGGATGCTGTGGTTTTGCCTCTATATATTGCAGGAGCTGGTATCATAGTATCAATTATTGGTACATTTATGGTGTCAGTAAAAGAAGGCGGAGATCCACAAAGAGCATTGAATATTGGTGAATTTGGATCAGCAGCAATAATGGTAGTTGTTATGTATTTTCTAATAACAAATATATTGCCTAATGGATTGGGTAATTATAGTTCTATGGGAATATTTTATGCAACATTGATTGGTTTAGCCTCAGGATTAGGTATAGGTTTAGTAACTGAACATTATACAGGTACAGGTACAGCACCTGTGAAATCAATTACTGATCAATCTATTACTGGTGCTGCTACAAACATTATAGCGGGTCTTGGAGTTGGTATGCAATCAACAGCTGTGCCGACTTTGATTATAGCCGCTGCAATAATAAGTGCTAATTATTTTGCTGGTTTATACGGAATAGCAATGGCAGCATTGGGTATGTTAGCAAATACAGGTATTCAATTAGCTGTAGATGCATATGGACCAATATCTGATAACGCTGGTGGAATAGCGGAAATGGCTGAATTGCCATCTGAAGTAAGAGAAAGAACAGATAAGTTAGACGCTGTTGGTAACACAACTGCTGCTATAGGTAAAGGTTTTGCTATTGGATCAGCCGCATTAACAACACTTGCCTTATTTGCTTCATTTAGAAAGGTCAGTGGAATAGAAGGTATTGATTTAACAGATGCAACAGTTATGGGTTGTCTGTTTATTGGCGGTATGTTACCTTTTTTATTTTCATCTATGGCTATGGGTGCTGTTGGAAGAGCAGCTATGTCAATGATTGAAGAAGTAAGACGTCAGTTTAAAGATATACCAGAGCTTAAAGCAGCGCTTGATGTAATGAACAAAGGAGATGAAAATACTTGGAGTGATCAAGATAAAGAAGTTTATGAATTAGGTTTGGATAAAGCTGAACATGGCAAATGTGTTGAAATTTCAACACAAGCAGCTATAAAAGAAATGTTAATGCCAGGTTTATTAGCTGTTATAACTCCGGTCATAATTGGAAAAGTATTTGGACCAGCTCCTTTAGGAGGATTATTAGCTGGAGTGACTGTAAGTGGTGTGTTGATGGCAATATTTCAATCAAATGCTGGAGGTGCATGGGACAATGCGAAAAAAATGATTGAAGAAGGGGTTGAAATTGATGGCAAAGAATATAAAAAGGGTTCAGATGCACATAAGTCTGCTGTTGTTGGCGATACAGTTGGAGATCCTTTTAAAGATACATCCGGACCTTCATTAAATATATTAATAAAACTTATGTCTGTAGTATCATTAGTTATAGCACCATTTATTGTTTAAAATAAAATTAGATAGGAGAAAAGATGAAACATTACGAAACGTTATATATTACGCATCCAATATTAGAATCTGGAAGATTGAAAGATACTATAATGAATGTTCAAAAATTAATTGAAACAAATAAAACAAATAAAATTTTATGTACAGAAGTATGGGGTAAAAAAAAGCTAGCATATCCAATAGAGAAACAAAAATATGGTACATATGTGTTAGTTCAATATTCAGGAAATGGAGAATCTATTAATAACGTTAATAAAGAGTTAGAACATAATGTCAATATTTTAGCTTATTTAACAGTTGAAATTGATAAAACAGAAATTCACAAACAAGAAAATGAAATTGATGATCAGATTTCTGGTTTTAGCAGTGATGAAAAAAACAACAAAACTAATGAAATATCCAAAATAAAAGAAAAAGAAAAGCAAGATCAAAATAATAATTCTACAGAAAATAAAGACGAAACGACTGAAAAATCTAACAAAGAAACAACAAATGAAAAAACAAAAGCAGATGAATTAAAATCTGAATAAAATTAGAATAGATAGGTAAAATATGAAAATGATGAATAATAAAAGGGTTTGTCCATTTAAAGAAGACTCTTCATTAATAAAGAAAATAAATTATAAAGAACATAAATTTTTGAAAAAATTTATTACTGAACAAGGTAAAATTATACCCGGTTATGTTACTGGAGTATCAGCTAAATACCAAAGGATGTTGACCAAAGAAATCAAAAAAGCTCGAAACATTGCGTTATTGCCATACCGTGTTGATGTTCGAAATTATTAAAAGGGAAAAAAAATGAAAATTCTATTAAGTCAAGATGTAGAAAATTTAGGGAAAATGGGAGAAATTGTTTCTGTAAAAGATGGTTATGCTAGAAATTATTTAATTCCACAAAGAAAAGCAATACAAGCTACCGAACAGAACATTCAAAATATTAATGCGTTAGCAGAAAAAAGAAAAGAAGCTGAAGCAAAAAAGAGAGCGGATTTGAATGCACTAGCTGAAAGATTAAACAAGTTAACAATAAAGTTTACATTAAAAGCAGGCGAAGATGATAAACTATTTGGTTCTGTAACTTCTCAAATGATCATAGATGCAGTAAACAGTAAAGGTTATGAAATTCAAAAAAAAGAAATTGAATTAGAGAATCCTATAAAAACTGTAGGCAACCATTTTGTAAATGTTAAGCTAGGTCAAGATGAAGAATCAAGAATAAAAATTAAAGTTCAGTCGGAAAAATAAATAAATAAAAACATGTATGCCCACATAACTTTTCCGGTATACAGCTTTCAGAGTTTTACATACAAAATTCCAATAAAACTCATTAATCACTTACAAACAGGAGTTTGTGTAAAAGTTTCTTTTAGAAACAAATCAACGTTAGGATATGTTGTTAAAATTACCAAAGAGGTTTCATACAAAGGTAAAATATTACCTATCGATAGTATCTATTCTGATGATTATTGTATAGAAAAAGAATTATGGGAGACTTTAATTTGGACAAAAAATTATTATTTAGCTCCTTTCGGTCAGATAATAAAATTATCAATACCAACAAATTTTAATAAAAAATTTAAATCTAACGTAGAAAGAAGGGTTTCAATAACAAAGAAAGGTATAAGTGAAATCTTTAATTTAAACAATAAAACACCAGCTCAAAAAAAAATGTTAGTTTTTTTGCATGAAAATCCAAAAAAAAACATAAAAATCTCAGATTTATCTAATATTAACACCAATTATTCTTACATATGTAAAATTTTAAATGAAAAAAAATTAATACAATTTTCAGAAAAGTATATAAATCCTTTTAAAAATTATATTTCACGTTCAAAAGTAAAAATTACTCTAAATGATGAGCAAAAAAAAGCATATGAAAAAATTGCTGATAAATTGAATAAGAAAGCTTTTTCACCATTTTATTTAAAAGGAGTAACAGGAAGTGGAAAAACTGAAGTTTATCTTAAACTAGCAATTCAAGCACTAAAAAAGAATAAATCTACAATCATTTTAGTTCCTGAGATAGCTTTAACACCAGCGGTATTTAATAAATTTTTTAATTTTTTTGGTAGTAAAGTAGGTTTATGGCATAGTAGGCTAACGAACTCAGAAAAAGGTTGGGTGTGGCAGAAATTAGTTAGAAAAGAAATTAAAGTTATTGTTGGTGCAAGAAGTGCAATATATTTACCAATAACAAATTTAGGTTTAATTGTAATAGATGAAGAGCAAGAGTCTTCATACAAACAAGAAAATCCATCTCCAAGATATAATGCAAGAGATGTCGCTCTTGTTAGAGCAAAATTATCAAAATCAACTGTTGTCTTAACCAGTGCAACGCCAAGCCTAGAATCATATTATAATTACATTAATAACAAGTTTGATTTAATACAATTAAAAGAAAGATATGGGGGCTCTGTTTACCCAGATATCAAGTTAATTAACATGAAATTATATAAAAAAGATGAATTTCAATTTAACAGACATATTAGTAAAAAAATAATCAATGATTTAAAAAACTGTATTTCAAACAATGAACAAGCTATATTGCTCCATAACAGAAGAGGATATGCTAATATTCAAATGTGTAAAAAATGTGATTGGATTTTTGAATGTAAGAATTGCTCAACTTCATTGAAATATCATAAAGTTGGAAATATGATGCTATGCCATCATTGTAATTATAAAACAATGTTATCACAAAAATGTTTAAATTGCAGTTCTGAAGAATTGATAATATTAGGATATGGTACTCAAAAAATAGAAGATGAAATTATACAATTTATTCCTGAAGCAAAAATAGTTAGAATGGATATAGATACTTCAAAGTATAAGGGAGGCCATTATAAAATTTTGAATAAGTTTAAAAATCAGGATTATAATGTATTATTAGGTACACAAATGATTGCAAAGGGCTTAGATTTTGAAAATGTAACATTTGTTGGTATCATAAATGCGGACGTGGGTTTATTTTTACCTGATTTTAGAGCAGGAGAAAAAATATTTCAATTAATATATCAAGTAGCTGGCAGAGCAGGAAGAAGAAAGAAAAGAGGATTAGTTTCTATCCAAACCTATAATGCAGATGATGTATTTATTAGAGCTGCAGCCAATTTAGATTTAGATAAATTTTATAAAATTGCTTTAAAGCAAAGGAAAGAATTATCCTATCCACCATTTAATAGAGTTACAAGAATACTTTTTAAAGGAAAAAATAAAAAAAACATACTTCAACTCATAAATATAATTTTTAATAAAATTAAATTACATAATTTTAATATTATTGGTCCAAGTATTGCACCAATAGAAAAATTAAATGGATTATGGAGATATCATTTGTTAGTAAAAATTGATCAGCAAAAACCTTATAGTTTTCAAAAATTTATTGTTAATGAGTTAGGACTTAAATTTTTAGAAAAATCACACAATGGAGTTAGAATAAGTTTAGATATTGATCCAATTACAATGTTATAAAATGAAATTTGT
>PAFF01000101.1 GCA_002704045.1 Fidelibacterota bacterium
AGATAAAAATGGTAATGTTAATATAAAATATATTAATAACGCTATTAAAAATATTATCCCTTACATAGTTTTCCACTTCCAATTAAATGATAATTATCTTTTGATTCAATATTAACATTTCTAGTATCAAATATCAAATTGGCATTACTAATTATAAATTCATAATCGAATAAGGTGTGATCTGTAGCAATAACACAACAATCAAATTGGGTTATTTTATGTTTATAATTATTGATATTATTATAAACTTTATTTCCAATACTAATTTTATCTACAAATGGATCAACATAATAAATTTCTTTAAAACCAATTCTACTTAATAATTCAATAATTTTAATAGCTGGTGAGTTCCTAGTATCTGACACATCTTTTTTAAAAGCAACACCGAAAAACAAAATTTTAGCAGAATATATATTTTTACAATTTCTAATTAAAACCTTAATTAATTCATCAACAACATAATGAGGCATATTTTCATTCGTTTTAGCTGCCAGTTCTATAAATTCAGAATGAAAATCGTGTCCTTTGGCACAGTAAGACAAATAATATGGATCTACTTGAATGCAATGCCCTCCAATTCCAGGTCCCGGCCTAAAAGGCATAAAACCAAAGGGTTTAGTAGCTGCAGCATTAATTACTTCCCATATATTTATACCACCAATCCTATCACACATTTGTGCCATTTCATTAACTAGAGCTATATTCACACTTCTAAAAATATTTTCTAAAAGTTTTTCCATTTCGGCTATTTTAGATGAGGAAACCCTATGAACTTTAGGAATTACTGATTTAATAATTGATTCTGCTATTTCTCCAGAAGTTTTTGTTACACCTCCAACAACAATAGGAGTATTATCTGAATTCCATATCTTATTACCAGGATCGATTCTTTCTGGAGAAAATGATAAAAAATAGTCTTTATCAATTTTTTTATTATTATTTTCAAATAATGGCGCCATTATTTCCTCTGTAGTCCCAGGATATGTTGTGCTTTTTAAAATAATACAAACTCCTTTTTTTGCGTATTTGACAGCTAGTTGTGTAGCTGATTCTATATATGAGATATCTGGAACTCTGTTTTTGGTAATGGGAGTTGGAACACATATGAATATTACATCACATGAAGATAGTTCTTTTGAATCATTAGTTGGTAAAAATAATTTATTAGATAACATATCTGATAATATGTTATCATCAATATCAGAAATATAATTTGTTTTGTTTAAAAGATTATTTATTTTCTTTTGATCATTGTCAAATCCTATAACTTTAAAATCTTTTTTGCAATAAGTCATAGACAATGGTAGCCCAACATAACCCAGACCTATTACTCCAACAACTAACGTCTTGTTTTTAATTTTTTCTTCAAAAATAATTTTACTCATATTACCTCTCTAAAATTTGGTAAAGATTGATCTTTGGTTGATAGAATTGGATTAATTGTAGGCCATTTAATATTTATGTCAGTATCTGACCACAAAAAACCTGAATCATATTTTTTATTATAATATCTACTACATTTATAGTAAACTTCCGTATTTTCTGTTAATGTACAATAACCGTGAGCAAAACCAACTGGAATAAAGATATTTAACATATTTTTATCAGATATAATCCTACTAACCCATTTTTTATACGTAGGAGAATTTTTTCTTAAATCAACGGCTACATCTATGATTTCACCTTTAAAAACTTTGACTAATTTTGCTTGACCTTCATTCTTTTGAAAATGCATTCCTCTAATGACATGTTTTTTAGTTGTTTTAACGTAATTATCTTGAACAAAATTACATTTAAAATAATCATTAATATTTTTATTAAAGACCTCCATAAAAAAGCCTCTATTATCTTTAAAGTTTTTACTTTTAAATGTTACTACATCTGGTATTTCAGTTTTATTAAAAGAAATCATTTTAATAGACCTAATCTTTTTTGGTTATATTTTGTTTGCTGAATTTTTTTCCACCAGGAATCATTATTCAGATACCAATCAATAGTACTTGCAAGTCCCTTTTTAAAGGATATTTCAGGTTCCCATTTCAACTCATTTTTTATTTTAGAGTAATCAACAGCATATCTGTAATCATGACCTGGACGATCATCAACAAAATTAATTAAATTTTTGTGTTTAAAATTATTACTTTTAAATTTTTTATCAAAAATATCACAAATCATATTTACAATGTCTAAATTAGTTTTTTCGCAATTACCACCAATTATATAACTACTACCTAATTTTCCATTTTGCATAATAATATCTATGGCCCTACAATGATCAAATACATGTAACCAATCTCTAATATTATTACCTTTACCATAGATAGGTAATTTTTTTTTCTCCATAGCATTGATTATCATTAAAGGAATTAATTTCTCAGGAAATTGATATGGTCCATAATTGTTAGAACAATTGGTAATAATGACAGGTAAATCATATGTTTTATTCCATGCTCTAACGAGATGATCTGATGAAGCCTTGGATGCAGAATATGGCGATGAAGGATCATAAGGGGTATTTTCATTAAAGAAACCTTTGTCATCTAGAGTACCAAAAACTTCATCTGTAGATATATGAATTAATTTAAATCTTTTCTTTTCTTTCAAGTTCAATGATTTATAATAATTCAAAGATACTTGTAGTAGATTATATGTTCCAAAAATATTCGTTTGAATGAAATCTTTAGGCCCATCAATAGATCTATCCACATGAGTTTCAGCTGCAAAATTTATGATGATATTTGGTTTAAAAAATTTAACTGCATCTTCTAAATTAGATGCAATAGAAATATCGCCCTTTTTAAACATATAGTATGGATTGTTTTGTAATGATGAAAGAGATTCAATTGAACTTGAATATGTAAGTTTATCAAAATTAAAGATTTTATTTTTTTGATTAATCTGAAAATGTATAAAATTACTACCTATGAATCCCGAGCCTCCTGTAACAAAAATTTTCATTCTATTCTTCCTACATTTTCAAACTTAAATCCTTCATTGATCCATTCTGAAGGTTTGTAAATATTTCTACAATCCATAAAAATATTAGTTTTCATTATTTTTTTAATCTTCTTGGGGTTCAATGTTCTTAAATCATTCCATTCCGTCAATAAAATAGCTCCATCTGAATTAGACAATACTGATTGCAAATCATTTGAAAATTTTACTTTAGGAAAAAGTTCTTTCATATTTTCGGATGCTTCAGGATCGTAACCGTAAACATCAGCACCTTTTGATAAGAGTTTTTCTATGATCACCAAAGCAGGTGATTCTCTTATATCATCAGTTTTTGGTTTAAAAGATAAACCAAGAACACTAATTTTTTTATTTTTAACATTATTATTGAGTAACCTGTAAAAAATTTCAAAAATATGTATTTTTTGTTCCATATTAGCTTTTAAAACTGCATCAACAATATTACCACTCAATTCATNTNCATTCATTATTTTTAATAACCCCATNACATCTTTAGGGAAACATGAACCACCAAAACCTGGNCCAGGATGTAAAAACTTTGGACTTATTCTGCCATCTAAACCTAATGAATTGGATATTGTTTTTACATCAGCATTCAACTTATTACAAAGCAAACCTATTTCATTAATAAATGATATTTTTGTTGCTAAAAAAGCATTNGTTGAGTATTTNACTAGTTCTGCTGTTTCATGAGNAGTTTTTATTAATGGTATATCTCTTAAAAATAATGGGTCATAAATTTTTTTAACTAAATCAACCGCTTTTTTTGAACTGGATCCAATCACTATTCTATCAGGAATCATAAAATCTTTAATTGCAGAACCTTCTCTCAAAAATTCTGGATTAGATACAATATCATATAAGCTGTTATTTAATTTTAAATCTTTTACATATTTTTTTATTTTTGATGCTGTACCAGGAGGAACTGTAGATTTTATAACAATTACTTTATAACTATCAATGTAAGGAATAATATTTTTAATAGCGTTAAAAATATATTTTATTTTCACATTACCATTTTTGTCTGAAGGGGTCCCAACTGCAATGAAAATTATATCAGAATTTGATACGGTTTGATCTATATTTGAAGAAAATGAAATTCTTTTTTCGTTAATATTTTTTTTTATTAACTCAGTTAAGCCAGGTTCAAAAATAGGAATTTTACATTTATTTAACTGTTCTATTTTTTTATTATCAATATCCATACATATGACATCATGTCCAAAATCAGCCATACAAACCCCTGAAACTAAACCAACATACCCAGATCCAATAAAGGAGATTTTCATTTATAATAATCCTTTTTGTTTTCTATAGTACCATTCTACACATAAAATTATAACTAAAATAGTTAAATATTTAAAAATATCCACAGTTTCATAATTGACATTTTTTTCTGTTTCCTTATCTTCAAAATTAAATATTGTTAAAGACTTAGTCAATTCCTCGATATCTATATAATCACCTCCAGTTTTTAATATTAATTTCTTAAACGAAGTTGATTTATCATTTATAAAAAGATCTTCACGATCATTACGCTTAACAAAGAATTCAATTGGTTCAATATTTATTTCCTTATCATTATAAATAGAAGTTCCTTTTATAAACCAGTTACCATCATCATTAGGATGAAAATTAACATAATATTTATTTTTTAATTGATTATATTGTAAGTTTAATTGCTTTTCAACACTATCTTTATATGCTATTATATTCAAATTTTTATTGATATGTCTTGGTTCCACTATATATGAATACTGAATTACGATCTCATGAGACTCTCCCAAAGTTATGTACTTATGTGTTTTTTTGAATGAAATTATAGATCTATCATTATCTTTAGAATGATTTATAATCATTTTAATAATATCATTTATATTTTCTTTGCTGTCATATTCTGGTACTTTTTTATAAACATTACCAATATTAGGCATAAAAACTCCTAAAGCATTATCGTTTATTATTATAGCATCTGAATTATCACTATATTTAAATAATATATTTTCGATATTGTTTGAATTATATACGAAATTTCTTTTAAACGGAGGTAATGATGAAAAATTATTATCTAAATATTCTTTTCTGTGATTAACTAAATGTGATTCTTGAAGATTATTATTAATTTTTCTTTCTAGGTCAAAAAGATTACTAATTTGTTCAACTTGATAATCTGGCATGTTCGGTCCTTCAAAGAATATAACATTATTATTATTTTGAAATATTTTATTTTCTATGAATGAATCTAAAATAATTAAATCATAATCATTAAAATCTATTTTTTTCAATTTAGAATCTAAATTATTTTTATTAAAAGCAAATATATGATTTAATATGTTATTTTTATCAGTCAAAATATTTTTTTTAATTAAATAAGTATTTGTTGAAACACTACCGCTAATCAAAAGAATATTTATTGGATTTTCTGAATTGTTTAAAAAAAACTTTTTTGCATTGTTTTTAATATTATACTCATCTTCAACTTTCTTAATTGAAACAATATTTTCGCTTGTTAAAAGCGATGATTCAATAATTATTTTTTCATTTAATAAATTCTCACCTTCGTTAAGCTTAATAAAATTATTATGAACAATATCACCTTTTTCATTTGTGATAATTAAATTTGTATTAAGCTGCTTATTTAATTTTGATTTAATCACACAAAGTATTTCAACAATGTCATAATTATCAGCAAGTCTTTTAAGATCAACTTTTTCTAATTTGACATCAATTATTTGAATAGAATCTCCTACCGAAATTCCAAATGTTGGATTTTTTAATGTATTTTCTTCAATATTTTTACCTATAGTTTTAATACCATCTGAAATAATAATATTATAATCTAAATCATAATTATTTTTTAAATCACTTAAAGAACTAAAGTTTGTTATAGTTTTGTTGAATTTAATATTTGAAAAAGTATTTTTTTTTTTCAAACTATCTGAAAATACAAATTTTTTTACTATGTAATTTTTGTTTTCAAGATACTTTACTAAAGTATCTATTTGATCTAAATAATTAATATTACTGAAGGATTGAAAAATTGACATACTTTTACTATTATCAACAAAAATTCCAACTTTAGGCTTATCAATTGAGTTATTTTTATAAATTAGTATTGGATTTATAAACAGATACAAAATTATAATTAAACTTAAAAATCTAAGAGAAAGTAAAATATAAGATTTAGTAATGATTTTAGTATTTAATATTTTTTTATATTTATGAAGGAGTATGAAAAAAATAATAATCAAAAATCCAATTGTAACTAAAGAACTTTTTGTGTAAAAATCTATCATTACTTTATATTAAGATTTGGGATAGGTGATAATTCTAAATTAGAAAAAATCTTATTTTTTAAATAATATGATGTTGTAATTGCAATCATTGCACCATTATCTGTACAATATTCAAAACTTGGAAATAAAAATTTTATATTATGTTTATATTCAAGTTTTTTGGCTTTTTCCCTAAGATAAGAATTTGCTGCTACTCCTCCTGCAATAGTAACAGTTTTAATTTTTGTATCTTTAATACATTTTTCAATTTTGTTTAGTAATGATAAAATAATAGCTTTTTGGTAACTTGCCGCTAAGTTTGATCGTTCTAATTTTTGTTCTTTTTCATCCATTTCATTATGTTTATATAAGAGGGCTGTTTTTAGACCACTGAACGAAAAATCGTATTCCGAGTTTTTTATCCTAGGAATTGTAAATTTGTATTTATTTGGATCACCAAGTTTTGCAACCTTATCAATCTCAGGTCCACCGGGATAGCCTAATGATAATATTTTCGCACCTTTATCAAATGCCTCACCAGCAGCATCATCTCGTGTGGTTGAAATTAAATTATATTTTTGATAATTTTTAACATTCCAAATCTGAGTATGGCCCCCTGATACTAATAAACATAAAAAAGGGAAATCAATATTTGGATAATCTATAAAATTGGCAAAAATATGACCTTCTAGATGATTAATACCAATAAAGGGTATACCTAATGCAATTGACATACCTTTTACAAAATTCACACCAACTAATAGGGCACCCATCAAACCAGGACCATACGTTACACCAATACAATTAATATTGTTAATTTTGACATTCGCTTTTTGTAATGCTTTGTAGATAATTAATGAAAGTACCTTTTCGTGTTCTCTAGATGCAAATTCAGGGACTACGCCACCATATTTTGAATGAATTAATTGAGTATAAGTCTGATTGCTTACAATTTTATCATCAATCAAAACTGAAGCAGAAGTCTCATCACAAGATGTCTCAATCCCTAAAACTATCATAAATAATTTATACTTAAGTTATAATGGACTTACTTTATAATATAGATTTACTTTTTATCATTTTCGACAATATTTTTTATTATATCATCAGGAATTTGCATTTTCTCACTAACAGGCTCATTATTAATTTCAACATTGTTTTGTACTGAATCATCTGATTGCTCAAAATCGTCAAATTCTGCAATGAAAATAATTTTCTTATTCTCTGTATCGACTTCTTGCACTACTAAATCATCAATATTTTGATCAATTTCGAATTGTTTTTTGATTTTCCATCTTGCATTTTTAGGATATCTACTAAGCGAAATAATACCCTCAATATCATCCTCTAATTCTATAATAATACCTTTGTCAAGAATCTTAATTACCTTTCCAGAATATTTGTCACCTGTCTTATATTTTTCCTTAAAAGTAAGCCAAGGATTTTCTTCAACTTGCTTAATCCCAAGCGACAACCTTCTATTTCCTATGTCTAATTCTAATATTTTAACATCAATTTCTTGACCCTTTGACAATACATCTTTAGGATTTCTAATATTTTTTGTCCAAGAGATATCAGAAATATGCACTAAACCATCAATTCCAGCTTGAATCTCAACAAAAGCACCAAATTGTGTTAATTTTTGAACCACACCCTTATGTATGCTTCCCTCAATATATTTTTCTTCTAGATTATCCCAAGGATTATCTTGTAATTGTTTTAATCCAAGTGATATTTTTTTCTCATTTGGATCAAGACTTAAAATTTTTGTGGATAATTTGTCACCCAATTTAAACAACTCACCTGGATGTTTTATGTGTCTAGTCCATGACATCTCAGATACATGCAATAAACCCTCAATACCTTCTTCAATTTCAATAAAAACACCATAATTCATCATATTAACAATCTTTCCATCAACTATTGAAGAAACTGGATACCTTGATTCTGCTTCTTTCCAAGGTTCAGGATGCAACTGTTTCAGACCAAGTGAAACTCTTAAATTATCAACATCAAAGTCTATGATTTTAACTTTGATTTTTTGGTTGGTTTCTAACATTTCTGTAGGGTGATTTATTCTTCCCCAAGTAATATCAGTAATGTGCAACAATCCATCAATACCACCTAAATCAATAAAAGCACCAAAGTCTGTTATATTTTTAACAATACCTTCTAACACCATGCCAACTTCTAATTGTGAAATTATATCTTGTCTTTTTGCTTTAATGTCAGTTTCAAGAAGTTCTTTCCTCGAAAGAACAACATTTTTTCTTAATTCATTAATTTTAACAATTTTGAATTCAAATGTTTGATCTATATACTCATTAAAATCAACAACAGGCCTTATATCAATTTGAGAACCAGGTAAAAATGCAAAAATATTTCCGATATCTACCACTAAACCACCTTTTATTCTTTTCATGATTTTGCCTTCAATGACTTCGCCAGAATCATGACATTTTTTCAATCTTGACCAATCTCTTAAGAAATCCGCTTTTTCTTTAGATAAAACAAACTTTCCTTTTCTATCTTCAAGATTTGTAATAAAAACTTCAATCTCATCTCCAACCACA
The DNA here is from genome assembly GCA_002704045.1 of Fidelibacterota bacterium. Lineage (GTDB taxonomy): Bacteria > Fidelibacterota > Marinisomatia > SCGC-AAA003-L08. The sequence continues at coordinate 8,822 of PAFF01000101.1, forward strand.
GGTGTTTCTTTGAATTCATTTATAGATATTATTCCCTCAGACTTGAAGCCTACATCTACAAGTACGTCTCTATCATTAACTCCAACAATCATACCCGAAACTATTTCCCCCTGTTTAATATCAGAGAATGTATCAGAATATATGTCATCTGTACTAGAACTTTCCACTACTCCACTTTGCAAAGAATAAGATTCAATGTCATCAAGACTTACAGATTTTATTTTTAATAAATCAGGAGATAAATAATCTAAAGTGATATTAGAATTTTCAGAAATTTTGTCTATGATATCTTCATTGGAATCTATTTTTTTTGATTTATTCGTACTATCATTTTCATCTTCTATTTCATATGAAACATCTGTATTCTCAAAATGGTTATCATCATATGATTTTTTTTCTTCAGTTACTTCTACATTTGCATTTTCATTTACTTCAGCTTCTAAAGGGGTTGCGGAAGATTCATCAACTTCCTGGTTTATTTTTTCATTTTCATTCATTAGTGTATTTATCTTTCCTTTTTATTATGTTAACAATTTTTTCAACTTGGTCAGCTATTTTCATATTAGTAGTATCTATAATAATAGCGCCATCAGCAACTACCAATGGAGAGTGTTTTCTTTTTTTGTCAAGATTATCTCTTTTTTTAATTTGATCAATCATAGATTGAATATCATTTTCAGATTTCTGATTTTCAATCAATCTTCTTTTTGCTCTTACCTCAATATCTGCTGTTAAATAAAATTTAAAATCAGCATTAGGAAAAACAGTTGTTCCGATATCTCTACCTTCCATGACAACATTATTATCTAATGCTATATTTCTTTGCAAGGCTACTAAATTATCCCTTACAACCTTAACTGCACTTACTTTACTTACATTATTATTTACGGAATCCTGCCTTAATTTGTTAGAAACATCGATATCATTAATAAAAATTTCGTTTTTAAAATTAAAATTTATTTTTAGTTTTTTTAATTCTTTTTTGAAAATAGTTCCATTATCTAAATTTACCTTTTTTTCTAAAAAGTAAAGAGTCACAGCTCTATACATTGAACCTGTATTGATATGAATGTATTTTAGTTTCTTGGCAACATCTTTAGCAGTTACAGATTTACCTGAAGCTGCTGGCCCATCAATAGCAATGATCATAATTATTATTACAAATCCTCAAATAGCCAAGTAATTTATCATTCTTTTTAGAAATACCCAAGTAAAGTTAAGTATTAATTATTTTTCTTATTATGTTTAATGATATTTTTTTTGAATGTCCTGATTTTAACTTTCCTAAAACTATACCAGCAAAACTACTTCTATGCAAAGATTCAACTTTTGAGTCTAGGAATTTAAAAATATTTTTAACTTCTCTATTTTTACCCTCAAACAAAATAGCTTCATATACAAACCTATTAAATTTCTTTTCTAAAAAATTGATATTAGCTTTCACTTTTTGACCATTTTCTAATAAAACACCATTACTAATCGATTTGAGTTTATTTTTATTAATATTCAACTTTGTATCAACGATATATTTTCTCTCAATGTTATATTTAGGATGCATTAACTTGTGTGCTAAATCACCATCATTTGTCACTAAAATGACTCCAGTAGTATCTCTATCTAATCTTCCAATCGGGAATAGACGTTCTTCAGTTAGAAAAAAATCCATTATCGTCTTTCTATTTTGAGGATCATTAACAGTAGAAATAACACCTTTAGGCTTATTAAGTAGGTACACAACTGGATTAAATTTTAACTGAACTAATTTATTTTTATATAGAACATAATCATTTTCTTTTACTTGAGTCGATAAATCATCGATAATAACACCATTAATATTTATGAAACCTTTTTTTATTAATTCATCACACTTTCTTCTTGATGCTAAACCAGCTTTTGCTAAAAATTTATTTAAACGCATATTTAATTATCTAACTCTTAAATTGAGGGAAACCAATTTTTCGATAAACTTTTTGTATAGTTTTTCGTGATCTATACATAGCATTTGTTGAACCCTCATTTAGTATTTTTTCCAAATAACTTTTTTCATCAATCAAAGAATGATATTTTTTTTGAATTGGCTTAAGTGACTCAATGATTACTTCTGTTAAACCATCTTTAAATTCTTTGTAACCTTGATTTTTATATTTTTCTTCAATTAGTTCAATCTTTTCACCTGAAAATAGAGAATAAATATTAATTAGATTTTTGAGCCCTTCTCCACCATTTTGATAATTAACTTCACTTCCAGAATCAGTTACAGATCTTTTTATTTTTTTTAAAATAGTTTTTTCATTATCAAGTAAACCAATAAAATTATTTTCATTTTCATCGGACTTAGACATTTTACTTTTAGGGCTTTGCAGGCTCATTATCCTCGCACCACGATTTGGGATGTATGGCTCAGGTATCTTAAATGTTGGTGAATATTCATTGTTAAATCTTTCAGCTATGTTCCTTGCAAGTTCTAGATGCTGTTTTTGATCTGCACCAACAGGAACTAAATCAGCTTGATACAATAATATATCTGATGCCATTAAAATTGGATAAGTGAATAATCCCGCATTAATATTTGCATTATTTTTTTTTGATTTATCTTTAAACTGAGTCATACGATTAAGTTCACCCATATAGGTAAAACAGTTTAAAACCCAAGCTAGCTCTGCATGAGCTGAAACATGCGATTGTACAAAAATACTACTTAATTTAGGATCAATCCCGCATGCTATAAACTGAGCGGCAAAAGACAAACATCTTTTCCTTAATTCTGCTGGATTTTGTCTAAGAGTAATAGCGTGCATATCTACAACTACAAAAATAGAATCATAATCATGCTGTAAATCAACCCAATTTTTTATTGCACCTAAATAATTACCGATACATAGAGTACCTGAAGGTTGGATTCCTGATAAAATTATTTTCTTATTATCTTTCATAATTAACTCTACTTTTTATTAATTTTTTTACTGAGCGAAACTCAAAATCGATTTTACAATTTTTATTTAATTTCAATCTATCTACAACATCTTCAATATTTTCGATCAAAACATTTCCCGATGCATGAATAAGTCTATTACTATCAATTAAAATACCAACGTGATTTATTACATTATTTATAAAGAAATATATAAGATCTCCCTTTTTAGCATTAGGGGGTTCTATTACTTTTAAATAATTGTTTTTTATTTGCAAGCTTGTATCTCTTTCTAGCTCAAAACCAAAATATTTAAAAATTGATTGAACAAATCCTGAACAATCAAAACCATATGCAGAACTACCACCCCAAAGATATGGTACACCCAGAAATAAAATTGACTTTTCAATAATTTTTTCTCTGATATTTTTTTCATCATTAGAATTTATGAATTTAGTTGCAAAACCTGATTTACCATCTGGCATTAGCAATTCATAAAAATTTTTTGAATGAGATTTTAATGGAATATAAGAACCAAATAATAAATGCGTTATAATTTTTCTTTTTTTTTTGCTATTATATACCTTTAACGAATTAAATGGGATTCTGTAACAATCAATTTTTTTTTTATTTATTTTTGTAATGTAAAATTTATTAATCCAACCAATATATCCATCCCAATGTTCTATTCTGTACCAATTATCGAGAGAATCAATAACATTGAGATCATCCCATATCAAAGCCTGTGTTACCAACTCAGATTTAAAGGTTGGTTTCATATATATGTTTGCATAGGATGTTTTTACTATCAAAACTAGGAATTTATTTTTAGGAACTTACGCTTTCCTACTTTTAAAATACAATTCTTAGGCTCAAAAATATAATGAATATCATCTATTTTTTTATCATCAATCTTAACTCCACCCTGCTGTATCAATCTTTTTGCCTCACCATTGCTTGATGCCATTTTATTTTCTACAATGATCAAAACAATTTTTATTTTATCTTTTACTGTAATCTCAGGAATATCAGAAGGTACTGCTTTCTTAATAAACAAATTATCAAAATTTTCTTCTGCAGAATAAGCTGTTTTTTTATCATAATATAATTCTACAATTTTTCTAGCAAGTCTTCTTTTTAAATCTCTTGGATTTGAAACATTATTTTTAAAGTCGCTTTTAATTAAATCTAATTCTTTATTATTGATATTCGTTACAAATTCAAAATATTTTATTATTAAAGAGTCAGGTATTGATAAAGTTTTACCATACATTTCATTTGGTGTTTCAGTTATGCCTATATAATTATTATAGGACTTAGACATTTTTTCATTTCCATCAGTACCTTCCAAAAGAGGAGTAGTAATAATTATTTGTTGTGGTAACTTAAAAATCTTTTGAAGCTCTCTACCGACAAGTAAATTGAATTTTTGGTCAGTCCCTCCAAGCTCAACATCTGATTTCAAAACCACAGAATCGTAACCTTGGGCAAGAGGATATAAAAATTCATGAATTGAAATTGGTTTTCCACTCTTATATCTTTTTGTAAAATCATCTCTTTCGAGAATTTGAGCTACAGTATAGTAAGAAGTTAATCTAATAATATCACTAAAATTCATTTTACTGAGCCATTCAGAATTATATACGACTTTTAATTTTTCAGTATCTAAAATTGAACTTGCTTGATCAATGTAGCTTAGGGCATTTTTCTTGGTTTCTTCAATTGTTAATTGTGGCCTAGTTTTATTTCGTCCAGTTGGATCGCCTATCATTGCTGTGAAATCCCCTATAAGAAGAATAGCATTATGACCCAAAAATTGAAATTCTTGTAATTTACTTAAAACTACTCCATGTCCAATATGTAAATCGGGTCTACTTGGATCGCATCCTAATTTAATATTCAATGGAGTAGATCTTTGTTGAGATTGTTCTAATTTTTGAACTAATTCTTTTTCTGGAATTATTTCCTGAGAACCTCTTGTTAGAATATCCATTTGTTCATTTACACATGCAAATTTCATAGTTTAATCTTCTTATTCTTATAAGTTCGTTCTGCCTGCCTTTGTAAATCTTTATTCATAATATCTTGTCGTTTATCCCACAAACGTTTTCCCTTTGCAGTAGCAAATTCTAGTTTAACTTTACCACCCTTAAAATACAGCTTAAGAGGAATTAATGTCATGCCTTTTTCTTGAATAGATCTAGAAATTTTACTTAATTCTTTTTTATGTAATAATAATTTTCTAAATCTGATAGGATCGTGGCTTGAATATCCAGCGTGTGAGTATTCACTGATATGCATTCCAACTGTAAAAAGTTCATTCTTTACAAACTTTACATAACTTTCTTTAATTGTTACATTCGATTCCCTCAGAGATTTAACTTCACTTCCAACAAGTGCAATTCCAGCCTCATATTTATCTATAATATGAAATTTATAGTGGGCTTTCCTATTTGTAGATATAGTCTTGATTGACATTTTATTTATTTTGCAAATCTATTAATTTAATTTTGAAATCATTGTAGTCATTTTGTACCAAACAATTCGCTTTACTATTTTCAATTTTATTCATATTTAAGTTTATATTCAAAATACTTTCAACAGAATTAGAAAATTTTTGGGGTGCTGCAGTTTCTAAAACTATTGCATTACAATCATCATTTGAATTTGTTCTATATTTTTCTAGAGCTTTTAAACCCACGGCTCCGTGTGGCTCAACAATAATTTTTTTTTGTGAAAATAAATCTTGCATAGTTTTGATTGTTTCTTTGTCAGTAACAGACGCGGAAAATATATTTTTTCTCATTTCTTCTAAATCTGGCATTTTATTAACCAAACCATTCTTATCTATACAACCACCATAGAGATCAAAATATCTAGCTAAGTTACTTGGATTTCCAACATTCATAGCGTTAGACAAACAGGCTTTCGAAGGAGAAATTTTATTGTAATAACCTTTTTTTAAAAATCTGGGGAATTCATCATTCTCATTCACTGCTAATATTATTTTTTTTACTGGTAAGCCCATTCTTCTTGCAATTTCACAACCAAGTGAATTACCAAAATTTCCTGATGGAACTGAAAAAATTAATGGTAAATAATCATAACTACAATTCAAAAAAGAATAAAAATAATAGACTATTTGTGGAAGAATCCTACCAATATTAATAGAGTTTGCAGAAGTTAAATTTAAATTAATCAAATCATAATCATTAAAAGCTTTCTTAACCATTAATTGACAATCGTCAAATTTACCATTTATCTCAAATGTTTTAATATTACAGCCCAAATCATTCATCTGTTTTTTCTGGAAATCTGTCACTTCATCTTTTGGATATAAAATTACTACTTCAATATTATCTAAACCTTTAAATGAACTTCCAATGGCCCCACCTGTATCACCAGAAGTTGCAACAAGAATAGTAATTTTTTCATCATTTTTTTTCAACACTTTCATGACTCTAGCCATAAACCTTCCAGCAAAATCTTTAAAAGAAAGTGTTGGACCTCTATCTAATCTAACAATCGATGTGTTGTGATTCAATTTCTCAAATGGGATTTCAAAATCATATGAATCCCTAACAATAAATTTTAAATGTTGTTCTGAAATTTGATTTTTTAAAAATACATTTAAAACTTTAAATGCAATATCAGAATAGTTAGAATTTTTCATTTCCTTAATTTCTTCAAATCTAAATTTTGGTATTTTTGTTGGCATGTACAAACCATCATCTGGAGCTATGCCTCTAAATAAGGCAGTTTCAAAATTCACTTCATCCTCTAATGAGCTAATTAATCTATTTGTACTTTTGTAAAAAATCATTTCAAATCATTATTCCATTCAGTGCAAATTAAGCTTTTGTAATCGCAATAATTACAATGGAAGCCTTTTATTGGATCAAATTTTTTCATTAATATTTTTGAAGCAATAGATTCAATGTATTTTTTAATTTCATCAAGCTGGCTATTTTCAAAACTTATTGTTACTTCAGGTTCATCAAATCTTAAAAATAAATAACTTAATTTTTCTGGTAATCTTCCTAGTCTTCTTCCATCATCTTTAATATCATTAGAAAATCTTACATACATTGCATAAATAGCAAGTTGTATTGATTTAATAGCATCTTTTTCATTTATTTTATTTTTACTTGTTTTATAATCAAATACACTAATTTTATTATCATCTGTTACATCAATTCGATCGCATCGTCCTTTTATTGTACAATTTGATAATTCAAATGAAAAAGCGTCTTCTGTTGAAAAAACATTAATATCTTTATCTTTAATATAGTTGAAATACTTTTCAATCATTACCTTAGCATCTTCAAAATATTGTTTTTCTTCAATTTCAAATTCATATCCATAACTATCCCAATTATCTTTCAATAAACTCATAATTTCTTCAAATGTTTTTTTCCCTTCCGAATGAAATAACTCAAGTACTTTATGGATTGTATTACCAAGACTAAAAAAAGGTTTTTTACTTTTTCCTTCTATTTTATCAATTTTTTGATATTTATATTTCAAAGGACATTCTATATATGTTTCAATGCTTGATGATGACAAAGCAGGTTTTGTTAGAACTCTTGGCACATAAGTTTTTAAATTTATATCCTCATTAATTGAATATAAATTTTTTTCATTTTTTGAAATTCTTTCAATACTATTAATTGCTTCATGTGCTTTAATAAAATTTTCATTAATTAAATTATTATATAGATTTTCAAAAGCAGTTTCTTTTTCTTTTTCATTTTCATTTTTATTTTTCATATCATTTATTAAAATATTCTCCACATAATATAATTTAGGATTTATTTCTAATATAAATTTTGATCTTCTTTTTTCTGTAGTAAAAAGATATAAATTATTTTTTGCTCTTGTAATAGCAACATAAAATAAACGTCTTTCTTCTTCAATATGTAAAATTTTATCATCTTTAGATAATGATGTCCATTTTTTCCAATTAATTGGAAGTGATGTAATAGTTTTTCCTCTTTTGAAATTCATTGGAAATGAATTAGAAGACAAAAAAGGCAAAAAAACTGTATCAAATTCTTTTCCTTTTGAATCGTGGACAGTCATTAATTCTACAGCTGGAATTACTAAATCATTTTCTAATTCAACGTAAATATCATTCACATTACAATTAATATTTATGTAATTACATAGATCTAAATGATTTATTTTTCTGTATGTATTAAGGAATGATCTAACAAAAGATCTAAATTTATTTATTGTTCTAATATTAGAATCATCAATTATCCTATAATATCCTGAGAAACATATAACTTCCCATATGAATTCTTGAGTGGATTTATACCTAATTTCATCTTTGAAATCTTTAATTTTTAAACAGAACTTTTTAATATCTTCATGATTAGTTTGGTAAATTAGGGTATCAAGCAATGATTTTTCTCGAAAATAATTTATTTCCGAAGATAATAATGATGCTCTTTGAGCACCAAACTCAGAACTAATAACTCTAATCATGCTTTGATATTCAATATCAGTTTCTAATATGAAATTAACCCAACTTACTAAATTTTTAATAACAGGTTGCTCAAAAAGCTTATCATTTCTATAATTAACTGGTATCCCTTTTGAACTTAAAATAGATTTCATTTTTTTACACTGAATGTTTGTTCTGCATAAAATTGCAATTTCATTTAAGTTACTAAAGTCATTTATATAATTAATGATTTTTTGGCATATTAGATTAATTTGTGAATCTTTATCACCTATAAATAGTTTTGGAACATTTTTACCTTTTATATTAGATGAAAGCCTTCCTTTATCTAAACGATTTGAGTTTTTTTCTATTACACTATTAGCAATATTTAAGATAAACTGATTTGACCTATAATTTTTCATCAAAGCAATTTTTTTATAATTTTTTATTTTTTCATATTTATTTTTAAAATCATAAATATTATAAACGTTAGCACCCCTAAATGAATAAATTGATTGGTCATCATCTCCAACAACAGTAATACTATTGTTAGGATAAGCAATCTTAGTAATAATTTTTGATAAGGCATAGTTATTATCTTGGAATTCATCAATAACTATATGCTTATACCTTCTTCTAAGTTTCTGAAGGACATTAAAATTAGTATTAATTAAATTCCAAACATTCAAAATCATATCTCCGAAATCTAATTGATTATTATCTTGCTTCCATTTTTGAAACAATGGATATATTTTAATAGAATCTTTTAATTGATTATATCGCTCAACAGCATCTATATCATTATCATCAATATCATTTTTATAACTTCGTAACTTATTAACTAAATCACTATGATCTATTAATTCATCTCTTAATCTATCAAAAAAAAATTTCATCGATTTCATTGCTTCTACAGGGTTTCTTTTGTATGTAATTGATGACAAATTAATTGTATCAATATGCTTACTTAATAAATAATAAATATCAGAATCCGTGATTAATTCTGGTTTTTTTGTATAACCAAGCTCATGATAAAATTCCATAGAAATCATTTTAGAAAAAGCATGGTAATTATGGGATTGAAGACCATCTTTTTTTTCACCAATAATATCAACTAATCTATCTTTAAAATTTTCAGCAGCCTTGACTGTATAGGTTAATACAAGTATTTCGCTACTTTTAATATTCTTTCTTAAAATTAATTCAGCTATCCTAGCAATGATCGTAGTAGTTTTACCTGTTCCTGCTCCAGCTAATATAAGTAGTGGTGCAGAATCGTGCTTAATTGCTAATAGCTGTTCAGAATTATATTTAATCACTATCTTTAAATCTATCAACAATTTTTTGTATGACTTTTTCTGAAAATTTTAATCTTTTCTGAATATCTTTTATTGTAGAGTTACGTAACTCATCAATTGATGAAAAGTTTTTCCAAATAATATCTCTTCTTTTAGGACCTATACCTGGTATATCATCTAATATAGATTTTATCATACTTTTTGATCTTAATTTTCTATGAAAAGATAAAGCAAAACGATGAGCCTCATCTCTAATATATTTTAACAAAAAGAGACCAGGAGATTTTTTTGATATATTTTGAGGATTTTTAAAACCAGGGAAGAAAACATCTTCTAATCTTTTAGCTAAACCAATTATAGTTATATAATTTAACCCTAATTTATTTAATGATCTAGTTGCTGAATTCAGTTGCCCCTTGCCACCATCAATCAATATTAAATCTGGTAGTTGACTTTTTTCATTCATAACTCGATTATATCTTCTAAAAACTACTTCCTCCATCGATTTAAAATCATCAATACCTCGTACTGTCTTGATTTTATATTTTCTATATTCTTTTTTTCTTGGTTTACCATCAATGAAGCAAACCATTGATGCAACTGAATTTGATCCTTGTATATTTGAAATATCAAATGCCTCAATTCGTCTTGGAGGGATTTTCATATTAAGATCATTTTTTAATATTTGTACTTGTTTTGGAATTTTTTCTCTTATTTTAATTTTTTTCAAATTTTCTTTTCCCAAAATCAATTTAGCATTTTTAATTGCTAAGTCAATAAGCGATTTTTTTTCTCCAATTTTTGGCACTATTATTTTTATTTTTTTTTTAATAATATTTGATAACCAACATTCATACTCCTTAACGTTTTCAACACTTAACATAGTTAAAATTTCTTCAGGAATATCTTTTGTTGAATGATAATATTGAATAAAATATTCTAAAAAAATGGTATTTAAGTTTTCATCTTTAACTCCAGATAATTTAAAATTTTCTTTTCCTATTAAAAGACCATTCCTAATTCTAAGGACAACACCAATTCCTCCTGACCCATCTATTGCCAAAGCTAAAACATCACGATTCTTAAAATCATTAGCCACTTTTTTCTGTTTTTTTGAAAATGAATCAATAGCGATCAATTGATCTCTATATTTTGCGGCAAGCTCAAACCGTAATTTCTTACTAGATTGTATCATCATACTTTCTATATAATCTTTGACTTCTTTGTTTTTACCTTTTAAAAATTCTTTTATTTTATCAATCATTCGATTATAGCTAATTTGAGATTCTAAACCTTCACATGGGCCATTACATTTTTTAATATGATAATCTAAGCATATTTTAATCTCTTTTTTTTCTATTGATCTATCGTCAATGTAAAATGAACAAGTTCTTAGTTGAAAAATTTTATGAATAACTTTCATAGTTTTTCTTAAATAACTAACATCTGAATAAGGTCCAAAATATAGATGTTTATCTTTTGACAAATTATTTTTACGTACTATCATTACTCTAGGGTATGGTTCATTTGTTATTTGTATATAAGGGAATGTTTTATCATCTTTTAATAGAATATTATACCTAGGTCTATTTTTTTTAATAAGATTAGCTTCAGAAAGTATTGCTTCTACTTCGTTCCTAACAACGATCCAGTCAATTGTATCAATTTTTGGAACCATCAATTTATTTTTTGTCTTTTCAAGACTACTTTTATTAAAATATGATCTTACTCTATTTCTTAGTATCTTAGCTTTACCTATATAGAGGATTTCTTTTTTGAAGTCTTTAAATATATATACGCCAGGCTCATTAGGAATTTTAGTTAAAAGATTTTTATTTATGGGCATTTAAAACTACTATTGATGCTGACATAATTCGAATAGAATGCCGCCTGTAGATTTGGGATGGACAAACGCAATCATGCAATTTTCAGCTCCAATACTAGGTTCTTCATTAATAAAATCAATACCCGCGTTTTTTAATTCATTAATAGCATTTAAAATATT
>PAFF01000057.1 GCA_002704045.1 Fidelibacterota bacterium
AAGTATCTTTTTTTATATTTTTTATATTTACAGATATTATTTTCAAACTCTCAGGTTAATTTTGGAAGTATTGATGATGTTCAATTTGAATCTAAAATTATTGGTAATAGATCAATTGAAATATATAGACCTTCGAATCAACAAATTAGCGATAAAACCATTTTCATAATTATGCATGATGGTCAGATGTTATTTGATTCTACAATCACTTGGAACAGAAAAGATTGGAATATTGATGGAATTTTTGAAAAAAGAAAAAATAGAAATAATGATATTCTTATAATAGGAGTAAGTAGTATTAATAAATCTGGTGATGGATTTATTGATAATACAAAAAGGTATGCAGAATATTTTCCAAAAGAATCTATAAAGTATTTCAAAACAAATTTTAAAACATACTTTTACAATAAGTATATTAATCAAAATAAGTTTGATTATTTAAAATTTTTGGTCAATGAACTGATACCATAATTTTATTATTTTCTCTATTATTTTTAAAATATGATTTATTTAGTGAATTTTTTACTTCTTTAGAAGTCTTATATAAATCATTATCTATTATGTAATTAAAAATAATACTTGGATATGGTTCATTAATAGGATGTAAATATTTAAAAATTACATAGTCTGATTTAATTAAACTAGAAACTAACTCATTACTATTGATTATATTATTTTTGTTTAAAGGACCCTCAAATTGATTATTAGAATAGGACAAAAAAAGTTTGCCGTTTTCAGGCACAGAATCAATTAATAAAATAATTCTTATTTCTTCATAATCGTTAAAATTATATTTTTTTTGAAATAAAAGATATTCTGTGTCATAGATGAAACTATTTTTTTGATTTACAATCTGATGATTTAACTCAACTATATTATTTTTAATATTTGAAACAGAATGACTTTCAATTATGTTTTGGGATATAGGTAATTCCTCAAACCTTGTTTGCTGTGTAAATACATAATTAATAAAAAAAAGTAAAATTAAATGCTTTACCATTATATTAAAATTATTACCCAATCACTAAATTGACCATTTGTACAATGTCCAGTACATTTAATAACGAATCAGTATTTAAATCAGATGCCCAGAATTCATATGAAGTTGGTTCAGACTGTCCAGTAACAAAATTTACTGCACTCACAACATCTAATACATTAATAGTTCCATCTTGATTAACATCTCCCAATAGACCAGTTTCACCAACAGTTAAATTAACTGGTAAAATTACTTCAGCTTCCGCATTAGATTGCAAATTAACAAATGCTAAATAATCGCCTGGAATTAAATTATTTGTGCTTACCTCTATATAATGAGAAAAACTAGAACCTTGATTAAGTTCACCTGAGTTGGGGCTAATTGTTAACCATTCAGCACCTTTTTTAAATGAAACAGTGAAATTATCCTGAACAAATAAATCTGTTGTAGGATCAACTGCAAATGCTAGCATAAAAGCACTATCTCCATTGGAGTTTTGCATACCAATAGTTGGTGAATATGAACCAATAATAGATCTATAATTAAAATTTACTTCTCCATTTGAATGTAAGACTATTTGAAAATCATAAAAACTATTCTCATAATTTGTCCACCAATGAGCAACCTCATTAAACCATATCACCATTCTATCATTATTTGAATGATAGTATACATTACCAGAACAATAATCATTACAATTATCATTCACCGGATTCAAATCATCCCAAAATCCAAAAATTGCTGGGGAAGGTGCAGATGAAGTAGGAATTTCTTGATTATCCCAAGCATTATTATCATTACCAAATCCAACCCAACCATTTGGACTAATAATACATTGTGAATAATTTTGATTATAAAATTCGAAATCAAAACCTATGTTTATACTATTACCAGCATCATCATTACTAGAAAAATTATATAATGTACCTACATCGGATATATCAATCCAATCATAGGACAAACTAGGCTCATTATTNGAGTCTGCCCAAAATGTACCNTCATTATCTGGTCCCCCAGATGGTGACTCAAATGGTGATGTACCTACTGAATAATTTAAAAGTGAACCAGGTTGACCAACATTTACTATTACAATATCTTGTGATTCAGTTGCATCAGAAGGCAACTCAAAAATTATTTCATCATTAGGTAAATATTCTAACTCTGCTAAAGGACCACTTATTGGACATTCAATATTATGTTCTTCAAATGCATCACAAATACTGACATAATATGGAGTTCCATTATCAACAATACCATCATTATCATCTGCTATTAATATTTCAACTAAAAAATCAGGTACATTATTTGGTCTTGCAGTTTGTGCAAAATAAAATAAATCATCTGCTCTCTCGACNCCATCATTGTAACCTAATAATCCAATTAAATTTTCTCTTGTTTTCCACATTGAACCCATTGTCAGTTCTCCTAAACAGTGAACACCTCCATCACACTCGTTAGCAGGATATTGCCTTGTATTGTTTCCATCTCGTAAACAAGTTCCATTACCAAAAAAACCTTGGCCTAAACAAGGTGAATTAGTAATAGTCATTGCCCAATAGTCAGCACAACCCTCACCCATACCAGAATCAAATGGCGAAGTGTATGGAGCATAAATAAACTGTTGTAAGCCGTGTCCATATTCATGATATACAACGTCAGCCATTTCTCCTGTTGCAGGACAACCTCCTCCAGCTTGATACATATTTATACTATTCCCATCCCAAAATGCATTACAATTATCATTAATATTTACATTCGCTGGCATCTCGTAATCAGCCCCACTGAATGATGGGTCCAAAGATTTTTGCCAATCATGTATTAAGTTTGCATGAAAATATGTATCTCTTTCACTTGCAATAGAATTGGCATTAGAAAATAAAAAATCTTCAGTAGTACCTGGAACTACAGTTCTAGAAATACTAGCATCACTGCCACTTGAATTATTAGCATTTATATATGATCCTTCTAGTTTAACTGTAGCTGTTCTATTTTGATTACCAATTTCAATTGAATAAAAACCATTTTCATCTGTGTAAGTTGAACCTACTCCAGATATTTGAACTTCTACGTGTTCTAAAGGCCTATTAAATTCAATATCATACGGATCATTTTTAACACCACCAGTTACATATCCAGATACAGTTGCTGTTTGGACCATATCAATTTTATTAATAACTTTACCAGTATAAGAATCTACAAAGACCTTCCATCTGTGAACAGGTAATTCATGCTTATGAGGGTTAATTTCGTTTACATATAATTCAACTAACCAAGTTAAATAATATTTTGAAGATTCTTTGCTATCAACCAAAATATACTGTTCAGATTCTTCAATAACATAGTCACCTTTCTTTTCATTATACCCTACATGAATTTTTGCTACATTTAAAGCATCTAACATATCATAGTTATTAATCATATCAAAATCGATATCTGAAAAAGTATCATTACCTATGAGAACTATATCTCCATTCAATCTGTATCTAAAATCTATTCTACTATTCCAAACTGGTATTCCATTGTGTAATTGATTGAAAATTAAATATCTAATATCACCTTTTATATCGTTAACCCAAATTTCGATTTCATTATCATCTAAATTAAATAAAAAATTATTTTCTTGGATAAATGCCCTAGCATCTAATTCTAATGATGTTTCAGCTTGTACATTTACATTTCTTGAAATTTTATTACCATAAATTCTATGTGCCGTCCCATTGTCATTCCATTTATAATGCCATTTCTTATTTGTAAGATTATTAAATTTTTCTTTAATGTTTGTATTTTTCATATCCTTGGTTGTACTTGAAAAGCCAAAAATAAAAAATAAAACAATAATATAAAGATTGTACTTCATTCTTCTCCTTTATAATCTATTAATTACTATATCCACTAAAACTATAATATCAAAAATATCAATTTGAGAATCATCATTTAAATCCATGCAAACAATTTCTTCATCATTACACTCTGATAAAATACAATTCATTATCAATATAATATCTTGAATATTGGCATATGAATCAGTATTAAAATCTCCAACAATTATGCAAGATCCATCATACTGATTAGCAGCATTGACAGCATTAAATAAATTTAACCTTCCCGATGAAACTGTTATATCATTTAATGATGAAATTAAATCAACTGTATTCAAAATTAAATTTTTTATAATCAACGAAGTTGAACTTGGATTTTGAAGATACTCTTGATATAAAAAGTCTGAGGCAGAATCATACATCAATCCAATTGCTCCTGAAACAATAGGGGCTGAATATGATGTACCTGTCAATGAACAAGAAGTAAGATTACCTGGCCTAATTGAACACACACTTGTGCCAGGAGCACCCAAATCAATTGATTCTGTTCCATACGCAGCACTTGAAAATTTGGAATCATTTCTATCTGTATTAGTTACTGTAATTAAATAGTCACTTTCACAACTTGTAGGAACATCACCTTGTTCGTCTACGTTAGCATTAATATTCATTGTAGCAGCAACGCTTAAAATTCCAACCTCACCTAATGTATCAAACATATCATTCCAAACAGGAAATTCACCTGAGTTGCAATCTCCATAATTAATTCCCCAGCTGGAATTAATTACTACTACATTCGCTCCTAATACCCCATCTGTATCAATCCATAAATTTTTATTATCGTATGCGTAACTATACGATGCAATAGCTGTTGATGTCAAAGAAGATGAACCTGAAATTGGCATTATTTTTGTGTTCCAATTAACACCCACAACATCCAAATTATTGTTTCCTTTTGCACCTATCATCCCAGCAACTTTTGTTCCATGTGATGTAATAGGATGAGTAAAATCCTGTTCATAGGCATCCCAACCGTTTATATCATCAACATATCCATTTTCATCATCATCTATATCATTCTCAATTTCATTTATATTAGTCCATATATTTTCATTTAAATCCTGATGTTCAATGTCAAAACCACTATCTACTACTCCAATTACAATATTACGGTTGTTACCAGTCGAAATATCCCAAGCTTGAGGAGCATCAATATCAGCATTTTCTGTCCCACCTCCTTGACCTGTATTATTTAAATGCCACATATTACTATATTGAGGATCATTAGGAATTAGTCTTTCACTAATTAAATGATTTTTTTGTGCATAAATGATAAAAGAAAGTGATTGAATCGCGTTAATAGCACTATTGATATCAAGATAAGCGAGAGAATCGTACTTTACCAAAAAAATATTTAAATGATCGAATAACCTTGTTTCAATATCAAAACCTAACTTAATTAAGTCTTTTTCGATTCTGTCATTTGTTATAGTTTTATCAACTTTTACAATAATCTGATTTTCTAAATAGTTATTTGTCAAAATTGTATTAAAAAAGATTAAAAAAATGATTATAATTGGATTTTTTCTCATGATTTAAATTTTACAATATAATATATAAAAAAAAAATAAGTTTTTTTTATTCATTTTTAATACAAGATGTAACTAAAAATTTAGTTTATATTTTGGTCAATAAAAAATTGTAAGGAATCATAAAGTATTGGATCTAACATCTTAAGAATATTCAACTCTTTTTTCATTGATCTAGTTTTGTTTAAATGAAAATAACATAATCCTAATCCATGATGACTCTGAGCATCATCTGGATTAATTTTAAGTGCTTTCCTAAAAGATTTTGCAGATTCAGAATAATTATTAAGATTATAGTATGCCTCACCAATGAAAAAAAGCGTTCTGTAATCTTGGGAATTAATTTTCATCGACTCCCCAAATGATGTAATCGCATTTTGATATTTTTTCAAGTTCATAAAAGACTTACCAATTAATACATATACAAGCGCATCATCGTTAACAATAGAGGAAAATTTTATAAAATTTTCAATAGCATATTCATACAATTCTAGTTCGTAATAAATGATACCTTTTTGGAAAAATATTTCATTATTTTCTGATGAAAAGTTTTGCAATTCTTCTAAGGCTATCAAAGCTTGCATATATTTACCTAAACTTGCATATGAAATACCAAGACTATATAATGTTTCAAAATTATAACTTCCACAATTTATTGCTTCTTTTAAATAAAAAATTGCAGATTTATAATCTCTTAGTTCAAATGCAATTTCACCAATTATTTTATANATATCNGCATCTTCATCATTATACTCCAANACTTTTTTATAATTATCATACGCCTTTTCGATNTTNCCAAGCTTGTAATGTGAATACGAAAGNTTTNTTAAATACTNATNATCAAATGGATATAATNAAATAAGACGCTCATAAACATTAATTGATTCTTGAAATCTTGTTTCNTTTATAAAAATATCNCCTAGTACTTTTAGAACAGATATTGAATCAGGGTTATGAATGATATATTCTCTTAAGGGTTCCATAGATTCNTAAAACTCTTCATTTTTATAAAGNAACATGCCTAATCTATAATTTATATCNGTTATATCAGGNGAATATTTTTTTGCCANTTTATAAGATTGAATAGCCTTATCTGTTTTTAATATGCTTTCANGTATAATACCTAAATTATAGTGTGCTTTACCATTTTCAAAATTTAATTTGACTGATCTGTTAAATGCATCCANNGCTTGTACAAGACGATTTGTATTNAGGTAAGCAATGCCTAAATTATAATAAATATCGTCATTTTCAGGATTTAACATCAAAGCTTGTGTNAAATTAGATATTGCTTTATCATAATTTTCTAATATTATATTTATTTTACCTAAATGATAGAAGGATTCATAATGATATGGGTCAAATGTTAAAATTTTTTCATATCCCAGAATAGCATTNGNATAATTTTTCATATTATATAAACTATAAGCAACTCCGTTTATAGCATTTAAATTATTTTTTTCAATCCAAACNACCTTTTGATATTTTTCCAAAGAATTATACCAATCTTTANTTTTTGCATGAAAATTTCCTGAAATTATTAAAGCNANTACATCTTTATCATTCAANTCTAGATGTTTTTCCAAATAATATATAGAAGAATCAACAATATTTTTCTGGTTGTAACATAGCGACAATAAAAAATTATTACCCAAATTTAATGNATCAATTTTATTATTTATNTGNATAGCATCTATTAATTCGTNAATNTAATTTTCNTCAATTGAAAAAAATTCTAAAAAATAATCAGAATCTAATATNTTTGATCGAAGTCCTANAGCCTTATTGAAGCTATTAATTGCTTCTGTGTACAAACCATTATTTATATATGAATTTGTTAAATCAATTAAATCTAATGCTTGTTCACTAGGATTTTCATCAATTACCCATATNCTNGAATCAGNATAANAANTATCNCTTGATAATGGGATCCANAGAGTTGAATCCCATTTAACTGATAAAGAATCAAAAAACAAATATTCGTTTGTACTATTTAATATATCAATTTGGTTTGAAACTTTTTTAAGTTTATTAAAATCTCCTGAAAGAGAATAAACATCNGATAATTTTTTTAATGATNTTATNAGATTATCTCTAGAATCGGTAAAATGTTTATTAAATAAATCTTCTGCAAAATTGAAATAAATTTGTGCTGAATCTAATTTTTCTTCCAATAAAAAAATTTCACCTATATTTTGGTATATTTTGGCAATTTCTAAAGTATTATCATTAATTTTTTCAGATAGTTCTTTATCTAAAAGATTGAAATAATAGCTTTTTGTTTTAGTTGAATCATTAGGTTCATTGAAGTATTGGTTAAAACATAATCCAAAAAAAATTATAATTGAAAATCTATGTAAAATCATTTTAATTAACTTTATTAAAGATTACTAGCTACAACTCTTTTACTACATCTCTAATACATTCTGCTAAATCATCAATTTGCCAAGATTCTATGGTTAAAGCTGGAGCTATACGTACTGTTGAATGGTGAGTTTCTTTAGCATATACACCTTTATTCATTAATTCCATTGAAACTTTATGTCCATCTAATTTTTTTTCATCATGCATTTCAAAAGCTGTCAACAATCCCTTACCACGTATTTCTTTTATTTTATCTGGAAATTCACTTTTCATTTCATTAAAATGATCCAATAATTGTGTTCCTCTTATTCTAGCATTTTTAGCTAATTGTTGATCTACTAAAACTTTTATTGCATAAACACCAACAACAGACGCTAAAGGATAGCCTCCGAAGGTTGATCCTTCAGATCCTGGTGTCAATGTTCCAACAACATCATCTCTTCCTGCAACAAAAGATACAGGTAAAATTCCTCCTCCAGCTGCTTTGCCACATCCCATCAAATCTGGCTTAACACCAAATAACTGATGAGCAAAATTTTCACCAGTTCTTCCAAATCCAGTTTGAACTTCATCCATTGCTAATAGTACATTATATTGGTCACATAATTTTCTCACTTCTTTCCAATAATTATCATCTGGCACAATGACACCTGCTTCACCTTGTATGGGTTCAACAGAATAAGCTGCTATTAGATCTCCCTTTTCTTCAAATTTTTCTTTTAATGCCTCTATATCGTTGTATGGAACTAATTCAATACCTGGTACGAAAGGTCCAAAATCTCTTTGAGCATCAGCATCATCAGACATCGAAATTGCTGAAACGGAACGTCCATGNAANTTACCNGTAGCTCCAAGTACTATAGCCTTATCTTTTGGAATTTTTTTAACCTGATAGCCCCATCTTCTNCATAGTTTAAATGTTAACTCCCACGATTCNACACCTGCAACTTTAGGAACGACTCTATCCATACCTGTTANAGTCGTANCTGCCATTAAAAANGCGCTCATGTATTTGTGTCTAATAGATCTAGGTACTGTTGGAAGCTTTTCNTCTTCTAAATGTCTAACAACAGCATCAACTATTGTTTGATTTAATTGACCTTGATTAACGGCAGAATAACAGCATAAACCATCTATAATTTCTTCCTCNATGTACGAACCAACATTATTTTTATCAGGTTTTCTACAAACTAAAGTTGAAGAATCTTTTACGTGTGATACTACTACATTNTCTAATGGTGAATAATTCTGACCGCCCTTTGTTTTTTCAATTTCTTCATGTTCTAATGGTGTTAAATCACCAATTCTTACTCCGTTAACTGTTAAATCGTCTCCGTATCCAGATATATTTAAGTTCATAAAACTCCCTATATATATTTTTAAAAAATAATGCTATATAATTTACAAGAACAAATAACTTATTTTTCTAATAATAAACTTATTGCAGTAGATAATTTTAAAACTGTTTTAGA
Organism: Fidelibacterota bacterium; assembly: GCA_002704045.1. GTDB lineage: Bacteria > Fidelibacterota > Marinisomatia > SCGC-AAA003-L08. Next base: position 9,224 of record PAFF01000057.1, read on the forward strand.
ATTTCTTTCAAATCTATCACACATCATATCAACTAAATTTTTCATTACTTTGTAACCCAATGAATTATCTTGATCACACAAAGCAAAGAAATCATTTGACTCTATTAATCCAATGACTGACTTAGATGTTGTTTTAATATTTGCCGTTCTTTGTTTGGACTCTCCTAAAAATACTTCTCCAAATACTGGAAAATCATTTGATGATGCTTTAAACACCTCTTTAACACTATCATCCTCCTGCAATAATTTACTTTTTAAAGTTAATGGCATTGAAACACTACAATTTCCATCAAAAAGAAAAATTAATCTGTCTTCTATACTTCCTTCTTGAATTATATTGACACCAGATTCTACTTCTTTAATGCTAATAATTGATAAGAATTTTTTTAAATCTTCTTTATTAATATTTTTAAAAATTTTATAATTTTTCAATAATTCTATAGAAATATTCATTTTTTTATAATTAAGTATATTTTATTTAACTTTAATTTAATAAGTTTTAAGCTGTTAATTGAAAATATAGTTTTAGCTTGTTTTTTTAATACTAGAAATATCAAATTCNAACAATATAATCATAACTAATTTATATAATACATCAATTATGAAAAAAATACTTATATTAATATTCTCAATAATATTTATTGGATGTAAAAGTGATGTTGAATTATCAATGGAACGAGGAATACAGTTTTATGAATGGAAATTATTTGATAAAGCTATTTTAGAATTCAATCAGGTAGTTCTAATGCTACCAGATGATCCAAGAAAACTAACTTATGANGAAACAGAAATGCTCTCTAGAGCCTACTACAATTTATCAATAGCTCATTTAAAATTAGGTNGGACNGATTTCGCTGATAACTACATACTAAAAGCATATCAATTATCACCTACTGAAGAAAACTGGAATTTNTTAAACGATTTAAANTCAAATCAAAAATAAATTTAACCAGTAATATCCTCACCACCATCTACTCGAATAGTATTGCCTGTCATCCAAGTTTTTTCNGATANTCCAATAAGACTAATTATTGAAGCNAGGTCAGCAGGCGTAGTTAATCTTTTTGAAGGATTTACTTTTAATGTATTCTCAATCATTATATCATTGCCTGGAATTTTTCTTAATGCAGGAGTATCNGTAACNCCTGCTTGCAATGCATTNCATGCAATATTATGTTNTCCAAGTTCTACGGCAATTTGTCTACAGTATGATTCTAACGCAGCTTTTGCTGCTGANACTGCNCCATAAGCTNTCCATTGTCNATGTCCTCCAGAACTGGTCATTGCAAAAATTTGACTTCCATTTTNTANAAGTTTTGACTGAAAAAGATCTTGAGACCAATAAATTAAACTACTAGCCATAACATTTAATGTCATTTCAATCTGTTTTTGATTTAAACTTGAATTTAGTGTTTCATCAAAAACTGGTTTTAATGCTCCAAATGCCAAAGAATGCANAAATATTTTTACTCTTANATTACCAATATTATTTAGCTCTTTTATAACTTCTAATCTCTTATTTTCNTCGGTTGCACTAGCATTTTTAAAAATAANATCAACGTTATTTTCTTTCAACTCATCNTTTAACAAATTAATATTTTNCATTGCGGATTTTCTATCAAGATGAACACCATAAATATTAATATTNTTTTTTGCTAATTCTCTAGCTGCTGCAGCTCCAAATCCACTTGATACTCCTAAAATTAATGCCCAATCTTTCATAATGTCCTCGTAAATAATTTTATTATATTAAAAATTCTAATTTAAGATATGTATAATATAAATATCTTTTTTTAATTTAAGATATGTGGTTTTTTATGATATTATCATATATTTTAATACTTTTATCTGGTATTGGACTCAATATTATNGGTTTGAATCATTACTTTGATNTGAAACTATTTAATATTGGAATAATTAAACTAGATTTATTTATTAGTATGATTTTTATTGCTACACAAACTTTAGTNATGTTCTTTTTTGTTGGAACAGGTGTTAGTATTAAAGAATACATACAAGAAAATCCTAAAACTGATCANATNTTTCATAAAGATTCAATNAAAATTAANAGAAAATTATATCCACCAACAATGGCTCTTACTCTACTTTTTGTTGCTATGGTTATATTTCATGGGCTTTTTATAATAAAGCAAGCNAAAGAAATTTGGTTTCATTTAACTTATNTTTTAACATATTATTATTTTGTTAAATCAACCATCATNCAACACCAATGCTTNAAAGAAAACACNCTAATTATTTTAAATATGACGGGATTAAATAATACTAATTTGGAGTCTGATCTTTAGTATNATTTTTACTTGCATTAAATAATTTATTTCTTTCAAATTCAGTTAAACCTTCCCAACCTTTAAATTTTAATTTCTCTAAAATAATATCTAAATCATCTTTTNTATTTGAGGCTGNTTTTTCAAAACTATTTTTTTCTTCATATACTTTAACCTTAGGNAAAANNNNTTTAATGATTCTTCCATTTNAAAAATANAAANCCAACNAACATGCCTNCTAAATGTGTTATATGACTTATTGATGAATTAGTTTGCATAAACGAAGCAAAAAANGCCGTCAAACCTAATAAAATCATCATAAATTTTATTTGCATAGGAAAAATTCCATATATATAAACTTTTCTATTAGGATATATNAGNGTATATGCAATCAAAATCCCATAAATTGCACCACTAGCTCCAACGATNGGTATNATTGAATATGGATTATATAAAATTGTTAAAATACCNGAACCTATNCCAGTAATCAAATAATAAAANAGGAACTTATTTTTACCCCANCTGTATTCAAGTTCTNTTCCAAACATCCATAAAACTAACATATTNATTAAAATATGAAAAAAACCNCTATGCAAAAAAANGTATGTTATTGGTTGCCAAATTTTATATGATTCCCAACTAAGTCTNGGTATTANTCCAAAAACCTCAAAAAATATAAATTTAAANCCAAATATTTCAGTTATTATAAAAATTATAATATTAAATATAATTATAAATTTGACAGCTTCAGGTAAAGACGTATTAAATCCAATATTGAATCTGTTAAAAGGATTGTTATATTGAAATCTCATAATTAATTTGACTCAATAAATTTTAAAATATCTTTAAAAATTTTTTTTTGATCAATACCTGACATTAACATTGCATGGCTTGGATATTCATATTCCTTAACTTTTTTTATATCAGATTTAACTCCGTCATTTACAATACTGACATTGATTTTAGGTGCTGTTAAATCTTTCTTTGATGATAATATCATAATTGGAGCACTGATTTTTTTTAATTTGCTTTTAATTAGTTTTGCCATTTTGAAGTATTCATTCAATGCTACTAAAGGATATTGATTATAGCCATTAAATTTTAGATCGTTTCGAATATTTTTGTCAAATCTTTTTCTTTTTGAAACTTTTGTATAAAAAAATTTAGTTATTGGGTTAATCCATTGTAATGTAAAGTGATCTTTAAAATGAAGAACAGCTGCACAAGTTACAATACCATTTAGTGGAAATAAACTGGCTAAATGTAAAGCTAAAGCTCCTCCCATACTCGATCCTATAACATATATTTTTTTATTTTGTGATATCATATCTGCAAAATCTTTTTCAACGTGTTCTAGCCATTCTATGTATGTGGTATTATTACAATCGTCAATATCTGTAGCATGCCCAGGTAAATTATTTGCTCTAGTATGAAATCCACAGCTTCCTAAAAATTCAGCCAATTCTTTTACTTCGTGTGTTGTACTTGAAAAACCATGAATTATGTAAATTCCTATGTCACTCTTAGAATTAAATTCATAATCATTTAAATCAAAATTTTCCGCAAAATCCTTCATCACTTACTCAATTTGTGCAGAATAGATGTAGATTTAACATAATTCATACCTTCAATATGATACCTCATATAATCTT
>PAFF01000058.1 GCA_002704045.1 Fidelibacterota bacterium
GAAGAAAATTGATGTTTACTCATTTGCCATCAAGATGTATTATTAAAATTTATACTGTTTCAGGTGTTTTAGTTGATAAAATCATTGTTGATAATAATTATGATGATGGTACTGCATACTGGGATCTTTTGAGTAATGAATCGCTTGAAGTAGCAGCTGGAATGTATATTTATCATGTTAAATCTCTATTAGAAGGGGATAATGGGTCAGAAAAAATTGGGAAATTTGCTATAATAAAATGATAAAATATATAACCATATTTTTTATATCTATAATTTTTTCTGTTGATAAAAATGGTACTTCTGCTGCAAGCTTTTTAGAAATTGATATTGGTGGGGAGATTACATCAATGGGTGGAGCTGGAGTTAGCCACGTTAATGATGCTTCCTCATCATATTGGAATCCTGCAGGATTAGCATTTTCAAAAACAGGACAGTTATTTTTTATGAATCAATCTTGGATTGCTGGAATTGATCATAGTTATACAAGCATATCTTTTCCTTTGAACAGAATTGGAACGCTAGGCTTAAGTTTAAACTTAGTTAATTACGGTGAGATTGAAGTAACCAATTTAGATTTTCAGGATGGGACTGGAGAATATTATTCAGCTTTGGATTATTCGGTATCCTTTAGTTTTGCTAAGAAATTTGTTAATTGGTTTGGTTTTGGATCATCAGTCAAATTAATTAATTCAAAAATTTGGCATAGTTCAGCTTCTGCGTTTGCAATTGATTTGGGAGCTCAAATATATACTGACTTTTTATCGTCATCAAAAGGGAATCATGATGGAGTAAAAATTGGAATGAGTATTTCTAATTATGGGACAAGGATGAAGTACGATGGTATTGATTTGATACAGCCAATTGACCCAAGTGAAGATTATGGTAACTATGCAGATGTTAAAGGTAAATATGAAACTTCGTATTGGGAGTTACCTTTAATTTTTAGAATAGGTGTATCAAATGACTTTTTAAAATTAAAATATTCATCATTAATTGTAGCTGTTGATGCTATACACCCAAATAATGATAGAGAAAGAATAAATGTTGGATTAAAATATTCTTATAATTACCCAAGGCTTGTATCCTTTCATGTAGGAGTTGGTTTTAAAGGAATGCACACACAAATTAGAGGTAATAAAATACAATTTTCATCTCCATTTGGTCCATCATTAGGAATTGGTATGTCCATTCCCATTCAAAATAAATTAAAATTAAAGTTTGATTATACTGTAAGATCAGTAGGTGTTTTTGGATTTTCTAAGCTAGTAACAATAGGATTAAATTTTTAATGTTTTATGTTAATACAAAATTTTTTATATTTTTTTTACTTTCTATGTTGAAAGCTGATCAAAATAACATCATTGCGAGAGTAGGAAATCAAACTATTTTTACAAATGATGTTATTGAAAGAGCTGAATATACACCAAGACCAATGTATTGCAGAGGTAATTCATTTATTGACAAAAAAATAATTGTTAATACACTGATTGGAGAAAAGTTATTTTCAAAAGAGTACAAAGAAAAAAATTTACCTGAAGATATACAAAATTACCTTATTGGAAGAAAAAATCAAAAGATGAGAGATCTTTTGTACAATGAAATAATTAATGATAATATATATCAACAAACAGATTATTCCCATTGGTATGAATTAGCTGATTACGAATATGATTTCAATTATCTTACTGTAAGATCATCTGAAATAATGGATAAAATTGATGAACAAATTTTAAATGGATTTGATTTAAATAAGGTTTACCAAAATTTAAGTAATAATAATAATATGCTTTCAACAAAAGATAATGTAAATATTTTTAACATTGATAATTATCATCTAAGAACCAGTTTATTTTCCCAAAAAAGATTTGTAGGAGAAATTATAGGCCCTGTAAAAGTAGATGATAATTTTTTTATGTACTATGAAATTAGTGATTTGACTAAAAAAATAAATATAAATAATAATGACAGAATTAGAATTTTTAATGAAATAAATGAAATTATTGATCATCAATCAAATCAATTATATTATGAGAAATATGTAGAGTCGGTAATGAGTGGACTTGAAATGAAATTAAATGATCAAAGTTTTAGAAAATTTACAAATTTAGTTAGTAGTTGGTACAATGATAATCAAAAGTTTGAATTAGAAAAACAAGATTTTAGTAACACTTTGGTTGAAATAGGAAAGGATTCATTTTCAATAGATGAAATTTTATCAATGATAAAAATTCATCCACTTCAATTTAGGAATGGATACTTTAAAAAAATGACATTTAATCAACAGTTAAAATACGCTTTAGCAGATTTAATTCGAGATATCTATTTAAATACTGAAGCAAAAAAAATGGGTTTAGATAATCACGTTGCTGTAATTAATGAGTATGAAAAATGGTATGATAATTTTAGAGCAGTTCAAAATAGAAAATCTATTGTAGGAGATATAAATTTTAGTTCAATGAATGTTCCAAAGGTCTTGAATCAATATTTTACAAAACTAGCGAAGAAACATTCTAATGATATTTGGATTAACATTAAAGCTATTGAGAGCCTTTCATTATCATCAATAGATATGGTAGTATTAAATGATAATAAACCATATGAAGTTTTTTGTCCAACATTTCCTGTAATTACATCCCATCATCAATTTGATTATGGACGAAGATTGGATTTATATGAAAATTAATAAAATCAGCATATTTCTCGTTTTAGTTTTTATAACTTTAAGTTGTAAAAAAATAGTGGAATCTGAACCTATTTGGGGTTGTATGGATACCAATGCTTGTAATTTTGATGAAAATGCAAATTTAAATGATTCTAATATATGTATTTTCCCTGAAAGCTACTATGAATGTTGTGAAGATCAGCAATTAGACCGCTGCGGAGTTTGTGGAGGAGATGATACATCCTGTTTTTTATTTAGTCACTACATATCGTATGAGTATGATGATAGTTTGTGCCTAGGAAATTTTAGTGTAACAGAAACAAATACAGAAAATTATTTTCTTTCAATATTAAATCACGATAATATTTTATTAAATACTGAAGATTTATATTTTTTAGAAATTGATACATTGGTAGGTAGTCAAATTCAATTAAAGAATTGGGATCCTCAACAAAATACTTTTTTCGTTTTAGATACAATATATAATAAGGACACAACATTTGTATTTTTAAAATCTAGTTTAGATGTTGGATTATGTAAAAAAAATATTTTTTATTCATTATATGATGAAATTTTTGAAAGTCAAAATGATGCTTGTTGTAATTATAATGAATTTTCAATATACGATTCGAATTGTGAAATTTTAGATTGTGAAGGAGTATGTAATGGAGAAAATAATCCAGATTGTAATGGAGATTGTGGTGGGAATGCTTATTTAGATGAATGTGATCAATGTTGTGATGGTAACACAAACATTGATTGTTCATATTTTAATTCAATCAATGATTTTGGAGGTCTATACGATTGTAATAGTGAATGTTATGGAAATGAGCTTCCTGATTGCGATGGCATTTGCTTTGGTGATTCTATTCAGGATGATGATGGAAACTGTTGTGGTTTAGATGATGTTGATGGTTGCAATATGTGTAGTAATTACAATGAATTAGGTGAAGCTATAGATGAATGGCCTATAATTTGGTATGAAGATTTTTCATCAAATAGTTTGAATCCAAATCATTGGAATTTAGAATATTGGGAATCAGGTAGATATAATAATGAATTACAAGCTTACACTCCTAGACCTGATAATGTTTATATTGAGGAAGGTAAGCTAGTCATTCAAGCCTTGAGAGAAAATTTCACATATGTAAATTATATAACTGGAGAGGAAATTCCTTCAGAGTTCACATCAGCTAGACTAAATACAAAGCTAAAAGTAGATTTTAAACCCTTAAACTGTGGTCCAAATCAAGGTGGTGAAATTAGAGTTGATGTTGTGGCTAAACTTCCAAGTGGAAATGGAACTTGGCCTGCCATTTGGTTGTTACCAACATTTGATATGTATGGACAATGGCCATCAAGTGGTGAAATAGATATTATGGAACACAGTCCCCGAGTAACAGGAATTAATAATATTTTATGTTCTGTTCATACTCAGGAATACAATTTTGGTTCAGACGGGTGGTATCAATCTGGTCAAACTTCAGAATCTTCATCTTTAAATCTTGATAATCCTATAGATAATGCAACAACTGAATTTTTACAGTATTCTTTAATATGGTCAACGAATAACATTCAAATACTTGTAAATGATCAGCAAATTTTGAGTTATGATAATAGCTGTAATGGTTTTGAATCTTGGCCCTTTTCACAATCGTTTCATTTATTGATTAACTTAGCAATTGGAGGTGGTTTAGGAGGTGAAGTTGATAATAGTGTTTTTCCACAAAAATTTTATATTGATGAAATAACAATTAGACAAAATAATTGTTACTAAATAGAGGAGTTACTTAATGAGTAAAATTAATATTGGATTAATGGGTTTTGGCCACGTGGGCCGTTATATTTATTTACTAGCTCAAAATAATCCAAATTTAAATATAAGTTGTATTAGTGATATAGGGGATCCTAAAGTTTTACATTATCTTCTGAAAAATGAACCTAGAATATCAATTAATCATAAATTAGATGGTAATTATATTGTATCTTGGGACAATCAAAAAACAAGAATCATTCATGGTGTTATGCCAGGCGATATCCCTTGGGATGTTTTTGGTGTTGATTGGGTTATAGATTCAACAGGTAAATATTTAAAGAAAAATGATTTGGCCAAGCATATAGATTCAGGTGCCAAAAGAGTAATTTTAACTACTTTGCCAGAAGATGATATTGATAATATGATCATAGCAGGTGTTAATGAAAATGAAATTTCTAAAAATGACAAAATAGTATCAGCTGGGTCATCTACTACAAATGCCCTAGCTTTGGTATTAAACGAATTAGATAAAAAATTTGGTGTGCAATATGCAAATTTAACTAGTGTTCACTCTTATACAAGTGATCAACCCTCTCAAGATAGCGCAGGTATTAGTTACAGAAGAAGTAGGTCTGCTGCAGAAAATATAATTCCTAATGAAAGTAGATCAGGTGAATTTGTTCAAAAAGTAATACCTAGGTTAAAAGATAAAATTATATCATCAACATTGAATGTACCAGTTCAATTTGGTTCATTATTAGATTTGACTACAATCTTAGATGATAAAAATGTGACTGAAGATAAAATCAATAAATTGATGAAAGATGCTGAAAACAAGTTTCCAAATTTATTTAAAATGATTACAGATCCAATTGTTTCATCAGATGTTCAAGGGATGACTCAAAGTGTTGTTTTTGATGGTTTAGGAACTTTGAAAATTCAAGATAATATGTTTAAAACATTATCTTGGTATGATAATGGATATAATCACGCTTCAAGGGTTCTTGATTTAATTGAATTATATAATAGAAAGGGTACATAATGAATATAGCCATAAATGGATTTGGAAGAATTGGCAGATCAGTTTATAGAATTTTAACATCAAATACAAATCATAAAATTGTAGCAATTAATGATCTTAGTGATCCTGAAGCATTAGCATATCTACTTAGGTATGATACTGTTATGGGAAAGTTTAAAGGGGGTGTAGAATTCAAAGACAATTTTTTAATTACACCATCTCAAAAAGTTGAAATTTTTCAGGAAAAAGATCCAGAGTCATTACCTTGGAAAAATAAAAAAGTTGATATTGTTATTGAAGCAACAGGCGTTTTTAGAACTAAAAATCAATTAGAAAAACACATTAAAGCAGGAGCATCAAAGGTTGTTTTAACTGTGCCCTCCAAAGATGAAATAGATTATACAATTGTATTAGGTGTTAATGAAGAGGGTTTAAAAAAAACAGATAATATAATTTCAAATGCTAGTTGTACAACTAACTGTTTAGCACCTATGGCAAAAGTTATAGATGAAAATTTTGGAATAGTAAAAGGTGTAATTAATACAGTGCACGCTTATACAAATGATCAAAGTTTAGCAGATGTACCTCACAAAGATTGGAGAAGGTCTAGAGCAGCAGCAGAAAATATTATACCTACTTCAACAGGTGCAGCAAGAGCAGTTGGGAAAGTTTTGCCAAACTTAAATGGAAAGTTAGATGGTATTGCTTCAAGAGTTCCCGTGCCAGATGGCTCTGTTGTGGATTTATTTGTTGAGTTAAATAAAAATACAAGTGTAGAAGAAGTTAATGAAGTAGTTTATAAAGCTTCAAAAACTAATAAAATGAAAAATATATTGGAATATTCAGATTATCCTATAGTTTCAACAGATATAATTGGTAACTCAAGTTCATCAATCTTTGATGCAAAATGTACCAAGTTGATTGGTAAAAAATACTTGAGAACTCTTAGCTGGTATGATAATGAGTGGGGTTATTCAAATAGAGTTGTTGATCTAGTAAATTTACTTGAGAGTAAAATTTGAAATTCTTTTATTTAGCCTATATTTTAGTTGTTGTTTCTTGTGGAACAAAATATGATAGTAATAATTTAAAATTATTTAATGATGGCAATTGGATTGGTGACGGTATTGCTTACGGTCCATTCAGAGATGGTCAAGAGCCTGGAGGAGCTAATCCCAGTATTGACGAATTGAGAGAAGATTTACATATCATAAATAAATATTGGGACTGGATTCGAATCTATGGATCTAGAGGTATAAGTGAGGATATAATTAAAATCATTGTTGAAGATAAATTAAATCTAAAAGTAATGTTAGGAGCTTGGATTGGTAAAGTTGATTCTGATGATGGTATTTTAAATAATATCGAAGAATTAAATAGAGCTATATATTTAGGTAATGAATATCCAACAGTCATAAACAGTATCAATATTGGTAATGAAACGCTTGTTTTTTGGTCTGATCACAAGGTCCCAGTAGATACTTTATCAAGTTACTTAGAATATGTAAAAAATAACGTTTCTTTGCCTATCACTACTGCCGATGATTTTAATGCTTGGAATAAAGAAGAAAATAAAAAGATAGCAGATTTAGTAGACTTTATAGTTTTGCACGTTCATCCATTGTGGGCTGGATTACAAATTGAAGGATCTGTAGATTGGACAAGAAAAATATTTAATGAAATAAAAGATATTCATAAAAATAAATTAATTGTTATAGGAGAAACTGGGTGGGCAACCCAAAAACATGATCAAGGATTACAATCTGAGTTAATTAAAGGTAAAACAGGAGAAGTGGAGCAGGAACAATTTATTTTGGGATTCAAAAAATGGGCAGATACAAAAAATATTCCTTATTTTTTATTTGAGGTTTTTGACGAAAATTGGAAAGGTGGCGATCATCCTAATGAAGTTGAAAAACATTGGGGTCTATTTAAATCAGATAGAACACCAAAACTTTATATGAAAAATTTTAAATCTCGTTATGAACAAAACTAAATTAAACATTTACGTTTTATCTTTAGTTCTATTATTTAGCTGTAATAAAAAAGAATATTTTGTTGAACCTGGTACAATGACAATTTATAGAGAGATGACTCAATCGTGGGTTAGAAATTTTAATCCTTTAGCACCAGGTGCAAATGCAAGATGGCCAACCTCTTCAGGAATCTATGAACCATTATTCATATATAATTCTATGCAAAATGAAAATTTACCTTGGCTAGGTGTTTCATATGAATGGAAAAAAGAGAACAGAATATTAGATGTGTCAACTAGACACGATGTTTTTTGGTCAGATGGTAAACCTTTTTCAGCTTATGATGTAGAATTTACTTTTAATTTAAAAAAAACTTTTCCTGCATTAGATGGTTATGGTAATTGGCAATATTTAGAATCAGTGCAAGCAATTGATTCTACTAAAGTAAGATTTTCTTTTTCTCGAATTTATGTTCCTGGTTTTGATGCTATTTCAAGTCAGCCAATTGTTCCAAAGCATATTTGGGAGAAAATTCCCAATCCTATTGAATTTACTAATCCCAACCCAGTTGGTACTGGACCATTTACAGAAATTATAACTTTTAAAAACCAAATTTGGGAGCTTGGTAAAAATCATAATTATTGGCAAAAAGATTTACCTAAAATTGATAAACTAAGATTTCCAGCTTTTTTATCAAATGAACAAGTTACGATTGCATTAATTAATGGTGAGTTAGATTGGTCTGGTAATTTTACACCTGCAATTGACAGAATTTATGTAGGTAAAGATCCAGAAAATCATCATTATTGGTTTCCTCAAACAGGAACATCCATTTTCTTATATTTAAACACAACAATTAAACCATTTGATAATGTAGAATTTAGAAAAGCAGTAAGTATGGCTATTGATAGAGATTTAATAGTAAAAGTCGCTATGTATAATTATACAAGTCAAGCGCATCAAACTGGATTGTCAGGTGTTTTTGAAAATTTTAGATTAACAGAAAACAAAATAAATGAAAATTGGATTAATTATCATCCAGAAAAATCCTTAGAAATTTTTAAAAATTTAGGTTTTGAAAAAAATTCAGATGGATATTGGATTGATAAAAATGATCAGGTTATTGAAGTTGAGATTGGTATAGTTTCGGGATGGTCAGATTGGATTAGAGCTGGAAAAATTATATCAACAAATCTTAAAAAAGTTGGTATAAAATCAAGAGTTAAACCTCAAGATTTTGGTGCTTGGTTTAATAATTTACAGACCGGTAATTTTTCATCAGCTATAGGATGGACAGAAAAAGGTGCAACTCCATATCCTATGTATGAAGCATTAATGGCATCAAAAAATGTTAAAAGTATTGGTGAAATTTCAGGAATAAATTGGCATAGATTTGGATTAAAAGAAATTGATGAATTAGTATTAAAATTTGAAAAAACATCTAATAAAGAAACAAAAATGGAAATTTTATATCAAATGCAAGAGCTGTTCATAAAATATGCTCCAGCAATTCCTATATTTGCTGATCCTAGTTGGGGAATATATAACACAAAGAGATTTAAAAATTTTCCAAGTGAAAAAAATCCTTATGCTCAAATTTCACCTAACGCAGGCATAGAGAATTTACTGATTTTTACAAATGTTGAGTCTAAATGAATACTAAAACACTGTCATACATAGTGCGTAGATTTTTCTTTTATTTACTCGCAGGTTTTATGGCCATAAGTTTAAATTTTTTTATTCCAAGATTAATGCCAGGAGATCCGGCTTCAATAATGTTCGCTCAGTTTAGAGGTAAGATGAAAATTGAGCAACTTCAAGCATTAAAGCAAACATTTGGTTTTCCTGAAGCAGAACCATTTGTGGATTTAAATGAAAATTTAAAATGGGATAGTAATGAACAATTTACAGATTGGAACAATAATCAAAAATATGATTCTAAACCGTCTTCACTAGAAAATTATATTTCATATATAAAATCATTATTTAGAGGTGATTTGGGTATTTCTATTTCACATTTTCCACAAAAAGTAACTGAAGTTATATCAACCGGATTATATTGGACCTTATTTTTGGCTGGAATTTCTCTTATAATCTCATTCATTTTGGGAACTGTAATTGGTATATATTTGGCTTGGTATAGAGATCAAAAGTTAGATTCTATTTTATTGCCATCCTTATCTTTTTTAGGTGCATTTCCATATTTTTGGATTGCAATGTTTTTATTGTATTATTTTGGTTTTAAATTAGATGTTTTTCCAATCAGACATGCGTATGATCAAGCATTAATGCCATCATTTTCATTTAAATTTATAACAAGTGTATTGTATCACTCAATTTTACCAGCATTTACAATGATTTTTGTAAGTTTAGGTGGTTGGATGCTAAGTATGAGAAATAATATGATTTCTACTTTAGGTTCTGAATATATTAATTATGCTAAGGCGATTGGTTATAATAAAAAAATATTGATGTTTAATTATGCTGCAAGAAATGCTTTATTACCAAATATAACAGGCTTTGGTATGGCATTAGGATTTATTTTATCTGGTGCATTGATGACAGAAATGATATTTAGTTATCCAGGCCAAGGTTATTTATTATTACAAGCAGTAAGAGCTCAAGATTTCCCTTTATTGCAGGGTATTTTTTTAACGATTACATTTTCAGTTTTAGTATCAAATTTCATTGTTGATATTATAATTTTAATTTTAGATCCAAGAGTCAGGAAATAGTTTTGAAAGATAAGTCATCACTTTTACGATTATTATTTAAAAATTCTAAAGCAAAATTAGGCTTTTCTATTTTATCTTTCTTCATATTCATTAGTTTATTTGCACCCTTTTTAGTTGGATCTCCAACTGATTATGTTGGTGTTCCACTACAACCTCCAAATTTTGAATTTTGGTTTGGAACAAATGGGCAAGGACAAGATGTATTGGCACAAACAGTTTATGGTGGTAGAAAAACATTATTCATTGCATTTATAACAGGTATTTTTGTTGTTATGACAGGTGCTATTTTTGGAGGTATTTCTGGATATTTTCAAGGATATATTGATGATTTTATATCTCTCTTAATAAATGTATTTTTACTTTTACCGGGACTTCCCTTAATGGTTGTTTTAGCTGCTTTCCTACCACTTGGTTCAATGGCAATTATTTTTGTTTTAGTATTTACTGGATGGTCTTGGCATGCTAGAGTTTTAAGATCTCAGGTTTTATCTTTATCAAAACAAGATTTTGTAATGGCATCAAAAGTTAGTGGAGAATCTCATTTTAGAATTATAACAATTGAAATTTTACCTAGAATGCTTTCACTTTTAACATCATCTTTCATAGGTGCTACAATTTATGCAATAGGAGCTCAAGTAGGATTAGAATTTTTAGGATTAGGAGATATAAGTCAAATAAGTTGGGGTATCAATTTGTATTGGGCAACAAATGATTTAGCATTACTAACTGGTTCTTGGTGGACATTCGTGCCAACAGGTTTAGCAATTGCCTTAGTAAGTTTAAGCTTAACATTGATTAATTTTAGCATTGATGAAATTTCTAATCCTAAATTAGTATCAGAAAGATATCTTTACGAGAAATTAGGAAAAAAATATAATAGGAATAGCATAACTCCGGTTATGACAAACAAATAATGTCATTATTGCAAGTTAATAATTTATGTGTTGATTTCATTGGTGAAAACAAGGATTTTACAGCGCTTAAAAAAGTAAATTTAAATTTAGACAAGAATGAAATTTTGGGTGTTGTAGGTGAATCAGGAAGTGGTAAGTCAACCCTGATAAAATCAATTTTAAGAATTTTAAGTGCTCCAGGTTTAATACAGTCAGGGGAAATCATATATGATAATAAAAATATTTTAAAAATGAAAGATCAAGATATTTTAGATCTAAGATGGAAAAAAATATCTTTAGTAAAACAGAAGGCCTTGAACTCACTAAATCCTGTAAAAAAAATAGGGGATCAATTAATATTACCTTTTATGTATCATACTGAATTATCAAAAATTAAAGCAAAAAAAGAGGCCTTGAATTTACTTGATTTAGTTAAAATTGACAAAAAATATTTTGATTCTTATCCTCACGAATTGTCTGGAGGTATGCGTCAAAGAATTATTATCGCAATTGCATTAGCATTAAAGCCTAAAATTGTAATAATGGATGAACCAACCACTGCTCTTGATGTAATAACTGAAAGAGAAATAATTAAAAATATTCTTGAACTAAAAAAAGAATTGAAATTTTCTATCATTTTTATAACTCACGATTTAAGTTTGTTATTGCAGTTTGCTGATAAACTTAGCGTTTTATACAAAGGTGAAATAGTTGACGAGGGAGCAGTCAATGAAATTAAAAGTGGTGGTAATCATAATTACACTACTAATTTATTAAAAGCCATTCCAAATATTCAAAAAGTTAATCGAAAAAATAAAAATAATAGTAAATGTAAAATTTTTTCATTAAACGATATAAATGTTGTTTATGAATTGGGATCATGGTTATATCCAAAACCCTTAAAAGCAGTGAAAAATTTTTCATTAAATTTATATGAAAAAAACATAACTGTATTGATTGGTGAATCGGGTAGTGGTAAAAGTACGATTGCAAAGGTAATATGTGGATTAGAAAATTCATTTAGTGGAGNTTTAAAACAATTTTTTGAAGAACACGAAAAATCTGTTCATTTTGATTTANATTATAGAAAAAAAGTTCAAATGATTTTTCAAGATCCATTTTCAGCATTAAATCCGATTCATACAGTTTATCATCATTTAAGTAGGTCATANATACGATTTGATATTTCTAGAAATAAAAATGATATTGAAAAAAAAGCTA
This sequence comes from Fidelibacterota bacterium, assembly GCA_002704045.1. GTDB lineage: Bacteria > Fidelibacterota > Marinisomatia > SCGC-AAA003-L08. The sequence continues at coordinate 12,267 of PAFF01000058.1, forward strand.
TAGAGATTTTGGAAACGGTAGATTTNAAACCAGGNAGACAATTTTTATATAAATATCCACACGAGATGTCTGGAGGAGAATGTCAAAGAGTTTGTATAGCAAGATCTCTAATACCTAAACCTAAATTGATAATTGCAGATGAACCGACATCAATGCTTGACGTTTCAATTAGAGAAGAAATATTAAAACTATTTCTGATGTTGAAGGAAAAATATAATTTAAGTATTTTATTTATNACTCATGATATTGCTTCTGCATCTATGATTGCAGATAGAATTGTTGTNTTAAAAAATGGTAAAATAGTAGAAAAGGGAAGTCCAAAAAAAATTATTGAATTATCAGAAGATAATTATACAGGAAAATTAATTAAAGCTTCTTCATTAGATTGGATTTAAACTCATAGTATGAAATTAAGAAAAAATGATTTTGGGAAAAAATTTAAATGGGGAGTTGCAACATCTAGTTTCCAAATTGAGGGTTCAAATACAGTAGATCAAAAACTAGATTCNATTTGGGATATTTTTACAAAACNAAAAGGNAACATNCGTAACAATGATAATGCTATCAATGCTTGTAATCATTATGAGCTTTGGAAAGAAGATTTTCAATTAATNCAAAACTTAGGTGTGAACAGTTATAGATTTTCTATTTCNTGGCCNAGAATTGTTAAAAAAAATCTTATATCAAAAAATCAAAAGGGTATTGATTTTTATAAGTTCCAAATTGAAGAATTATTGGAAAAAGGAATTAANCCATTTTTAACATTAAATCATTGGGATATTCCTCAAATTTTTTTAGAAAAAGGTGGTTGGACTAACAGAGATTGTATTGATTATTTTTTAGAATATGTAAATATATTATCTTNTGAATATGGNAATATAATTGAAAATTGGATTACTCATAATGAACCNTGGGTGATTTCACATCTAGGTTACAGTGTTGGTACTCATGCNCCNGGNATTAAATCATTTNNNGACTATTTGAAAGTTAGTCATCATTTNTTGCTTTCGCATGGGAAAGCNATACCCATCATTAGAGAAAATTCTAAAAATTCAGAAGTTGGTATAGTTCTAAANTTAACACCTGCTTACCCTGAGTCNGATAGNCCTTANGATAAGAAAGAGACTTTGTTATTTAATCAATTTTTTAATAAATGGTTTTTAGATCCACTGNANGGGAATAGATATCCTGTTGAAATTATAGAACAATGGAAAACAAAAGGTTATTTAACNGAAAATTTAAATTTTATTAAAGATGGTGATTANAGTNTAATNTCNGNAAAAACTGATTTTTTAGGTATAAACTATTATTCAAGAGCTATTTTGAAAAATAAAAAAACAAATAATAAAAAATTCCCAATTAAAAATGTTTCTGGTGAAAAAACAAAATTTGGTTGGGAAGTTTTTCCTGACGGNTTAGAAAAATTATTAATTGATATTAATAATGATTATAAACCTAATAAAATTTANATCACTGAAAATGGTTGTTCGTATGATTATAGTGTTAACAAAGAAAAACAAATTAATGATGTAAATAGAATTAATTATTTTAAGTCTCATCTTTTAGCTTGTAGGAATGCAATAAAAAAAGGTGTACCATTAGAAGGATATTTTCATTGGTCTTTGATGGATAATTTTGANTGGGCTGAAGGATATTACCATAGATTTGGCCTNATTCACGTTGACTACNACACATACGAAAGAATACCAAAAGCTAGTTTTGAATGGTACAAAAACTTTTTAAGTTCAACTTATTAAATGAAAAATTTTATTATTACAATTGATCTTGGAGGCACAACATTTTCATCATATTTAATTGATAAAAATTTATCTATTATTGGTAANGCAGATATTGATTTAATTAATAATTATGTTAATTTAGATTCTNTATTATTAGGAATTCAAAATCAGATAANAGAATTATTAGAGAATTTTAATATTAAACTTGNTGACATTATATTTATATCAATATCTGCACCTGGTCCTTTGAACAGTAAAACNGGTTTAATCTTANANACTCCCAATCTAAAAGTAATGCAAAATGTTAACATATGTGAAATATTAAATGATAAGTTTAATTTACCNGTTTATTTAGAAAATGATGCAAATTTATTTGCACTTGGAGAATGGTATTTAAATTATAAAAAACATAATGTTATGGTTGGTATAACGCTAGGAACTGGCTTGGGTTTAGGTATAATTATAAATGAAAAGCTATTTAATGGAGCTAATGGTATGGGTGCCGAGTATGGNATATCAATGTATAATGGAAAAATGTGGGAAGATACAATTTCTATTGAGGGTCTTGAAAAGTTAACTATAAAAAAAATGAATGAAAAAAAATCTCCTAAAACACTGTATAGCCTAGCTTTAAATGGCAATANTGAGGCGTTGAAAATTTGGAATATTTTTGGAAAAGAATTAGGAGTTTTTTCATCTCACATTGTAAANATGATAGATCCGTCAATAATTTGTTTTGGTGGAGGGGTTTCCAAAGCTTTTACTTTTTTTGCTGATTCATTAAAAAAAGAATTAATACAATATTCGCCATCNTTTAGCCANAATAAAATTTTACTAAACTCAAGTAGTAATCAATTGAATTCAACTCACGTTGGAGCTGCTTTGCATGCACTAAAGCAAAATTCATAGTTCAATCAATTTTCAACGTGTTTTAAATCACATACTTAACTATTAATCTATTTATATATTGTAATTAATGAANAAGCACAATATATGTCAAAATNANTTCATCAAAAAATGCAAAAATTTATTTGCAAAGTAGGATAAATGATATTATCTTTATATATTGTGCGGAGTATGTTTCTTCCCTATATATTCATAGAATCATACTTAAATAAATATAAATATAATAAATCTAATTTTAGACTAAATTTTTAGTAAAAAAAGTTTTTAAANTATTCTTTTTCAGGAGGAGAAAATGTTGAAAAAAACACTTATAATGTTCATGNCTTTATTTGTTTCAATTGCATTGTCNACAGACGTAAATATATACTTGGACGGTGATAATTTAAACTANACNTCAACAGAAAANATTGCTGGTTTTCAATTTACACATAATGGCTGTGTATCANCAGCAAGNGGTGGTGATGCAGCTGCAAATGGTTTTATTGTTAGCGTAAGCGGTACAACTGTTTTAGGATTTTCATTTACTGGAGCAGTCATTTCATCAAGCGAGGGTACTCTAATTAGTCTTGATGGAAACGTTACAGAAGATTGTTTGTCAGAGTTTATATTTTCAGGTCCAGGCGGTGTTTCATTGACAAGTCAATATGGAGATAGTGGTGATTCCGTTTGTGATGATATAGACTTAGATGGAGTTTGTGATGATTTAGACGAATGTGTTGGTGATTATGATGAGTGTGGAATATGCAATGGTGATGGCATAGCTGACGATGCTTGTGATTGTGATGGTAATGTATTGGATTGTGCTGGTGAATGTGGTGGNTCTCTNGATNGAAGATGANTGTGGAGTCTGTGGAGGAGATGGATCGGAATGTGATACTNATGTAGATAATTGTACATCACAGGTATGTATAAATTTAACAGAAAACAATTTAAACTANACTTCAACAGAAAANATTGCTGGTTTTCAATTTACACATAATGGNTGTGTATCATCAGCAAGTGGTGGTGATGCAGCTGCAAATGGTTTTATTGTTAGCGTAAGCGGTACAACTGTTTTAGGATTTTCATTTACTGGAGCAGTCATTTCATCAAGCGAGGGAACTTTACTAAGTCTTGATGGAAACGTTACAGAAGATTGTTTGTCAGAGTTTATATTTTCAGGTCCAGGCGGTGTTTCATTAACAAGTCAATATGGAGATAGTGGTGATTCTGTTTGTGATGATATAGACTTAGATGGAGTTTGTGATGATGTAGACGAATGCGTTGGTGATTATGATGAGTGTGGAATATGCAATGGTGATGGCATAGCTGACGATGCTTGTGATTGTGATGGTAATGTATTGGATTGTGCTGGTGAATGTGGTGGTTCTTCGATAGAAGATGAGTGTGGCGTATGTAATGGCGATGGTATAGCTGATGGTGATTGTGATTGTGATGGTAATGTATTGGATTGCGCAGATGAATGTGGAGGATCAACGATTGAGGATGATTGTGGTGTATGTGATGGGGATACTTTTTTAGAAGATACTTGCACAGATTTAGCTTGTTCAATGTTTCCTGTAGAAGCATTTACACCTCAAGAATGTAGTACTTATGCCTCTTCCATTGGTGCTAGTTTTGGAACATATTGTGATGCTGATATGCATTGTTTACAAGATGGTTGTTACTGTAATAATGAGGAATGTGATTGGCAGCAGAGTAAGCCAGAAGATTCTTGTGGATGTAGCTTCGATGATCTTTACACTGTAGACTATCTTTATGAAGATTGTGAGGGTGAATGTGGAGGATCTGCGATTGAAGATGAATGCGGTATATGTGGAGGCGACGGATCTGATTGCGGAACTTATAATGTAGATATTTTTTATAATAGTGTTTCAGATATCGCTGGTTTTCAATTCGATGTATCTGGTGCAACCATTGTAGGTGCTTCAGGTGGTGATGCAGCTGCAAATGGCTTGACAGTATCCACTAGTTCAACGACCAATAGAGTCATTGGATTTAGTTTGACTGGATCAGTGGTTCCAGCTGGTAGTGGTATTTTAACTGTACTAGAAGTTGAGGGTAGTTCAGATATATGTATTGAGGATTTAATTTTATCAACATACGGTGGTCAGTCATTGGACGCATTAGTTGAGGATTGTAATTCAATTATTTATGAAGGTTGTACCGATTTAGATTCAGATGGAATATGTGATGATTCAGATGATTGTATTGGTAACTTTGATGAGTGTGGTATTTGTAATGGTGATGGATCATCTTGTGTAAATCAATGTACAGATGATGATATTGCAACCTTGGATTCAGTTAGTCCTGATTTCCCTGAATGGGACAATTCGGGTGTTATGTTAGGTTGTATTTGGAATTGTGTTAATGGTGGCGCAGAAGGAGACGGCGTTGAATGGTGTATAGTGAATGCCTGTGGTTGGGGTGATACATTTACAGAAGGCTGTACTGGTTGTTATGGAGAATTTGGTGATTGTATGCAGGTCAATTGTGATGAATGTAATGATTTAAATGGTTGGGATGAAAGTTGTGATGAATGCTTAGAAGAGCAATGTTGGCCTGAATTTGAAAATTGTTCTGGAGTAGTTTATGGTTGTGATGAGCAGGATGCTTGTAATTATGAGGAGGGAGCAAATATGGATGCTCAGCTTTGCGAATTTCCTCTAGATAATTTTAATTGTGATGGTCAATGTATAGAAGAATTTGATTGTTTTGGTGTGTGTGGAGGTGAAGCAGTTGAAGATGAATGTGGAATATGTAATGGTGATGGTTCAAGTTGTGCGGATCCTGATGTGTATTTAAGTTTTGATGGTGAGAATTTAAATTATTCAAGTTCAGTTGATATAGCTGGATTTCAGTTTAATCATAATGGATGTGTTGAAGTTGCATCAGGTGGAGCTGCTGAATCAAACGGATTTACCGTTTCAACAAGTAGTTCTACTGTTTTAGGTTTTTCATTTTCAGGGTCTGTTGTACCTGCGGGTGATGGTATATTAGTAAGTTTAGATGGCGATATAACACAAGAGTGTTTATCTGATTTTATACTTTCAGGATCAGGTGGAATACCGCTTGTAGTTGTATTTGATAATGATGTAGAGCCAGCGTGCGATTCGCAAGTATGTTTATCGCTTGATGATGGTCATCTAATGTATACATCAAC
>PAFF01000059.1 GCA_002704045.1 Fidelibacterota bacterium
AATATAAATCCAATATCATTAGGTGAGCAAATTTGGGATAATGGACGGTTGATTAGTTTATGTTATTCAATGTATGAGATTGATGGATGCTTACAAAGTATACCTCTATCAGGTAACATTCCAGATAATATTTATTTACTAGATGAACTTGTTGATTTAAGATTATTGGGTAATGATATATTTGGTAATATTCCAGAAAGTATTGGGCATTTAGTAAATCTAAAATATCTTGATTTAAGTTATAATAATTTATTTGGAGCAATACCAAACACATTTAGTAATCTATCAAATTTAACTGATTTATATATTAGTAATAATAGTTTANANGGTAATTTAAATANTATTTGTGAANTAGAAAAACTTGAAAATTTTTATGCNTTTTCAAACCAATTTATTGGATCATTCCCTAATTGTTTTAGTAATTTANAAAANATAGAAGTTTTAATNTTAAAAGATAATCTTTTGACTNATGANATACCNCCATCAATAAATACCCTACNAAAATTAGGATATCTTGATATATCAAATAATGAAATAGTTGCANTGCCTAATTCTNTCAATGAAATGGTATCATTAAATTATNTGTATTTAAATAATAATANTATTATAAATATCCCNNATGACATATGCGATCTAAATATTGATTGGACTTATCCAAGCATTTCAAGTATTCGCAATAATTANTTATGTGAAAATGATTNTTANCCTGATTGTTTATCAAGTTATNTAGGTGATCAGATTTGTGANTGGTATTTAATGGGTGATACAGATTTAAATAATCNAGTAAACATAAATGANATTATTTTGTTAATTGAAACTATTCTTTTNGANTTATCTTTGAATGAATTTGAACATATAGTTTCAGATGTTTANAAGGATAGTNCAATTAATATACTAGATGTCATCAACATAGTTCAAATTATTTTCGATAGATAACAATATATNTGTGTCATAGGTCACTAAAAAAAATAATATTGCTANAACTCACATTTTAATATTANNTATTGTTTTATTTTTTNCTAAGAAATTAAGGAGAAAAAAATGAACACTACAAAATTACAAACAANTAGNGAAGCTANATATTTTACAGATCTTTGTAAACAATTACCACTTTTAGTTATTAAAACTCAATGTGGTGTCGGNAAATATCAATTTAGTAGTATNGGNANAAATAAATCTTCTAATTTGGTAATTAAATACAAGCTGATTANTGATGNAGATTTTAAAGACAATGAAAAAATAGCTTATTTTTTAGGAGATTATTGTTATTTCAACGCTGAGCAGTTTTTATATGCNTGTAAATACTATGCAGTAGCATAGCTNATTAATATTTATAATNTTTTTAGATATTATTTTTTTAGGTAAATTTTGNTTTAAATATANATAAAAATTATTAAATCNAATAGAATACATAATAACNTTAATAAGGAAATTTATTTTCTTCACGGTAATGGNATACCNCCTAAAGCGTATCATTCANTATTAAATTTANTTGCTAATCAATATATTTTAAATACTCCATTAATGCGAATATTTAACTGTAAAGTATCTAAAAAATCTGTAAACGATTGGAAAACNNTAGCTGATGATTTTTTAAAAGAATTATCAATGAANAATAAATCTTCAGAAAAAATAGGTATTGGACATTCAATGGGTGNAACTATACTTTTNTATTCAGCCATAAAAGCACCTAATTTTTTTTCTAAAATTATATTATTAGACCCAGTTATTTTTACTCCNNTTCAGTGCAAAATGTGGAGAGTTATAAATTTATTGGGTTTAGGNNTGNATTTTCATCCACTAGCAAAGAAAGCTTTGAANAGAAAAACTGAATTNAATTCACTTTCTGANATATTTGATAGATATAAAAAATATAGNANATTTAAAAAATTTTCAGATCAATCNTTAAGAAATTATATTGGTAGTGTNTTTGAACAAAAAAAAGATAAATATGTTCTNAACTATGATATCAANATTGAAGTNNAGTATTATTTATCAGCNCTTACACTTGAACCTTTTATTTTTNAAAATATATCAAAAACAGAATCNAAAATATTTTTATTATATCCAGAGTTTAANAGTGCTATTTCCAACANATCAATTAAAAAAATATCANAATTTCTTTATAGTGATGAATTAGAATTGAANGGTTTGACTCATTTCTTTCCAATTGAAGATGGAAANCTTGTTTNTGAAAATATTCAAAAAATATTAGTTTAAATATTTTTTTATTTCGAGTTTTGCATTTATCAAATCAGCATGATCTACATGTAGCAAATTAGAAATTTGCTTAATGATGTGTTCTTCAAGATAATGTAGTTTATTATCGATGAATGCAACTTTAAATATTGANAAAATAAATTTAATTTTATCATCATAATTAAATTTTTCATTNATTAGTTTACAAAATTGATATAAATCAGTNGATTCNTTTAATTTATNCATAGCTTCATTNATAATTGTATTNATTTGANTTTGGCTCAAATNAAAAAAATCTTTTAAAATATCTGTTATTATTTGTAATTCATGTTTTTCAATTTTTTCATCTGCCTTAGCAACCCCAAGCAATAATGCTGTTATTGATATTTGTATATTCATTTATATCCTTAATAATTTAGATTTATAACTAGAAAAATATTAATTTATCNTNNACATTTAACTTATTATAAATAAATTTAAATATTTAAGAAAAATTTTATGAAAATAATTAAAGTACATCCNNAAAGTTTGGGAACTCAAATTGGTCTAAAACCAGGTGATAAATTAATTAAAATTAATAATCAANGAGTTAAAGATGAAATTGACTATCAATATAAAATAAGTGAACAATTGGTAAAATTACAATTTGAGATNGATGGTTCTACGATTGAGTATGAAATAGAAAAAGATTATGATGATACTCTAGGTGTTGAGTTTGAGGAGTTTAAAATACGAGCTTGTGCAAATGATTGTGTTTTTTGTTTTGTAGATCAAAATCCAGAAGGAATGCGNAGTGANTTATACTTTAGGGATGGTGATTTTAGATTNTCATATTTNCANGGTCATTACATAACTATGACAAATATGGGTCAAAAACAACTTGATAGAATTGTAGAACAAAAACTTTCNCCATTGTACTTATCTGTACATATCACTGATGTAGAACTTAGAAAAAAATTATTATTATATAAACAGGATGATAAATTATTAGATAAAATTAAATTTTTGACAGATAATAATATTGAATTACATACACAAATTGTNCTTATGCCTACACTAAATGATGGAAAGTATTTATTAAAAACTATTGATGATTTATATCAATTTTATCCAAAATTAAAATCTTTATCAATTGTTCCTGTNGGATTAACAAAACATAGAAAGGGTTTGATTGAATTACAAAGTGTTNATAAAAAATATGCAGAAAGATTCATTCAAGAAATGGATTCTATTNCATTAAATTATAAAACAGGTAAAATTCCTTTCATACTATTATCNGATGAATGGTATTTAATATGTAAAAAAGAATTACCNCCAACATATGATTATGATGATTTAGACTTNGTAGAAAATGGTGTTGGACAGGTTAGAAGTTTTATGGATAATTTTGAAAAAGAAAAAATAATTTTCCCCAAAAAGTTTAATAAGCCAACAAAATTAACAATTGTCACTGGTATATTAATATATGAATATTTTAAANAGAATNTAGTTGATTATTTAAATNAGAATATACAGAATTTAGAAGTTCAAATCATTGGAATAACAAATAACTTTTATGGAGATGTAGTAAATGTAGCTGGACTTCTAACAGGAAGAGATATAATAAATCAATTAATAGGAAAAGATTTGGGATCTTCGGTTTGGNTNTCNCACAGAGTTTTAAATGATGATAGAACGATGACATTAGATAATATGACACTAGATGATATTTCAAATAGATTAAATGTTTCTGTTAACATATCTGATGATAGTATATTGCATATACTAGAAAGTGTTGTTAATGTCTAATCGAACTGTCGCAATTTTAGGAAGACCNAATGTTGGTAAGTCATCTTTATTTAATAGANTAGTTGGNAAAAATCATGCTATTGTTTCACCCATTGAAGGNATAACTAGAGATAGAATATACGGAAATGTTGAATGGGTAGGAGAGNACTTTGATTTAATAGATACAGGAGGNTATTTACCAGCTAGNGATGATAAAATNGAAAGGGNAGTTAGATTCCAAGGTAAAATTGCTTTAGATGAAGCTGACCTNATTTTNTTAATGATTGATGGAANAGAAGAANTAACNTCGAGNGATAAAATCCTAGCAGAGATTATTCAAAAGTCTGATAAGCCCTANATTTTGGTAATAAATAAAATTGATGAACTTCAATATGAGAAAAATATTTATAAATCCTATGAACTAGGTTTAGGAGATCCAATTGCAATAGCTGCTGATAGAGGTAGAAATGTTGGAGATTTATTAGATNTAATTCTTGAAAAATTNCCAGTTNTATNAAAAAGNATTGATTCANATAGTNNTTCAACNAGNCTTGCCATAGTTGGAATGCCAAATGTTGGGAAATCATCATTGATGAATGCAATACTTAAAGAAGAAAAATCAATTGTTACAGATATNCCNGGNACNACAAGAGATTCCATTGATTCNTANATAAAATATTTTGATAAAATATACAGATTAATTGATACNGCAGGACTTAGNAAAAAAAATAAGCAAGAAGACGCAATTGAATTTTANAGTACAGTTAGAACATTCAGAGTTATAAAAGATGCTGATATTGCTATTGTTATGATTGATGCTTTAAAAGGATTTACTAATCATGATAGAAATATAATTAGATATGTGATTGATCAAGGTAAAGGAATGATCTTAGTTATTAATAAATGGGATGCTATTGATAAAGATAATGATACAGTTAATGAAATGACCTATATAATTCATAAAGAATACCCCTCGCTGAAATTTTATCCTAAATGCTTTATATCAGTAAAAGAAAATAAGAGAGTATTCTCAATTCTTGAAAAAGTCCAAATGGTAAATGACTCATTGAAATTAAAATTAAAAACAAAATTGCTAAATGATTTTGTCAAAGAAGTAGTCAGAAAAAAACAACCACCATATGTTAGAGGAAAAAATTTGTCAATTAAATATGTAGCACAGGTACATCATTCTCCCCCAATTTTTGTTTTTTTTGTCAATTATCCTGAATTATTTCCTGTATCATATAAAAGATATCTCGAGAACCAATTTAGATATTCTTTTGATTTTACAGGTATTCCAATTAAAATAAAATTTCGAAAAAAATGAAAATTCTTATTGCTCTTTCTCTTTTTTTAAATATTAATATTTGGTGTTTAGAAAAATGTGGATTAGTTTTATCAGAATATGGAAATAATAGAGATAGGTCTAATTGTACTACTATAGAAATGCAAAATATATATTTATCTCCAAATGGGAATTTTTACATTCACTATGATACCACACCAAGATTTGACAATGAGGATGAATTAATTGATGATCATTCCCCTGATTTGATAGATATTGAACCATTGGATGGAGTACCGGATTATATTAACCAAGTAGCTGAGGTTGCAGATAGTTCATATAAATTATTAATTGAAAAAATGAAATTTAAAGATGGAGCTAATGGGGAAGACAACATAACCGATATTTATGTTTTAGATATGGGTGGAAGTTTTTATGGAAGAGCAATTAGAATTGGATGTGATGATAGTTGTATTGAAATTGATAATGATTACGAAGATGATTCATATATTGTTAAAGGTACAGATGCAATGAAAGTAACAACCTTACATGAATTTTTTCACGTTGTACAATTTGAATATAGATGTGGAACAGGAGGAGATGGATATTTTTATGAACTATCCTCAACATGGATTGAAGATTTGGGATATCCAGATATAAATGATTATATCAATTTTTTAAATTCTAATAGTTCATCAAATTATTACAAAAATCCTACCATTGATTTTGATGATACGAATGGATATAGTTTAGCTCTATTTGGACATTATCTTAGTACTCAATTTGAACAAGATGTTAGTATTTCATACGAATCCGAACTCAATAGTAAAATTATGAATAGAATATGGGGACGTATGTCAATAGGAAATATATCAGCAATTTCATCAATTGATTATATATTGGATTCTCTAGGATCAAGCTTTTCTGATGCGTGGTTAGATTTTAATATTAAAAATTTATATAATCAGATTGATGAAAGTATGTATTACTATGAAGATCAGGCATTAATTACAAAGATTGATATTGATCCTTTTCTAATTGATAATAATTTGATTTCGGAATTTATTGATTTAAATAATAAATCAATATACCTAAGTCATTATGAGGTTTACGATACAAGTAAGCTAAATTTGAGTTTTGATATTGAAACTAACGAATTGAATGGAAATATTTTGACATTTTATAATAATAATTATATTTCCAATCCTTTATTAAATGGTTTAACTGATCTTTTATATCCTGATAAAAATATTTATATCGTTGTTAACTCAGACCAAAATAATGTAAATCTTAATATTAATGTTGAACCTTTTTACATTCCCCAAGGAATGAATGAACTAAATGCCTTGGTTGACTCGAATTTTGTTAAAATATTTTGGCAATTTCCTTCAAATAAAAGTGAGGACTTAGAATTTGAAATTTATAAAGATAGTATATTTATCGATTCTATTGATGACTCATTATACTATGATCAAAATGTAGAATCTAATACGACCTATTATTACTCAGTGGTTGCTAAGAATCAAATAGGCAAAGCTAGCCCAATATCAATTAATATAGATACATCAATACCTGATTTTCCTTTAAAGCCTGATTTTTATAATTTTTTCATAGATAATGATAAGGTCCAGTTATGGTGGACAAATGCAATAGGTGAAGGAGAAATTTCTTATATCATTTTAAGAGATGGAGATTCCATTTATTCAACAATTGATACTATCTTCTATGATTATAATATTGAAGAAAACAAAAATTATAGTTATTCAATATATTCAATGAATGAAGTTGGTTTTTCAGATAACGCTATTAATTTTAATGTCAAAACTTGGCCTTTATCTAGTGATATTTCGAGAAATAAAATTATAAATTCTTTTCCAAATCCATTAGATATCAATAATGAAAATTATATAGGCTTAATTTTAGATGTTGTTGAGCAAAGATCAAATATAAATTCAAAAATAACACTCTATGACATTAGAGGCCGTGAGATCAAAAATTGGAATAATTTAAACCTATCACCGGGAAGGCAGAGGGTAATACTTGATGATGTACAGTTTTTACCTATATCCAGTGGAATTTATTATTTATCGTTCAGTAATAATTCTATTTCCATTGTTATTAAAAATTGAAACATAATTTAACAATTAAAAGTAAACAATTTGGAAAATATCAAGTAAAAGGTTCAAAATATTATTCATTTGCGTTTCCTGTAAATGATATTTCTAAGTTAAAATATCATTTACAAAATCTTAAAATTGATCATAAAAAATCATCTCATATATGTTACGCATATAGATTATTGGTAGATAAACAGATAAATGATTTTGCTACAGATGCTGGTGAACCTAGAGGTAGTGCTGGAATTCCAATATTGAATGTATTAAAAAGAAATAAATTGATCAATACAGCTATTTTTGTGGTGAGGTATTATGGCGGAACTAATTTAGGTATACCAGGCTTAATAAATTCGTATAGCACAGCTGCTAATAATGTAATTAGCAATATTAATATTATTAAATTTGTAAAACTTGTTGATATCGAATTTTATTTTGAAATGAAATACAGTTCATTGATTAATAGTATTATTAAAAAATATGAAGCCATTTTTATAGAGAAATTTTTTTTTAATCAAGCAAACTATACAATTTCAATACAAGAAAAATATAAATCAAAATTTATTGATGATATTAAAAATATCACTAAAAATGAGGTTAAAATCATAAATAATTCTTTTGAAAAAGAC
>PAFF01000060.1 GCA_002704045.1 Fidelibacterota bacterium
TGGTTACAATTATACTTCAGCAAGAATGAAAACTGTTAATCAAGGTGATTGGGTTTATGGAAAAATTAAAGCTAGAATTAAACAAACTTCATTTAAAACTTGATTATCATTTGTTACCGTTATTTGTCTATCGTTAAAATCTCCTGATGAACAAAAGCCAGTGATATTTTCCCAACCTGGGCTATCCCAATAATCATAATATCCATTTCTAAATTTATAAGTATAAGTTCCTGGAAGTAATTCAACTGAAATTTGCCATCTATTATTTTCTATTTCTTCCATAGCCAAGCCATTTGGACCATTTAATTGTTCATCAGAACCAACAATAAAAATAGCTGGATAATTACCATCACCTGTTTGAATCTCAATATCTGACATATCCACTGTAAAAGTAGTTGAATATCCATTGAATGAACTACAGCTATTTTGACAGGTACCTGCACAATAACTTTGTGAAATATCATTATTATTTATTAAAAAACCATAATTAGGCCACTCATCATTTGGTGTAAAATCACATTCAGATCCTGTTGGCGCATTAAAAGTTGTTGAATTATTCCATATGTCATTCCACCAATTAGGAATTGAGGTATCTACTCCCAATACAACATATTCATACTCACCATTGGGTAATGACATTGAACCAGTCCAAATATTATTTGTTTGTGATAATTCAAGACCCCATCCTGTCCAACCATCAAATGAACCTGTAACCCACATAGCTCCAAATTCATCTTCTGTTTCAATTGAAAAGGTGACGCTTGATCCAAATGATAGGGTTAAAGAAATAAAGAAAATTATAATATTAAACATAAAAGAAATCCAAAATTTTAATGAAAAAGGAGACTAAAATAGCCTCCTTTTTCTAAATAAACACAATTACTTACTTTATCAACAACACTTTTTGAGTACTAATGTTAGAATTTACATCTGTTTGGATTAGATATAATCCACTAGGTGCGTCATTCGCATCCCATACATATGTATGATATCCTGAACTCAAATTATCATTAACAATCACATCCATTAATTGACCCATGGTATTGTAAATTGAAATATTGACTCTAGCATTCGTGTTTAAATCAATACTTAAATTAGTTGTTGGGTTAAATGGATTCGGATATGCTGTGCCTATAGAATAATCCAATGGAATATCCATAGAAACATTTATATATCCATCTGTTGTAGCAGCTAGTACTTCTTCTACAATGAAATGGTTATTTGTTGTAAATAAATGATCTTTCTCTGGTGACACAATAATCAATGTTGTTGTATTTCCAACTGTTCTATATTTCGAAACAAGTGCATCATCTGTTAGTTCTAGTTCAATTGGTCCATTATGACTTAACTTGATCTGGAATGCATCAACGATTCCATTTGCATCAAATTTAACATTGTTACCATTGAAAATTATTTCAGCTGTATTTGCTTTGATTCCTCTGTTACCAAGAATAATATCAACGATTTGAACAACATCAAGAACATCAATTCCACCATCAGCATTCATATCTGATGCACATAATTGATCATCGTTCGGCGTATTATTACCTAAAACAAAATCAACAACGAGTACTACGTCTAATACATCAACACCACCATCTTGATTAGAATCACCTGTTCCGCAAACAACACCAGAATCGCAGGTTTCATCACAGGTGCCTGCACACAATGATACTGTCTGTTCTTCACCAGATACTGTTAGTCCATAATTTCCAAATGGACCATCCTCAGCATCTGCTGTAACATCACATTCCAATGGTGCATTAAATGTGGTAGAATAGTCCCAAATATTATTCCACCATTCATCACCTTCATTGTAATTGACACATAGAACTACATATTCATAAGATCCATCTTCAAGTGAAATTGTATAATTATTATCAGATGTAGCACCCCAGCCAGTAAAACCATCCCAATTACCAGTTACACTTACAAAATCACAATCATCAATACCATCTAAATCAAAAGTTACATCATACGATGGAGCGGGGGGAGGGGTATCACCACAAGTAGTTTCACAGCTTCCATAGCAATGAGCTAATGTTTGAGAAGTATTTGCCTCACCAGCTGTAAAATTACGATTCCAATAACCATCTGCCTCAGCTGCACAATCTAAACCTGTTAAATCTTCTTGTTCAACCCAAGCTCCAATTGAATACTTATAATCGTGGTATTCACCGGCACTAAAGTATTGAGTATGGCTCCATATACCATCACCGTCTTCATCAGACATATCATTAAAGCAAGAACCACACCATGAGTTGTAGGTACCTTGAACNTGTGGAANACCTTCAACACCATCTGGCAAATCTACTTCAAAAACAACTTCAGCTAGACCGCATACTTGACCACCATTTTCAGTGCAGTTCCACCANCCTTCCCACCATTCTGCAGATTGNCCAGTATCCCACAAGCATCCTGTTTCAGTTGGTATATCTTCGCAAGATTCATAAGTGCAGCTGGATGTTCCATTGTNATCATAGTCTTGTTCAGTTGCATNTGGATNATAATTTGTCGCGTTAGAGTCTATACAACCAAGAACAGCACCTTGAATAACATTTATAGATCCAATCATGCCCATTGCAGCGTGATTTCCTACGCTACAATCATAATTATATAGTCCTGAAATTGTGAATGTGAACTCACCCATAACTCCTAAATCACTCGTTGCATCAAAATAAAATTCTTCAGGATTATTGAAGGATTCGCCAGTCATAGTATTTGTAACACCATTTACATCGTGAAAACCACCCTCCATAATCCATTGAACTGTTTCACCAGTTTCGATTGATAAATCTTGAGGAGTATATGTCATATATGGACCAACATAAACAATATGATCAGGTTCATTATTAGTATCATAAGAATGTGAACCTAGGTTTATCCAATCATTTTGTTCGAAAACTAACCATTCACAATCATCAGTATTTGTACCAGCAGATGCAGTCCAATCACCNCTATTTCCATTTAAGACTGAAGATTTTCTTACAATGGTATGATCTTTAGTACCATCAGATACGCCACAGACATCCCACCCTGAACCTGGATCAGCATTCCAATCACCTACACAATCAACAATTGAGTATTCATTTTCATTACCATTTACTAAACAAAATCCATCATCTCCATTGCTTAAGTAGGTAAAAGTTTCATCGCATTCAGTTTGTATCAAATCATCAGCTGATGGATGACAAATAACATAAACGTCGCCTGCTGCTACTGTTGCACCTTCTGAAAATGCATTCCAATATTCATATACACCAACTTCTGTTGGATCATTTGATACGCTAGGAAAAGCATAATTTGTTAAATCTATATCAATATCCGATGCATTAAATACTTCTATATATTTGTTGTTACTGCTTCCTTCAGCTGCTTCTGAAAAGAATAAATTTGAAAAAACAAAATTTATTGAAAAAGCAANTGTTAAAACAATTTTAAGGTGTTGCATTGTATACTCCTTTTTTTTGATAAGCATAATTAATAACTAAAATTAGGTTTGATATGAAATTTTTTTTCATCTAAAACTCAGTCATCTATTTAACTCCACAATTAAATATTTTTTAATTTAATATTGACAAAATATAAAAACAACATTCAATATAAATAAATTATAATTACATATTGTAAAATTTATTATTTTTTTGTGCTGTCTCTATTAATCAATTCAACCGGTATTAGACTTAGAGTTGACTCAGTTAAACTTTTATTTGATAAATTATCAAAAGTAAAAATGACTTGTTTCCCTAGTTTTTTATAGTTTGTTTTTATTGAGCTTAAAGTTGGGGTCATGTTAACGCAAATTGGCAAATTATCATATCCAGTAATTTTAATTTCTTGCGGTATTTTAACATTTTTTTCTGAAGCCTCCTTAATGAAACCTATAGCCATAGCGTCATTGCACGAAAATAAATTAATTCTTTTAATGTTGTTTTCAATTAAGTCATTGAATGCAGCATGACCAGATTCTATACTATAATCACCATTATAAATCCAATTTAAATTCATTGATTTATTTGAATTAACAAAATCAATAAAACCATTTTTTCTGTTATTAGCTTCTGTGTTATCATTTGGTCCACAAATTAAACCCACATTATTTAATCCATTTTCAAAATAAAATTTTGCTGTTAAAAAACCTCCTCGATAAGAATCAAAAGTTATAGTATTAAAAACTGGGTTTGGTATGGGAGCAATTGAGATAATTGGTTTGTTTAATGTATTATTTTTTATTTTTATATATT
Source organism: Fidelibacterota bacterium (assembly GCA_002704045.1). GTDB lineage: Bacteria > Fidelibacterota > Marinisomatia > SCGC-AAA003-L08. The sequence goes on from PAFF01000060.1 coordinate 4,245, forward strand.
CTTTTTCTTTGAACTCAGTTAAAAAAATACAAGCTCCATCGTGCTGATTTGCAATTTCAATTGCTTTTTGAACAGGATTTTTTTCTTTAACTATGCTTATAATATTAAATTGATAATTTGTATTAATGCTTGCTTCAATAAACCCATTTAATAATGAGGAGTAAAATTCTCCGGTTCCAAGCTTTAGTATTATAGCTATTTTTTGAATTGATTTGAATTGATTGTAGTATTCAATATACGGATATCCAAGACTGTTTGCTATTTTAATGACTCTCAACTCTTTTTTATTATAACTACTTTTTTTTCTTTTGAGAATTCGGCACACAGTAGGAATCGAAACATTCGATTTTTCTGCTATTTTCTTTAATGTTACTTTCATTTTCTTTTATAGAAATTATTTTGTAAAATATAAGTTGTATTTATATTATTTGTCGCAACATATTTACAAGATAATGAAATTTTTTTTCATTTTTAATAGGAGATTTTAGATGCAATCAGTTTTTTTATTAATAATTACAAATTACATTTTTGCTGCAAATGTAATATTTGAAGTTGATATGTCTTTCATGAATACAAGTGAAGATGGTGTATACATAGTTGGTAGTGATGTATCATTTTTGGGACCTGAAGGTGTTGTAATGTCTGATGAGAATGGTGATGATATATGGGATATTGAATTAGAATTAAATCCTGGTTCTTATACATATAAGTTCAGAAATGGATTTTGTGATAATTGGGATAATTGTGGAAATATGTGGGAAAGCATCCCAGATGAATGTGGTTCCCAGGAGTTTGGCGATAGAGAAATCACAGTATTAGATGATGATGTATGGGCAGGACCGTTTTGTTTTAGTAGTTGTGACGCTTGTCCAGAAGAGGTTGATTATTATAATGTAACATTTAGCGTTGATATGCAAAATGTAAGTACTAGTGATGATGGCGTGTATCTTGTTGGTAACGATCCACTTCTTGAAGGCCCAACAGGTCATTTAATGAGCGATGCTGATGGGGATGATGTTTGGGAGGTTACCCTTGAGCTAATCCCTGGAACATACACTTATAAGTACAGAAACGGATTTTGTGATAATTGGGATAATTGTGGTGCCTTTTGGGAAGATTCTTTAGATGATTGCAGTGTTGGGGAATGGGGAGACAGACAAATTATTGTAACTGATCAAGATTTTGTTTCGGGTCCGTTTTGTTTCAATAGTTGTGATGAAGAATTATGTCCTGATGATATTTTAACATATCCAGTATCATTTATTGTAGATATGAATTATCAAGAAACTGATCTGTCTGGAGTATATGTTGTTGGAGGTAATATTTATATGGAAGGTCCAATTGGTCATCTGATGTCAGATGATGACGGTGATGATATTTGGGAAGTAGTTGTTGATTTACCGCCAGGTACATATACTTTTAAATTTAGAAATGGATATTGCGCCTCTTGGAATACTTGTTTGCAATGGCAGTGGGAGGATTTTGAAGGTGATTGTGGAGTAGGCGAATGGGGAGATAGGCAGGTTGTAGTTTCTGATGAAGGATTCACATATGGTCCTTATTGTTTTGATTTTTGCAATGAAGGTGAATGTCCTTCTATTGAGCCAATTGATATGACTTTTCAAGTTCAAGTTAGCGACCAAGAATTAGATAATGCACTTGAAAATGGAGTTTACATGGGAGGTAATTTTAATTCATACGACTTTTATCTAAATCCTTTTGAATTAACTTATACAAATCAAGATAATATTTTTTCTCTAACAACTCAATTTATTGCAAATGAGAATATATTATATAAATATACGATTGGAAAAGGGTTTTCCAGTGCTCAAATTGAAACAGACGATGGTATAGCAGGGTGTGGTTCGAATTTTTCATCGTGTAGTCAGTCCGGAGCTAATTATAGACAAAAAACTATACCGTATGTATCAACTATTTTTGATTTAGATACATACAATAATTGTCCTTCAAATGCCCTTGTAACAATTGAAGTGGATATGAGTAATGAAATTATATCAGGTGATGGTGTATGTATCGCAGGTGGTACAATGCCTAACGGTGCTCAAGGCACAGAAATGTGTGATCTTGATGGAGATAGTATATTTACTGCTATTCTATCTTTCCCATTTGATTCATATCAAACATATAAATTTGTTAATGGATGTGGTGATACTTGGGAAAATCCTAATTTTGAAAACTTTGTAGATTCTTGTACTGAAGGTCAATGGGATAATCGATTTTTTACTGTAATGGAAGATGGTCAAAAAGTTGGACCATACTATTTTGAAAGCTGTGAATTGTCTCAAACAATGAATTTAGAAAATTCTAATATAGTTACTGATTATTTATTAAATAGTCCATATCCAAATCCTTTCAATCCGATTGTGACTATACCTTATAATATCAAATCATTATCGTCAATTTCAATTGCGGTTTATGACTTAAATGGAAATAAAATAGTTGATTTGTTTAATGGTTTTAAAAGTGCGGGTAATTACGAAGTAATTTGGTCAGCAGAAAATGAATCTTCAGGAATTTATTTTGTCAAGATGGTTAGCGATAATTTTCATCAAACTCAAAAAATATCTTTAATAAAGTAAAAAAAATTATAATAAATGTATCAAATTATTTTAATCATTTTAATTAATATAGTTTTCTCACAAACTACTGGGAAGATATCTGGTACCATTAAAGATCAATCTACAAGTCTGCCTATTATTGGAGCTAATATTATTATTGTTAATCAAGGGATTGGAGCTGCAACTGATTTAGATGGCAACTTTTTTATCTTAAATGTTGATCCTGGTATATATGATTTAAGAGCGGATTACATAGGTTACGAATCTAAAATAATTAAAGATATTCAAGTTTCAGTGAACAGAACAACAACTCGAAATATAGTACTAAAGCAATCATTTATTGAGGGCGCTATAGTTGAAGTTACAGGAAATGCAGTTGATATAAAAAAGGATCAAACGAGCACTGTAAAAAATATATCCTCTGATCAAATTGATATTTTACCAGTTGAGGATGTTAGTTCAATCATATCTATGCAGGCTGGTGTAGTTGCTGGTTCTTTTAGGGGAGGAAGAAATACTGAAGTAACATATTTAGTGGATGGAATGAGTGTTAATGAAGGTTTTTCCGGACAATCTCAAGCAGTTACTCTTGAACCTGATGCAATAAGTGAGATTGAAGTTATTACTGGAACTTTTAATGCAGAATATGGGAAAGCAATGAGCGGTGTTGTTAATCAAATAACAAAATCTGGGTCGAATAGTTTTGAAAGTTCTGCTAATTATTCATATTCAAATTATTTATCATCAAGGAATGATATATTTGTAGGTATTGACCAATTTGGTCTAAATCAAAATAATGATTTTAGAATTCAATTTAGTGGACCAATTATGAAAGATAAAATCTTTTTCTTTTTTAATAGTAGAAAAACTGTTAATAATAATCATTTAAATGGATTTGAATATTTTTTGGTAAGTGATTCAAGTAATTATAATTCAGATGATGCATCAGAATGGTACTCACAGCATAGTGGTGAATACATTAATGAATCAGTCTGTATGAATAGTTATGGCGAGCAAATTTTTAAAAGCGATGGTGCTCCGATCGAGGATAAGGAATCTTGTGAAATTGACTTTGGAGTATGTGAAGTTACTTTAAAAGCTTGTTTAGATATTGTATCGAATGATTTTTTATTTTTAACNAGTAATAGTAATGAGTGNGATTTAGCTGGAGGTAACTATATAGAAGATTATGAAATAAAATATGATGGCTTTCAATATGAAGAATGTATTGTTGATATAAAAAATAATTTCGATATTGAATGGGGAATCAATTCCCCTCTAGTTAGTACATCTTTTAATAATAATACTTACACATTTAGAAATTCTAACTCATATATGGTCCCTATGAATGACACTGAAAATTTATCTTTTATGGGTAAGTTATTATTTAAAATAAGCAATAAATGGAAAGCATCATTTATTTTCACAAATAACAACGATACCTGGAATTCTTATAATCATGCCTTCAAATATAATCCATATGGTAGAGCAAAGGATTTAAGAGACACTTATTTTTATGCATTGCAATCAAATTATATGANTAATCAATCAATGTTTTTTGATGTTAAATATTCTAAAATGAAATACTTTTATGGCTATTACGTATATGAAAATCCTACAGATGCAAGATATGTTAGTGATATATATTTTCAAGATGTACCTGGTTTTTACACAGGGGGACAGCAAAAATCTCATAGTAAAAGAACAACTGTAGATGATAATTTTAAATTTGATTTTAATTGGCAAATCAATAATGAACACAATTTAAAAACTGGTTTTGATTTAATTTATCACAGTATAAAAAATGATTATTACACAATAAGATCTAATCCAGACAGCTCAAATTATTCTCCATATATATTTACAGATACATTAACAACCTACAATGATGTTTTTGATGCAACTCCCATTGAATTCTCATCTTANATACAAGATAAAATGGAATTTGATGCTATGGTTATTAATNTAGGCTTACGATTTGATTATTTTAATCCGGAAGCATACTATCCTTCAGAATATAGGAATCCTTTAAATTTAATATCAGGAGTTGACACTTCAAAAACGTTAAATGCCTCATCTCAAACACAAATAAGTCCTAGATTAGGAATAGCATATCAAGTGGCTGATGAAGCCGTTTTGCATTTCAGTTATGGACATTTTTTCCAAATGCCACCATTTTATGCCATGTACAATAGAAGTGATTGGCTTGTTCCATCGGGCAATTTCGAAACAATTATGGGTAATCCAAATATTTCTGCTGAAAAAACAGTGAGTTATGAAATTGGTTTATGGCAAAGAATAAATCAATTTATGTCTNCTGATATTAATTTATACTATAGAGATATCTATGAATTACTTGGTACCAAGACTATTACTACCTTTAATGAAGTGAAGTATGGATTATATACAAATAAAGATTANGGAAATGTAAGAGGGTTAGAAATTAAACTTGATGCCGTTTATGATAATTTTACTATAATGACTAACTATACTTTACAATATACTAAGGGAGTAGCAGATAGTCCTTCTCAGGCATTTAGTAGAGAAGGTAATAGTCAAGATCCAATAACCACATTAATACCAATGAGTTGGGATCAAAGACACACATTTAATGCCTCTTTTGGATATAATACAAAACAATACGGCTTAACATTGTCATCCTACTTTAATTCGGGAACAGCATATTCCTTTGAGCCAATGTCAGAAAGTTCTTTAGCTGGATTAAACTTGCTTCCAAANAACAGCTATAAACCTTTAAACGTATCTGTAGATTTACGAGCTCATTATTCATTTAAACTATATGATAAAATTTCAAGTCGATTTGTTATCTCTGTATATAATCTTTTNGATCGTTTAAATGAGATGTCTGTTCACAATAGAACTGGAAGAGCATACTACAGCATTATTACAGATAGTGAAATTGCAACTTATAGAAGCACATTTTCTTCAGTTCAAGATATATATTCTGATCCTGGGATGTTTTCTGCACCTAGGCAAATTAAGATTAGTTTGGAGTTAAAATATTAATGAAAAATTTTATTTTTATTTTCATTATATGTTTTTCTTGGTCTTACAATGGACCTGATGATGAGGCAGGGGATGTTAGTGCTATTAGAACATCTTTTATGGATGGTAATAGAGTNCTNCTNATGTTTGAAAATACAACGCAGTTGTCTGATTGGGAAGCTGGTGGTTTAGATTATGTTTCGATTTGGCCGAATGATGGTACCGGAACGAGAATGGTTGATGGTATTGGATTGCTTGTTGGAGCTAAAACATACATTGTTAATGATTTAAATCCCTTAACTATTGATACAGAAATAGTTGATGATCCAGCTCAAATAAATTANAATATTGATCACGAAGTATATTTTCTTCAAACAAATTATAGAGAAGAAATGGATCACAATTTTACAAATACATTAGATTGGGGATTTTATCCTGTCTTTGGATATTTTAACCCATTGAGTGAGTATCCAGCTATGAGCGACGACTCGACAACTTGGCCTTCAAATGGTTGGCCAGCTTCACAAGGTCAGCCAAACAAATGGGAAGGTTTTTGGGATGGTAGATTCGGTAAAGGCGTAACGTATGCTGATTTAGAAACCTATTTTGTAGTAAATGATGCTATGGATCATGAGTACATAAATAGTGATGAATACAGATATTATCCTCTTCCTGAAAAAAGTATACAACCCGATGCAACATTTCAAGCGAATAGTCCATGGGGAGGTGTTGGGCTTAGGATTGAGGTTAGAGGCTTCCAATGGAATAATCCATTGGTCAGAGATGCATTGTTTTGGGAATATAATATAACTAATATTTCAGATTATAACATTACTGAGACCAGCTTTGGTTATTGGGTTGATAATGCAATTGGTTCAGAAGGAACTACTGATGATGAAGTGGGTTACTTTGATGTTTTATTGGATCTTTCTTATTCTTGGGACTATGATGGAGTGGGTCTAGCTGGAGCAACTCCTGGAATTATGGGATTTGCATTTTTGGAAAGTCCTGGTATATCTGACGATGAACTTGATAATGATAATGATGGTTTGATTGATGAAAAAAGAGATAATGACAAAGGTCAATGGATAGATTGTCAGCCAGAAAATGCTGAGGTAACTTGTGGTATAAATGATTTAGATTTATTTTACTCTTTTTATGGTAAAACGAATGCTGATTTACGACCTTATTGGAGTGGGGACGAAGATCTTGATTGGGAATCATGCGATCAAGATGATGAAGGAAATTGTATTTTTATTAATGGAAAATGTAGTAATCCAAATGATGATGTAGGTTTGGATGGTATTGGCCCAAATGATAATTTTTGGACAGAATCAGATGAGGGGGAATGTAATGGGGAACCAGATTGTGTCGAGGGTCAGGGTTGTGAACCAAATTTTGGTGAAACCGATGTTTCTGAATCAGATATGATTGGTTTAACAACTTTTAGATTGTTCCCAGTTGATGAGCATAGTCAAGGAGAGGACGAAACATCAATTTGGTTTTATAATGACGATGTTATGTGGGAAATGATGAGTGATACAGTATTTAATCAATTTATAGGCACTCCAGCAAATCTTGTAGAGCTATTTGCATCAGGAGTTTTTGAGTTGAAAAAAGGTCAGACAGAAAGAGTATCAATGGCTGAGCTTCATTCATTTGATAATTTAACAGGTTCACCTGGAGGAGAACAAATTGAACCCCCAGCATTATTTGATCTTAAAAAAACTGTGCAACTCATTTATGAAACAGATTATAGATTTGCACAACCACCAACGATGCCAACATTATCTGCTGAGGCAAGAGATAGAGAAGTGTTATTATCTTGGAATTCTATAGCTGAACAATCCAAAGATCCTTTTCTTCCAGATTCTTTAGAATATGACTTCGAAGGGTATAAAATATATAGATCAACAGATAAATATTTTAGAGACGCTCAGATCATAACAGATGGATATGGAAGTCCAATGTTCTATCAACCTATATTTCAATGTGATAAAAAAGATGGTATTACAGGTTTTTCTGATATAACAGTGTTTGGCACTTCATATTATCTCGGTGATGATACAGGCTTACAGCATTATTTTTTGGATACTGATGTTGTTAATGGTAGAACTTATTACTATGCAATTGTTGCTTATGATTTTGGTTTATCACCTAATGGAGATATTACCTCTGGGATACCTCCTTCCGAAAATAATGCTATTATTGAGCTTAATGAGAATGAGTATGTTATAAGTACAGGAAGAAATGTTCAAGTTGTAATTCCAAAAGCTCCATCAGCTGGATATATTATGGATACATTAAAAATAGATAATTCAAAGCAATATTATGGAACTGGTACTTACGAAGTTGAAATAGTTGCAAATAATCAAATTATTCCTAATACTGATTATTATATTATATTTGATACAGATACTCAATTTGTTGAGTTGATTGATGATGACAGTGTTGTACCTTACGCCATTTATACAAACGGGTTTTCAATATTTACAGATTTTAATTCTGATCCTGTATACTCAGAAAAAGGTGAAATGCAAGATATAGGTATACCGAATTTTATATTGGATAATTTTATTTCTTACGAAATAGATGATACCTGGTACACTAATAATTATCAAAACAACACAATAAATTATATTTTAAACAGCAATGGTGCTATAACAGATGTATTTGATGGTTTGCAATTAAGAATTTTCCCTTCAACTGAAATTTCCTATTCAAACTCACAAGGTTGGAAATTTAAAGAAGGAACAGACAATCCTCAAATCTTTATTAAACCTTGGCCAGTTATTAATCATAGACAATCTAGAGTGTTTCCATATGATTTTGAAATTCACTTTTATAATCATGATGATATTGTTTATGTGCAAGATTCTTTAATATTTTTTAGTCCAAATGGAATTTTTGGAATTAATGATACGCTTGGTTCGGAAAATTTAGCTCAATCAATAGCAGGTAATATTGAGCCATTTCAAAGAGAATATCCTTTCTATATTTTAAATACAACATTAAATGATACTATGGCTTTGATTGGTATAGATTCAAATGAAGATGGGAATTTTGATGTATGGAGCGACCGGATCTTAGTTGGAACTAGATCAAATGATTTTATTGAGGATAATTATCCTTATTATTATTGGTTGGGAACCTCTGCAGAAATTGATTTTAATGGAATACAAGAGTCTAGTAGGCCAAAATATGGAGATGTATATGAAGTAACTTTTGAAAGGCCTTTTGGTGAATTTGATACTTTAAAGTTTAGTACAGGTATGAATAGTACTATCGATACTTTGAGTTTGTCAAATGACATGAAAAATATTAAAGTTGTTCCTAATCCCTATGTTATGACAAATTTACTTGAGGAGGCAATTTACAGTACAAGCTTTAATCAAAGAAGAAAATTGATGTTTACTCATTTGCCATCAAGATGTATTATTAAAAT
>PAFF01000061.1 GCA_002704045.1 Fidelibacterota bacterium
TTAGTTCTCCCAATCTTATAGATTCAATCATTTCAAAAGAATTAACCCAAGATGATTTTAACTGTCCAACCATAAGAGCAAAAAAAAGATAAACAATTAGTTGCTCAAAAGTAAAGCCATTGATTATTTCTACATTTCTAGTTAAAAAAATTCTTTTCCATAATAGATATTCAATTAGTAGACCTGAAAAGATAGCGAAAATTCCAACTAAAGCATTGGCTCTATATTCAAGTGTCTGGATCCAAGTTACCTTAACTACAGCATAATATTTTTTTAGCCATTTAAAAATCAAATGTATTTACTCGGATTGTTGAAAAAAGATCGCATAGCATCTTCTACAGGTAATTCTTCAACGGTGAAGCTTTTTGGTTTAATAATGTTAAAAAGTTCAGAAATTAGGTTAGCCATTTTTTCATCTGGCAGTTGAGCTGATAAAATATTTTGATGAATTTCTATTTTGTGTTTACCTAAAACTTGTATGAGTTTGTTGATATCAGAATTTTTTTCAAGTTCAAAAATTAATTTTTTTAAAGGATTTATTTTTTCTATTAATTTATCAAAATTACCATCATAAAGTCCAATCCCATTGTCTATTACATATACACGTTCGCATAAAGCCTGTATGTCATTCATGTAGTGACTGGTTATTAAAAAGGTAGTGTTATGCTTATGATTATATTCTTTTACAAAATCCCTTATTTTAGATTGTGAAATTACATCAAGTCCAATTGTGGGCTCATCAAGAAAAACGATTTTTGGATTATGCAGTAATGCTGCAATAATTTCCATTTTCATTCTTTCTCCAAGTGATAATCTTCTAACTTGAACATTAAGCTTGTCTTCAACATTTAATAAATTAACTAATTCATCTAATCTTTGTTGATAGGATGTTTTTTCAATATCATATATCTTTTGATTCAATAAAAAAGATTCAGATGCAGGTATATCCCACCAAAGTTGATTTTTTTGACCCATAACAACTGAAATTTGTTTTAAAAAATCATTTTTTCTTTTTGATGGGATGAAACCATTCACATCTAAATTTCCGCCTGTTGGATGAATTAATCCTGCAAGAATTTTAATTAGAGTAGTTTTTCCAGCACCGTTCTGCCCAAGAACTCCTATTATCTCACCATCATTAATTTTAAGTGAGATATCTCTCAATGCAGTAACTTTTTCATATTTTCTAAATAAAAAAGATTTAATCGCACCACTTAGACCAGCGTCTCTTTTAAAAATTTTAAATGATTTATTGATATGTTCTAATTTGATTGCCATTTATTGTAAATTAATCTAATATTATTTACTAATGTTATTAATGGAAAAAAAATTAAAATGAAATTAATTCTTATCGTAAATCCAAATAGTGGTGGAGGAAAAGGATTAAGAATTCAAAAAAAAATTCAACCTCTTTTTGATAAAGCTGGAATATCTTTAAAAATTATAAATACTGAATATGTTGGTCACGCTAAGGAACTAGCTCAAACATTAGATTTTAGTAACTTTAATGGGATATGTCCAATTGGTGGTGATGGTACTATGCACGAAGTAATCAATGGAATGATGTTAAGAGAAGATAAAATGAAAATTCCAATTGGTTTGATCACTGGGGGCACAGGAAATTCCTTTATGCATGACCTAGATTTAGTTGATCCATTAGAATCAGTAGAGGCAATTATTAAAGGTAAAACTCAAATGATTGATATAGTTAATTTGAGGTTAAAAAATAAAAAATTGTATATTTTCAATATAATTGGTTGGGGTTTGGTAACAGATGCAGGAATAACAGCAGAATATTTAAGATGGTTAGGACATTCTAGATATACCTTAGGAGCTGCAATAGAAGTAATTAAAAAGAAAAAAAGATATGCAAGGTTAGTATTAGATGATATTGTTTTCGAAGATGATTTTTTATTTATTATTGCTTGTAACACAATTCATACTGGTAAGGGAATGATGATGGCACCAAAAGCAATTTTAAATGATGGTTTAATGGACGTTGTAGTTGTTAAAGATGCCTCAAGGCTAGAACTTTTCAATTTACTGCCAAAAGTTTTTAACGGATCTCACGTTAGCCATCCCAAATTAGATTATTATCAAGTTAAAAAATTTGCAATACAAAATTCAAACAATGATATTTTGAACATTGATGGTGAAATAAATGGTGTTACTCCTTTTAGTTCTGAGGTTGTCCCATCTGCCATTGAAGTTTTTACAAGATAATTTAAATTACAAAATTTTACCTTTTTTGATAATTGATTTTTTGTTTTATATAACAATTTAATAATAAATTTAATGACGGATTATCGTATTTTAATCAAAAAATTAAAAGGGAGAGCGTTATTATGAAGTTTTTTTCTATCGTATTTTTTTCATTATCAATTGGTCTAACTCAAAATTTATTTTTTTCTGAATATGCCGAGGGTTCAAGTAATAATAAATATTTAGAAATTTATAATCCTACAGATGAGTTTATTGATCTTGCAAATTTTGCTTTTCCAAATGCAACAAATGGATCTGATGGCCAATATGAATATTGGAATACATTCGATGAATCTGCTACTATTGCGCCGGGAGATGTATATGTAATTTGTCACGGATCTTCTGATGCTTTAATACTAGAAGAATGTGATCAATTTCATACATATTTAAGTAATGGTGATGACGGTTTTTGTCTAGCTCAAGGTACTGAAAACAGTTTTTCTTGTTTAGATTGGATTGGAGATTGGAACGATGATCCTGGATCAGCTTGGGATGTTTGTGATCTAGGAGATACAAAAGATAATACATTAGTTAGAAATAGTAATGTAACAAGTGGAAGTGAGTGGGATGTATCTTCAAATTCAGCCACTTGTGAATGGATCGTTTACCCAAATGAGACTTGGAATTATCTAGGAAGCCACCCACATGATGGTGACACTCCAGTAGTTGAAGACTGTAATAATGGTGTAGACGATGATGGAGATGGGTATATTGATTGCGATGATTTAGATTGTAGTAATAATAGTGATTGTGGTGGAAGTGATGATGGCTCATGCGCAGTATATGGTTGTGTAGGCTATACCCCTGAAAATTCTTGCCAATGTAATAGTTTATGTGTTGATTTTGATAATTGCTGTATTGATTATGAAGCAGTTTGCGGAGATGTAGAACCATCAACCGAGGATTGTACTAATGGTATAGATGATGATGGAGATGGTTTTGTAGATTGTGATGATTGGAATTGTGATGGAACGATTGGTGATGCTGATCCAGCATGTGAGGGTTCAGGATCAGGAGAAGATTGTGGTAATGGTTTAGATGATGATGGAGATGGATATATTGATTGTAATGATTTTGATTGTGATGGAGATTCCAATTGTCCATCAGAGGATTGTGGTAATGGTTTAGATGATGATGGAGATGGATATATTGATTGTAATGATTTTGATTGTGATGATGATTTAAGTTGTATTGAAACAGATTGCTCTGATAATTTAGATAATGACCAAGATGGCTATGTTGATTGTGATGATTTTGATTGTGAAGGGAATCCTGAATGTTTTAGTTGTGATCAAGAATCAGTTGATTTATTCTTTTCGGAATATTCCGAAGGATCTAGTAATAATAAGTATTTAGAAATCTACAATCCTAGTAACCTAACCATTGACCTGTCTTGTTATGCCTACCCTAATGCTACAAATGGTGGAGATAACGGTAATTACGATTATTGGAACGCATTTGACAATGGAGCGATTATTGAGCCTGGGGATGTATACGTGATTTGCCACGGTTCATCTGATCCTTTTATTATGAATGAATGCGATGAAACACATACCTATTTAAGTAATGGAGATGATGGTTTTGCTTTAGTTTATGGAAGTCAGAATGCGTTTACCGCACTTGATTGGATTGGAGATTGGAATGATGATCCAGGTTCTGCTTGGGAAGCATGTGGTGTGTCTGACGCAACAAAAGATCACACATTAGTCAGAAAGACTGGAATTTCATCAGGTAGTGAATGGTCAGTATCGTCAAGTGAAGAATCATGCGAATGGGATATTTTTGATCAAGACACTTGGAGTAATTTAGGTTTTCATATTGTAGATCCTAATGCAAACATAAATCCTATTTCAAACGCTGGTGAGGATCAGGTAGTTGATGCAGGTGTATTAGTTACCATCGATGGAAGTAATTCATCAGACATAGATGGATCAATTATAGCCTATGTATGGACTCAAATAGCGGGTCCTACTGTATCCCTAAGTAGCTATGACCAACCAGAAGTATCATTTACTGCTCCATCGGAAGGTACATTAGAATTTCAACTTGAAGTTTATGATAACGAAGGCTCATCGAGTTCTGATGTTGTTTCCATTTTGATATTGGGAGGAGGAATGAGCGTATCTGCTATACAAGAAACATCAGATCCTGGTTCAGGAAATGATTGTTATCCATCGCCTTATAATGGTCAGGTTGTCACAATTACAGGAATAGTAACTGCAATCCAGCCAGGATCAAACCCTAATTTTTATTTTGAAGACCCAGATGCTGATACATTTGCCGGAGTTTATGTATACGACAACTCAATTGATCCGCAAGTTGGAGACGAACTATTATTAATTGCCGAGGTTGAAGAGTATTATGGTTTAACTGAAATTACAAACTCGATTTCTAGTGTTTTAATATCAACAGATAATGTTGTTGAGCCCACATTAATATCAACATCTGATTTATTGGGTGGTTGTTCTTATAATGCTGAGCAATATGAGGGTATGCTTGTTAAGGTAGAAAACTTACTTGTAACATCAACACCAAATGAATATGGTGAGTGGACAGTTAGTGATGGATCAGGAGACTGCATGATTGATGATTATTTTTATGATGGATCCATAGATTCATACTCAGAAGGATCAACAATTACTTCTATAGTAGGTGTGGTTAACTATGCATATGGTGAATACAGAATTTTACCAAGAAACGAATCTGATATAAATACTGGATCAGACAGCTGCAATGCGAATGGTGATGTTAATTTAGATGGAAGTTTAGATGTATTAGATGTTGTTTTTGTAGTTGGTGCAGTTTTAGGTAATGAACAATTAAATGATAATCAATTTTGTATTTCAGATGTTAATTTAGATGGAAATCTAGATGTTTTAGATGTTGTAACGATTGTTAGTGAAATTTTGAATTTGACATTGCAAAGCTCAGAACCATTTCAGTATGAAAAAGAATTCAAAAGTTCACTCAAACTTAGAACTAATAAATAAACTTAGATATCAATTTGAAAAATTTTAGTTTATACTCTTTTATTTTAATTTGTTCGCTTTTTGGACAATCAGATCACCTCTTATTTAAGAATATTGTTATAGCACCTGATTCTGCAGAAATGGTTGTGATCATTAATCCTACTACTGAATCGATCAATTTAGATAATTATTACTTAACTGATGCCAATTCATCTTCACATCAATATTATAATATTTCATCTAGTCAAGATCATTGGAGCAATAACCCCTTTGATTTTTTTATTAATTTTCCAGATGGTTATATAGAGCCTGGAGATTCATTAATTATTAGCATGAGTACATCTGATGTATTTTCTAGCTATTATGGTTTTTCTTGTGACTATGCATTAGCAAATGAAGATGAAATTAATGAATTGGAAGGAGATGTGGGAATTTTAGTACAGTTGGGTTCTTCTTCACCTTTAGATGATAACAGAGAATCTTTAGTTCTTTTTGAATGGGATGGTAGTTCAAACGTGGTTCAAGACGTTGATTATTTTGTTTGGAATGTGAATGATTATGATCCTGATAATCCAGACCAAAACTTGGAACAGTTTCAAATTGATAAGACCAATGTAGAAAACTATCTTTCAGATACTCCAAAAGAAGATCAAATATATCAAATAGCTCATTTGGATGGCGAATCTTATCAAAGAAAAGATTTATTAGAACTTGACGAAAATAAATTAGGTGGTAATGGAATAACAGGTCACGATGAAACAAGTGAAAATTTATTATTGACGTGGGAAATTATTGATAATCCATTTATAATGTTTGGATGCACAAATTCAACGGCATGTAATTTTAATGAAAATGCAACACAAAGTGATGGAAGCTGTATATATCCTGAAGAATACTATAATTGTGATGGATTATGTCAAAATGATGAAAATAATGATTTGATATGCGATGAACTAGAAAACTTTTATTATAATTGTTCTACCTGCGTTTCAATTGAAGAAGTTTTGAATGGTCAATATGATTATACTAAAGTTACAATTCAGGGGATGATAACTGATCATTTCAACCCTGGGGGTATCGATATAATTGATATTGAAGATATTGATGGCAATAAAATAGAACTAGTAATATCTGAAGATGATTGGAGTCTAACAAACTCAGAATATAGTGATGTTAGTAATAGTCCTTTTAATCGATATGTATTAAGAGCATCTGGAACAGTCGACTACTACTTAGGAAAAATCCAAATAAAGATAGTTGATGTTGAAGATTTTCAAACTGAAAACTGGAGAAACTATACTGAAACATTAACTTTAGATGTGCAACCCTACCCTTTTGTTCCTTCAGCCTATGAGAACATTGAATACACATTTCACGCACCCGATTATGATAGACTTATAATAAGAATATTTGATTTATCTGGAAGGTTTATTACAACTCTATATGATGGCATCCCTCCTTTCGGTACACAAACAAATACCTGGAATGGTAGAACACATTTAGGAGAGTTGGTACTCCCAGGGACATATATGATGCACATAGAAGCAACAGGTTTTAGTACTGGAAGATCACAAACAGCAATTGCTCCGATTGTAGTAGGCGCTAAATTATAATGATAAAACAATTTATTATATTGATATTATTATCATCTAGATTATTGTCACAATCTATAACAGATTATGCATATACTGGATATGAAGCAACATCGCTATGCGGCGCGGTTGTTGCTAATAAGGGT
Source organism: Fidelibacterota bacterium (assembly GCA_002704045.1). Classification (GTDB taxonomy): domain Bacteria; phylum Fidelibacterota; class Marinisomatia; order SCGC-AAA003-L08. Next base: position 6,970 of record PAFF01000061.1, read on the forward strand.
GATAATTGGAGTTTATATCATAATCCATCTGGAATAGTAGAAGTAGATCATATCAAAGTTAGTTTTAGTTATTCAAAATTATATAATCAATCCTTTTTCCCCTACAGTAACGCCGACATTATCATACCATCAAATAAATATGGAAGCTTTGGATTATCTATTCAGGATATGACAGTATCATATCAAGATAAAGATATTTCATCTGAAACATCGATAGGGTTTTCTCACGCTATTCATTTGCTTAATGATATGAACTCAACATTATCTTTAGGCTATACGGTTAATTTATTGGGTTGGGACTTAGGTCAGTCGGCAGGAATGTCAGGAGATGGATCTGATGGAGTTCAATTAGGCAAAACAAATATTATTGGAATGAATATAGGATTTCTAGCATCATTGAGAAATAAGTATCGAGTTGGAGTTTTTATTAAAAATATTAATCAACCATCCATTGGTACTGAATTGTCCAACCAACCATTAAACAGAAGACTAAGTATTGGAACAACCTACTATCCTTTAGATAATCTGATGACATCACTTGTTATTGATAGATTACTTGGGAAAAGCATACAAGTTAAATTTGGAATGAAATATAGACTATCTAATTTAGTTTCTGTCAATATTGGTGGTCAATCAAATCCTAATAGATTGGGATCTGGTATTGAGATAAATTATGAAAACTTTATTGTACAATATTCAATACTAACTCATCAAGTTCTTCCTGTTACTCATCAGTTTTCATTTGGATATAGTTTGGATAAATGATTAAAATAATTTTTTACATTATTTTGACTCATTTTGTTTTTTCTTCAAAAATAAATATAAACACAATTACTCAAGATGAGCTCAAAGAATTACCTATATCAAAAGTTAAGCAAATAGCAATTCAGGACTATTTAATTGATAGAGGCTATATATCGAACATCTATGATCTATTAGATATAAAAGATATTACATCTTATGATGTAAGTTTATTAAAAAAAGTTGTAAATGTTAAACTACCATTTGTTAGTGATACACAAAAAAAAATCTCTTCTAATTCCTACAAACTAGAAAATTGGCTATCATCAGATGGTAACTCTGAAGGTTTATCTGAAGTTTGGTTAGATAGGTTCTATGAACCAATGAACATCAATAAAATGAATTATGATGATATTATGCTGCTTCCTAATATTACTCCAGTTGATGCTAATGCAGTAATGTTGCAAAAAAAGAGAGGTGAAATTAGAGGAACATTTGAATTGAAAAATTCTCCTGGGATAAGCTATTATGGATATAAAAATTTAAGAGATTTTATTTTGTATGAAGATTCTAATGATAGCGATTTTCATTTTAGGCTATCTAGTTTAATTCGGACTGTACCATCAACGAATAATCCAGATTCAGATAGTAATATTTTTGAAACCTCTAATAGCTCAAATCCTGAAACATTAATCAGACTTTCAGCATCAAAAGGTCAACATATAAAATTTGGTTTAAGCTATCATAAAAGTTTAGGTGAGTCATTTATCAAAAATGACTTTTTTGGTCAAAATTTATTTTACAATACAATGTTTGAAAATATGAAATATTCTTTTTCATACGAAAAAGTACAATTTAATAAGGTTAGATTGGATAGGCTTGTATTAGGAAATTTCACTGCATCCTTTAATCAAGGTGTTGTTTTTGAAAGTTCAGATTATTTCAGCCCAAGAAGAACAGGTTATCAATGGACAAAAAGAGCTGAGGGTATTCACACAGATATATCAAGATCATCACAATATGTTTTGAGAGGTCTAGGTTTGCAGCTATCTAATGATTTTGTTAGAGGTTCTTTTTTCATATCAAAACAACCAAGAGATGCGATTATTAATAATGATAAAACTGATTCAACAGAAGCTAGCTTTTCTTCATTAATCGTCATGCAACCAAGAAAACCATATGGTATTTATTCGGATACAACTAAAATTTTTAATAAGTTAACTGATTCTGTTAACGAGATAACCTGGGGTGCTAATATAAGATACACACCAATCACAGGATATAATTTTGGTTTAACATTGTATGAAAGTTTGTATGATAGAGTATTAGAGCCAATGGTACTGGAGACGATTGTTGGGGGTCCTGATGTAGATTATTCAGGTGATGATAAATATTTACAGTATTTAAGTAATTCAGCTGATCCTGAAATTGCAGCAATGTACAGCTCGAATGCTCAATCACCAATATGGGATAAAGCACTTTCATTTAGAAGAGTTATCGGTTTGAGTTTTTCATTAATTAAAAAAAATATAGTATTTGAGGGTGAATATGGAGAGTTGTCAAAAAATAGTAATATTTTCAAATTAGGTGATGAACCATATGGATTAGTTTTAAATACATATTTTCAATTTGAAAATTTTAATTTAATAGCACTTTATCGTGATTATTCTTTAGATTTTGATAACCCCTACCAAAGATCTTTTTCAAATTACCAAAGATACAAAACAACTATTTTTGAGGATACTTATTGGCTTGAGGATCCTATTTATGGATACTTATATTCGGCAAATCCCCAACCACAGGCTGAAAGAGGATTATATTTATCATCACGTTATCAGTTTCACAGATCTTTTGTAGGTACTCTAAATTGGGATAATTGGACAAGAATAGCTGATAATACAAAATATTTCAGAACTGTTTTTAGTATTGAATATAGACCTGTATTTAATTACAGAATTAAAATCAGACAAAAGTTTCAGGGTAGAGGATCTTACAATATTTATCATCCTAGTCCCTTTGATTCTAGAGAAACAAGAGTAACAGCTAGACTAAGATTATCTAATTTTGACCAATTGGAGTTAGTTTATTCAAATAATTTTACTAGTTTTTCACCTAGACCAAGGTTGACCAACAATGCATTATCTGGTGAATCAGAGATTTATGATCCTGAAACTAACTCTGCACAACCAATGTCGGTTGGTAGTATAGGTGCACCGGAAGAAACAATTGGTTTTGCATTGATTCACAACTTTAATAATAGATTTAAAATGAAAGGCTCAGTATCATTTATTGAGGGTTTTTTCTGGAGCTTTGAAGATACTGATTTTAGAATTTTTGATTATGAAACGCAATCAGTGCATAGTTGGTTAAGTTGTATATATCATTTGGGTAGTAGAATGACAATTCGTTATAAAATAAGCCACACTAAAACTTATCCATTTACTAACGTATACAAAGGTTGTTCTAGCAATATTCCATCAAATTGTGATTTTTATGATGAAGATACAGGTGAAAGTCAAAATGAGCAATATATGATTGAATATCCAAATATTTTAGATAATAATATAGATTTTAGATTACAGGTAGATTATGCTTTTTAAAAATGTTTATGTTTTAATTTTATGTACAGGATTTATGTTCAGTCAAACATACTATTCTATTGATCAATTTATTATGAATCCAGTAATGGAAATGTCAGCAAAAGGTTATGCTTTGGGTAAAACTGGCCTGATGAAAGATGATAATGCATTTTGGGTCATATCAAATCCATCTGCTTTAACGAAACTGGAAGGACTAAATGTATCATTTTCTGGAAATTTAAGTCGTTATAAAGAGCATAGAAGTGTAAGAGTTAATGATTCATTTGGTGGCTATACTGCTGATGCGTCATATGTTTTTAATGATAATAATTTTGATTATTACGCAGCGTGTTTATCTTATGGAATATCGGATAAATTAGCATTAGGATTGGCATATCATCCATATTATAGTTATAGATATAATTATATTGAACCGGTTCATGATGCCAGTTACGATTTGAACAGAGATCCTTTGGTAGGATATCATAAGGAAAATTTTTCAGGAGATTTATCTAATATAACTACAGCAATAAGCTATAAAATGTATGGCATTTCGTTTGGATTTAATTATAATAAAATAGTTACTGAAACTATCAAACGAAATAGAGTTGTTGAAGTTATTAGCGAAAGTAATAATCTTGCATCTCCAACGGTTTATAATGATACATTAAGTTATAGATTTTCTGATGAAAATTTTTTCTCATTTGGATTGACAACTAATGTATTACGTAATTTAGTTTTATCTTTCAGTATAACTGAATCTGTAAATTTAGAAATCAATGGAGATTCAAGTAATCTAGGAAATTATAAAATTCCATCAAAAATATCATTTGGTTTTGAATTAAAACCAAGACAAGAAATACCAGCTTCAATAATTTTTCAGTACGACAATCAAGATTATTCAAAGTTAGATATTTCATCTTTGAACGATGCTTGGTTTATTGATAGTCCAGAAGAAGAATTAAATTATTATGATAAAGAAACCTTTCATTTTGGAATTGAGATAGATAATAACAAAACTCCATTAAGATTTGGAATGGTATATGAAAACTCTATTTTTCAGAGGGATCTTGATAATGCAATATTTACTTTTGGGATTGGTAAAAATATTAACAATTTAATTATTGATCTAGCCGCAAACTATAGCAGCCTTAATTATTCTTATGTAGATTCATTTGTTCCTGAAAATAATTTAAGTAATCCCGATTTGTATGAAAAAATCACTGAAACTAATTTTGATATGAGATTAACCATTTCATATAAGTTTAAATTATAAATTTTATGAATCATTTTAAAAAAATAATAGTATTTATGTGCATTAATGTATTTTTGATTGCTCAAACAGGTTTCATTGATATCATTACTACAAATGATATACATGGCATGGTTGGTGAACAATCAGCAACATTTATGAATCCTCAATACCCTCCTAATATTCTTGGAGGAAGTGCAATGCATAATTACATAAAAAAAATAGAGGAAGATACTGATCTACTTATTTTAGATGCAGGTAATTTTTTTCAGGGGCATCCATTAGGTATTGCTGATAGCGGCAAATTTATGATTGACTGGTATAATAGCATAGGCTATGATGCTATAGTACCAGGTAGATATGATTTTATATTAGGTTCAAAAAATTTAAATCATTTAATTGAATCGTCAAATTTTCCGTTCTTGGCAGCAAATTTAAATTGCAATAATTGTGAACTAAATTCTAAGAATTTACTGCCATTTATTATCAAAGAAATAAAAGGAATTAGGGTTGGTATTATTGGAATAGTTTCATCATCATTGAAAGATTGGGTCTTAGCAGAAAATTTGAAGGGTATTGAGATAGATTTTGAAGTAGATGCATTAAAAAAATGGATACCCATAGTCAAAGAAACAGGAGCAGATTTAATTGTTATTCTAACTAGCTCAGGTGTGCCTTGGGATAGAGAAATCATTTATGACAAATTTATAGATAGGTTGAAAAATGATATAAATTGGAGTCCTAATGATACTAGTCTTAATGCTGTAGAAATGGCATATTTTGCAGAGGGAGCTGACATAATTATTTCTGGAGGTGTGAGTAAAGGTTATCCATTGCCATTTTATGATCCTAATTCACACGTATACACTTTTCAAAACTATGGTAATGGAACAGAATTTGGTCATTTTAGAATGAAGTTTGATCAATTGACAAAATCATTCATTGGATATGAATCAGCTGTCAAGGGAAGAATATCACAAACTACTTTGGAAGATGACTTTACGTTTGATAAAGAAATCAAGGATATAATTGATAGTAATGTAAATGATGCACTTAGTTCTGTATACACTGGAAATATAAATTGGAATAAAAAAAATAATAATCAATGTGGAAAAAGTTTCAAAAGTAAAATAAACGATTGGGATGTACCATCATTTAACACAAATGATATCGAAATTATAACCTGGAATTGCGAATTTTTTCCAGCTGCTTGGGATCAAACTATAAATACACTTTCTGAATTAATTTTAGATATTGATGCGGATATTTATGCATTTCAAGAGATTAGGTATGTGGGTTGGTTTAGTAGGTTAATGGAGTTATTGCCAAATTACGATTTTATCATTTCCCAGCAATCATCATTTATGGACCAAGCAATAGTATATAGAAAAGATATGTTTGATTTTGTAAGACAAGTTGAACCCTTTGCAGATAATGATTATAATTTTGCTGGTCGTCCACCTTTAAGAGGTGATTTCATTTACCAATGTGGGGATCAAAAGATGGAATTGAGTGTAATTAATCTACATTCAAAGTGTTGTGATTCAGGTTTGCAGAGAAGAAAAAATGCTGCTCAAATGTTACACCAATATGTCTCAAAAGAAATTGATGATGGTTTTTCAAATTTCATTATTCTTGGTGATTGGAATGATGATTTAAGAGATCTTCCGGGTGAGCATAGCTTTGATTCTTTTTTAAATGATGAAAGATTTTACTTTGTTAATTTAGAAATAATAAATGATCCTAAACAAGTTACCTATCCTAAAGAGCCTTATGTGAGTTTCTTAGATCACATTTTAACTACAAATGAACTTTTAGATAATTCAAAATACTATGTTCAAACTCTTCCAATACCAGACTATTTAGGTGGATATGAGGTATATGAAGAGTTAGTTTCTGATCATTTACCAGTTATGTTAAGGTTTTCTCCAAAATAATTAAAAAATCCATAATCGATTCTCTCGCATTAATTAGATCATTTTAAATAATATTTATTTTTTTCTTTTTTTTTAGGTTAAACGTTGTAAATTTTGATCCCTTTTTGAGAAGAAAGGGAAAAAATGCGGATATAAAATGGCTAATAACAAAAAAATATTATTTATTTTGATGGAAAAATTGTGTCTTTTTCTATTTTTTCTTAAGATTTCTTTGAGTAAAGGCAAAAATCTTTATAAAACATTTTTAAATGAGGGTTTTAGTTTTGCTAATTAAAGAAGTTAAAATTATAATATTAATCTTTTTGTTATTTGTAGGTTGTGCTTCCAAGCCAGATCTAATCAAACCTCCAATAGATTATAAAAGTCCGTATATATCTGAAACAATTGAAAATGAAATGGATGATTTAATTCGTTTTGAAGACATTGCAATAAATATTGAAGATCCAAAAGAAAGATTTGATTTTTATTTAGCAGTTGGAAGTAAAATTTATCAACAAACCTTATTACTTGATGAACAATTCAAAAGCAAAAATTTTAGGCTTGATAATGTTCTATCAAATCAAGAAAAAATATATTCAGATGAAAAAAATGAAAAAAAAGGGGAATTTGAATATAAAGGAAAAAACTATTCATGGGGAATGCTTAAAAAAGAGAAGCCATTAGTAGACTATAAAACCAGATCTTTTTCTCGATCTGACTACAAAAAAATCAAACAATTTGAACCTTTGGTTTTAGAAGACACGACTTTAATATCAAGAAAAAAATTAAAAGATGCATATTTACAAGCTAAAGAATTGAGACACCAATATATAGAACTTTTCAAATGGTCAAAATCTGAAATGAGATTTAAATTTAATTATATCAGAGAATTTATAGTTTCAGGACCTCCAGTTATATATTATCTAGACAATGATCAATTTATCAATGATTATAAACTTCCTATAGAAAAAAGTAAATATTTATCTAAAGAACCTTTTGTAGATAAAAATAAAAATAGGGTCTATGATTTATCAGAACCATTTACTGATTGTGACGATGCCTTAATTAGCTGCTCTGATGATTGTGAATGGGAAAACTTACTTGGTAATGAAAAATATGACGAGGGAGAATTTTATCTGGATTCAAATTTAAATGGCAAGTATGATTTTGAAGAACAGTTTTTTGATATGAACGAAAATGGTGTTTATGATGCTCAGCCTAAAAATGATATAAAAGTTTTATTAAATTATAAAAAAATAAGTGATTTGATTGATGATCCATATGAAAAAGCTAAATTTTTTAATGCTGTTGCAGAAGCATTATCTNTTAAAGTTCAAGGTTTAAAGATGGGTTTTGATTCTAAGGTGNATAAAATGAAAAATTTGATAAAATTTTATGAAAATGTGATGGAATATAGCATAAATGANATCGAAATCATTGAACCATTAGATAAAATAATGGAATATAGACCAATCATAATCTCTGAAGAAAATATTNCTAAAGATTTATTTCAAAAACAAGTTCAGGTTACTGCAAACCAATATATTAAATCTAAAAAATATTACAATGAAAAGCTTAAAGATTATAGAAAGATAGTAAAGATCCTTGAAAAAGATTATGAGCATAGAAGATTTAATTATAGNGTTAATGATTATTTAACNAATTTAGATTCATATGAATTTNTTAGTAAATATTTATCAGATNCCTTAAGATATAATNTTGAATTACTATTGACCACAAATATTGATNAATCAATTTANANATCACCAAAAAATCAATGCGATTTAAGTCAAAATATAGATAAATATTTACAAGGATTTTATTANAGAGCTTTGGGAGAGGCTATATCTTTACATATTGATAATATTGAATCNAAGTATGATGATATGACNACAACTTATTTAAATACTTTTGATTATTATGAAAGAAAATTGGGATATAGCTCAAATATTACATTTTTNACAGAACGTCCATATAATGATTACAGATTTGAAACTTTCTTNGTTGANCTGAATGATCATAAATCTATTAATAAAAAATATTTTGATCAAATTGATAGCCTAAAGAAAAAATATATTGATTTCAAATCATTNTATGATNTAAGAGAAAATGAATANAAAAATTANCTNAGAATTTTGAGNTATGATGATGCACGTATGAAAACAATTGANAAATTATCAGATATNCATACTGANAGTTTATTATTAAATGGTATTTATACTAGCCCTTTTTACAAAAATGAAATGTTATCTAATATGGATTCATTATTAAACTATAAAAATAATGCTAAAAAAATAGATGATCCNATTTTGAGAGCTGAATATTATAGAAATGTTACAGAAACATTNTATTTAGCTATTAACAAAGACATAGAAACATTCATTGNAAAACAAGAATTTTTATCNAGAAAAGTNAGTAAATATGAAAAAAGACTTCGAAAAAAATATGANGAAATAAAAAAANGGATGCCACAATATAAAGAACTTTATGANCCAATAAGGATTGATAANAGCACTATCAACATGAGATTGCATGAAATGCAAGCNCAAGTTATGNANAATCAACATAAAAAAATNAATCTTTTATTNAATATGATTTACGAAGATTATGANGAATANCTAGCTAAGTTGGATTCAATATATATNNATAAAAAATNTAGATATAAAGAAAAGCAAAACAGAAAAATTAAATATTTAGCTTCTCAGGAGAAANAAGTTAAAGATAAGATAGTTAAAAGAAAACATTTTAAAAACGAAAATGAGTTTTTAAGAAATATTACAATTTTCAATCCAAATGANTATNATAAAAATTATATTGAGGTTGCTTGGGATAAATTTGANAANGTGGCTGAGATTACATATTNTGATAAAAAAGATNTAATAAATAAGAAAAAAGAGTTNATNTATAATANAAANAATGATCTTGTTAAAACTATTGAAANACAAGATGATAAAATGTTATCNATNGAGNTATATAAACTTGAATCNCGNGGAGATAAGTTCCTAGATTTCCAATTTGATTTTGATGTTACNTCTGCTAAAATGAATTANGANAGTAAATTATATTCTAATGAATATAAAAATGTTAAATATGTAAATAGAAAATCTGTTTTTGATAAAATGAAAACAAAATNATTAACTGGACAAATAGTTGGGATCATTGATATTAATTATGATTCAAATGGTAATCAAAGNGAAGTCATATGGTACATTGGTAATAGAGAAGAAATTATTCAAGAAGCTATTTTATCCACTTCAATTTCCTTAGAACAATAGATTTTATATTANTTTTTTTTTTAAATATTATATTCTAATTTATTCAATAAGTTTTTTTAAACTATAATTATCAATAACTTAAAGGATCATATGAAAAAAAAATTTCTTTTAGCTATTTTATTGGCTGTTACTTTTTCACAAATTGAGCATCCTCATCCTCCATTAAACTTGGTTTCTATACCAACAGCTGGAACTTTACCAAGAGGTTCGTATACAATGGAAATGATACTTCAAAAAGAGGGAGGGTTTTTACCTAGATTAGCAGTTGGTATTACTGATTATTTCACAATTGGTATGTCTTATGGTTTGCAAAAATTAATTGGTGATCAAAAACCAGAAGTTAGTAGACCTAAGCCAGAGGTCCAAATTAAATATCAATTGTACGAAGAATCAATGAAAACACCAGCTGTTGTATTTGCTTTAGATACTCAGGGAAGAGGTTCTTATAATTCAAATTATAATAGGTATGAACAAAAAGCTTGGGGAGTTTATGTTGTATTAAGCAAAAATTATAATCTATTTGGTAATTTAGGTTTTCACGGTGGATTGAGTAAAAACTCTTGGGAAAACGATTATGATAAAGATGGTCAGATTAATTTATTTTTTGGTTTAGATAAAGAAATCAATCGTAGTTTCTCTTTTTTGCTTGAATATGATGCCGCATATAATGATGATAATAGCTCTGCTGAAATTAATATTAATGATATTACATTTGGTAAAGGCAAAGGCTATTTGAATGCAGGTTTAAGATGGGCAATTGCAAAAAACTTATTATTTGAATTTAATTTTAA
>PAFF01000062.1 GCA_002704045.1 Fidelibacterota bacterium
TTCTTTGAACATATATTGTAATCGAATGATATTACCACATTCTAATACACTTGATAATAAATTTTTTTTTCTTTTTGCTCCTTTTGCCATTATAGAAATTTTTCCTTTTTCTTTAGTAAAAATTCTACATATTAGGCTTGTATCACTAAAAGGTATAGTTTTTAAAACAACAGCTCTTGAATCAATAAACAATTAATAAGCCTTAGCAAAAACAACCCTGTATTTAGCTGATTCTTGCGTGTAAATACATTTTAAATTTTCTGCATCGTTATTAAACGGTATACATCGTATTGTAGCTTTAGTTTCTTTTTTTATTTTATCTTCAGTTTCTGTTTTGCCATCCCAACCACATTCAACAAATCCGCCAGTATTAACAATTTTTTTAAATTCTTTATAATTATTTGTTACAAATGTATTATCATCTCTGAATCTTTTTGCTGTATTAAACAAATTATTCTGAATATCATTAATCAGTTCTTGGATTTTCTTGAATCCATCATTTATTTTTACAGATTTTTTTTCATTTGTATCTCTTCTGGCAACAAATATAGAATTACTATTAATATCTCTTTGTCCAACTTCAATCCTTATTGGAACACCCTTCATCTCCCATTCATTAAATTTAAATCCTGGAGATAATTTTTTTCTAGAATCCAAGTGGAAACGTATATTATTAATTTTAAATTCTTCAAAAATATTACTTAAAAAAACCTTTATTTTTTCTAAATCATCATCACTTTTAAATATTGGAATGATAACTACTTGTATAGGTGCTAATTTAGGAGGTAATCTCAATCCTTTATCATCACCATGAACCATAATTAAAGCTCCAATTAATCTTGTACTAACCCCCCAACTAGTTGCATAAACAAATTCTTCTTTATTATCTTCACTTTGAAACTTAACATCAAATGCCTTAGCAAAATTTTGCCCTAAATAATGAGAAGTTCCAGCTTGTAATGCTTTTTTGTCTCCCATCATTGCTTCAATACAATATGTATCAATAGCTCCTGCAAATTTTTCAGATTCTGATTTAGTACCAGTCAGTACAGGTACAGCCATTACATTTTCAACTACTTCTTTATAGACTTCCAACATTTTTCTAGCTTCTGCTATGGCTTCAGTTTCTGTTGAATGTGCAGTATGACCCTCCTGCCATAAAAATTCACTTGTCCTTAAGAATAACCTAGTTCTCATTTCCCAACGAACTACATTTGCCCACTGGTTTATCAAGATTGGTAAATCTCTATATGAGTTTATCCACTTTTTATACATTGACCATATTACTGTTTCAGAAGTAGGTCTAACAATAATTTCTTCATCAAGTTTAGAATCTGGATCAACAATAATACCACCACCCGATTCAGAATTTTTTAATCTTGAATGAGTTACAACAGCACATTCTTTTGCAAAACCTTCAACGTGCTGTGCTTCTTTTGATAAAAAAGATTTTGGTATGAATAATGGGAAATAGGCATTTACGTGACCTGTTTCCTTAAATCTCTTATCAAATGCTTCTTTTAAACTTTCCCAAATACTATAACCGTATGGTTTTATTACCATCGTCCCTTTAACTGGACCATAATCTGCTAATTCTGCTTTTGTAATTATATCAGTATACCATCTTGAATAATCCTGACTTTTTGGGGTAACGCCTTTTGACATTTCTTTTCCTTTTATTTTAATTTAAACATTTATCAAATTCTATTAATGTCTTATAAATATCTTTTTTTGTTATTCCGTAATGTGTAACTAATCTGAATCTATTTGGACTCGTTTCAAAAAACTTAATTCCTTTAGAATTCATTGATTTGACAAAAGACTGATCAGTAATTTTATTCGATTCCAATTTAAAAAATATTATATTAGTTTGTATATGATTTAATTGTACACTTAGACCTTTAATCTTATTTAAACCTTCAGCTAAAATTTTTGCATTATTATGATCTTTTTTTATTTGTATTGTGCAATCATCCAAAGAAATTAAACCAGCCGCTGCTATGATTCCAGCTTGCCTCATACCTCCACCTAATACCTTACGGTGTCTTCTTGCTTTATCAATAAATTTTTTAGTACCACAAACTACTGATCCGATAGGTGCTGCCAATCCTTTTGATAAACAAAACGTAACCGAATCAACATTTTTAACTAAATCTTTAACATCAATATTTAACGATACAGCTGCATTAAATATTCTAGCTCCATCAACATGTAATTTTAAATTATTTTCTTTAGCTATAACACTTACTGATTTTATATAATTTGGTTCAATTGGACTACCAAAACACATATTATGTGTATTTTCCAAACTAATAGCTGATGTTTTCGGATAATGAACATTATCATCTCTAACAGCATATTTAATATCATCTAAATCAATTATACCAATGTCATCATTTAATAATTGTCTTGAATGTATTCCACCAACACTTGATATCCCTCCTCCTTCATAAACAAAAGTATGTGATTTGTGTCCTAAAATAATTTCTGTTCCTCTTTCACAATGTGATAAAATAGAAACCAAATTACCCATAGTGCCACTTGGTACTAATAACGCTGATTCCTTTCCCATTATTTGAGCAGCTTTTTGTTCAATTTCATTTACAGTTGGATCTTCTCCAAAAACATCATCTCCTAATAAAGAATTTGAAATTGCATCACGCATTTGATCTGATGGCTGAGTAACTGTATCACTTCTTAAATCGATAATTTTTGTCATTTTTTATCCCAAAACTATTTTTTAAATTTAACACTCTTTTATAAAGGCATAGAATCCAAAAATATAATAATAAAATGAATTTTAATTTAATTAATGGAAATATAATCACACTGGACCAATCAAACCCAATAGCAAATTCTGTTACTGTTAAAAATGACAAGATTTTAAATATTGATAACAACAATCCAAAATATCATAATATCGATTTGTGTGGAGCAACCATTATTCCTGGTTTTGTTGATTCTCATTTTCATTTGACAAATCTTGGAAAAAGACTTGATATGCTAAATTTAAAAAATTGTAATTCAAGTCAGGAAATAGCAAAATTAGTTTTTGAAAAAAGTAAAACTGTAAATGATAATGATTGGATTCTAGGGTTTGGTTGGGATCAAACTAGATGGGATGAAAATGAATTTCCAAAAAAAACGCTATTAAATGATTTGAATATAATGCAACCAGTAATGCTTACACGTATTGATGGACATTCTTGCTGGGTAAATGAGAATGCAATAAAATCTTCTGGACTAGATTCTTCGATTCAAATAGATGGAGGTGATATAGTTAATGGATGTATTCTAATCGATAATGCAATGAATCCAATACAAGAAAGCATACCAAAATCTGATGATAAAATGATTCAAAAATGGATAAAAATGGCCATTAAAATCATTATATCAAGAGGAATAACTAATATTCATGATGCTTGGCAAACATCTGATATGATTAAAAATATCAATTTTCTAATTGATAAAAATGAATTTCCTATTAGATGTTATGGAATGCTTGCTAGCCATGATCAACAATTAATATCTCGTTATTTTAATAGTGGTCATTATAATTCAACATACTATACAATACGATCAGTTAAAGCATTTATTGATGGTGCTCTAGGCAGTAGAGGTGCGGCATTATTTGAACCCTATAGCGATGATAAACACAATTGTGGTTTAATACTAATATCACACGATGAGTTTAATGAATTAGCTACGAATTGTAAAAAAGCAGGATTTCAATTATGTACACATGCTATTGGAGATAAAGGTAATTCAATGGTCATAGATACATATTCAAAAACAATGAAAAATATCTCTGATCATAGATGGAGAATTGAGCACGCACAAATGGTACGCGATGAAGACATTTCTAAATTTTATAAAAATGGGATAGTACCTTCAATGCAACCTTCACATTGTACTAGCGATATGAGATGGATGAAAGATAGATTGGGTGAGCATAGGATACATAGAATATCACGATGGAAGTCATTTATTGATAGTGGTTGTAAAATTCCTGGGGGATCTGACTGCCCTATTGAAGAAGGGAATCCTTTATTTGAATATTATGCTGCAGTTACTAGAAAAGATCATAGAGGATATCCAAATACTGGTTGGCAACCTCAAGAATGTATATCCAGATTAGATGCATTAAAAATGTTAACAAGTTGGGGTGCTTACGGAGAATTTGCTGAACATAGAAGAGGTAAGATAAAAATAGGTTTTGATGCAGATTTTACTGTTCTGTCTGACAATATATTAACTTGTGATTTAGACAAAATTCTTAAAACAAATATATTGATGACAATTACAAATGGTAAGATTTTAAAAAATATTCTATAAATTATAAAAATAATAATGACTATTAATAAAAAAAATAAAAATCAAAAAACTTCAATCGTATTATTATTTTTTTCAATAATTAATACACAACAATTTTTCCCAGGTTCAGATTTTACTTTTCCTAATTCAGAACAAGCTTCAGAAAATGGAAATGATAGTTTTACGCAAGACGATGCAATTTCATTTGAGTTCAATTTTTCAAGTTTAAATAATTTTTCATCTTTTCCTTTCTTTGGAGAAAATAAAACTAAATTTCATATAAGTTCTAATGGGCTACTAACTTTTTCTTTACCTGATAATGTACCTTTGGGAGGAAGACAAAACCTTTGGAATAATAGCGATTATATGCCCTGTAATGAAAATCCTGAGATTTTATGTCAATCATGGAATAACGAAGACGAAAAGATAGATATTTTTGTTAATGATGTTATAGCACCATATTGGCAAAATTTATTCAATGATGATCTAAATGATATTAAATATTATGAATTTGAATCCAATGACTCTCTAGCATTAATTATCCAATGGTCATACGCTTATCCTTACGGTGAAGCACAACATACTTTTGTAATTCAAACTATTTTGTGGACAAACGGTGATATACAATTTCAATATAACGACGGGTTAGGAACAACCATACCAACATCAGAATTACAATCAGCAACAATTGGAATAGAAAATGCTTCAGGTACGGAAGCAGCTATATATTCATTTGGAGACAATCAAAGTAGTCTTTTTAGATTAATTAATACCTCGAATGCAATTTATTTTTCTGCAATAAATGATGGTTACGAAATAGATTTAAATTATCCAAAATGGAATTTATCTCTCCTATCTTGTGATGAATTTTGTAATGTTGATTGTGATGAATTTTGTTATAGTAACGATGGTGATAATTGTGGTGATGAACGTGTTAAATCTTTTTATTGTCCAGATTCAGTTCCCCCTGGTTGGGTAATAGATTGTTCAGACTTAGATGATACAAACCCAGATGATTGTAGTAATGATGAAAATGATGAATGTAATTATATAGTTATTTTAGGAGATACTTCTTGGGATGGATGGACGGGTAATATTTTAACCGTAGGAGATTCGACATACACTACTACTGAAACATATAGCGAATTTTGCTATCCTGGTCCATTGGGTGTAGATATTAAATTTGGAAACGGTGAATATGAATATGAATGTTTTTGGAGCGTTGTAGATCTTAATGGTAATGAATTAATAAACATGCCAGCCCAACAACAAGGTGGCGATTTTAATAGTGGCTATTATAATTCGGTTGAATATCAATGTATTTTAGATTATAACATTGATTATGAAGATGACGATCAAGATGGATTTTGTAATGAACTTGAAGATCAATTAGTACTAGGATGTACTGATGTTAGTGCTTGCAACTTTAATGAAGAAGCAAATGAAGATGATAATAGTTGTAATATACCAACATCTTGTGATTTATGTAATGAAGATGGAAGTATTAACTATAATGGTGCGCTAGATGGAATTTGTGAAACGTGTATTAATGGTGGAATTCAGAACAATGATGATGATGATGACAGTATATGTAATGATGCTGATGATTGTTTTGGGGATTTAGATGTATGTGGAATCTGCAATGGTGATGGAATAGAAGCAGGAGAATGCGATTGCGATGGAAATATTGAAGACTGTAATGGTAATTGCGGTGGGGATGCTATAATTGACGAATGTGGAATCTGTGGTGGTAATGGAATACAAGTAGGAGAATGCGATTGCGATGGAAATATCGTAGACTGTAATGGTGAATGTGGCGGTAATGCTATCCTTGACGATTGTGGAATCTGCAATGGTAACAGTAATCCATTTTATTGCGATGGCGAAATTAATGCAGATATTATTTGTAATGATGTAAATGCAATTAATTATAATCAAATAGGAGCCTGTGATGCAGATTCAACAAGTGTTTTAATAAATGCAAATGATGGTGGATTTGCTGCAATTACTACAGATGATCCATCAAAAATTATTGGTGTTTTTATNCCAGAAGGAACTTTGATAAATGATGTTNTAATTTCAATTCAAACTAATAATATAAATAGCGATTTTGATTTAAAACATAAAGTAAGTTTTTTACCCCATGGTTTATTATTTGATTCATCTAATCCTGNNCAAATCACNATACCGTANGAAGAAAATAANAATAATTTAACTTTTTTAAAATTAGANGACGATANTGATACAACTTGGAATGTGCCTGATAATTCAANCTGTCAAGAATTACCTTGTGGTGAGTTTTCTAATGGAGTAGGTATTCTNNATGTAAATAGTTTTAGTTCATATGCAATTGGATGCTATTTAAACCAGACATTTGGTTTCATAGATAGTTGTAATAGTTGTGTAGGTGGTACAACTGAAAATTTGGAAAATTATAATATGGATTGTTTAGGTACTTGTTATGGAAACGCATTAANAGATAGNAATGGNGNTTGTTGCGATATTGATTCAGGTTCTGAATTAGATGAATGTGAAATATGTAANGGAGATGGAACAACATGTCTACCCAATAGTCTTTATCAAAACTATCCTAATCCTTTCAATAATGAAACAAATATTTATTTTACTATTGATATAAATACTAATGTAATTCTNAGTATTTATGATATTTTNGGAACTAAAATTANAGATCTTGTAAATGAATACAAANATGCTGGCNCTTATGAGGTGACTTGGAACGGTACAGATCAAAACAATAACGTAGTGAATAGTGATATATATATTTATCATTTAAAAACAGAGAACTTTTCAGAAATAAAAAGGATGGTATTTTATAATGATTAAATTTTATTTATCGTGTTTATTATGCTTTTCTTTCTCAATGGATAATTTAATTTTATCAAACATTGAAGGTGGAACTAGATTTAATACTATACTAAGTACTTCAAAATTATCACAATCAACTGNGGGCTACATTCGGTATTCTNTAAATNATAAAATTAAACCAGAGTTATCATTTGGTTTAGCTTCTCTTAATTCTGATAGTACNACATATTTNGATAAAAATTTCGGAATGAAAGCTATATATTACATAAATCCAATATCTGATGTTAATAAGGAACAAAATCTATATATTGGAGCAGGAATAAACTTTATATCAAGAAATAATTTCTCAAATNATAACGANGGTGTACAGCAGTCNATTTTNTCAGTNCCANTACAAGTAGGACGTCAATATAAAATATCAAAAAGTGTAGCTTATGATGTTGCACTTGATTTTGCTTTTTACTCTGAAAAAAGTATGCCTTTCAGTTTTGGTGTTACNNTTGGTTTAAGNTGGCTAGGTGATAACAAAAATAATTTTGTACCAGAAGATAAAAATGAATCATTTATTGATAATAAATTTTTTGATGCNGAAGAAAGTTATAAAGAATGGTTTGAATTTCANGATATGGATCTAGATAGAGTTCCTGATAGAATGGAAACTGAAGTTTATAAAACTGATCCTAATAATCCAGATTCAGATAATGATGGNATACNAGATGGAGAAGAAATATATGGAACAGATACTGATCCAACGGACCAAGATACTGATGGTGATCAAATATCTGATGGTGAGGAAATTTTCATTTATAAAACTGATCCAAAAGATGAAGACTCTGATAATGATGGATTAACTGATGGAGAAGAAATTTTAGATTACAAAACAGATCCAAATAAAATTGANACTGATGGTGGCGGAGGAAGCGATGGTGAAGAAGTAGCCTTAGATAAAAATCCNATTAGTTTATACGATGATTTATTAGTTGATAAAGGTCANAAAATNACTCTTGAAGGGTTAGTTTTTGAATCTGGTAGTGTTGAACTTAATATGAGCGCTATGTTTATTGCNTATAGGATTGTAGAATTATTAGATAAATATCCAAAAATGGAAATTGAAATTCAAGGACATTCAGACAACGATGGTAGTAAAGAATATAATATTACTCTTAGTCAAGAACGTGCTGAAAATGTAAAATATGTTATTGTTAACCGTGGAATTGAAGAATCAAGAATCACGGCCGTTGGATATGGNCCAGANATGCCTAAGTTTCCCAATGATACAAAAGAAAACAAAGCAAAAAATCGACGTATCGATTTCCTTAGAAAAAAGTAAATTTAATGTTTANAATTANATATATTTTAATAATATTTATATCGCTTACTATTTGTCAAAATCAAATGGGTGCAAAATTTTTATTAATANCTCCAGGTGCAAAAGCAACTTCTCTTGGTAATGCTCAAGTAGCTAGTCCTGGAGATATTTTTACTCCATTTTGGAATCCAGCCTCNTTNACNTCTATTAAAAAAACTACATTTGGTTTAGTGCATTTCAAATGGTTCCCAAATCTAACAAACGATATGTACTATAATTTTTTAGGATTTAATCATTCATTTAAAAATGCAGGAAGNATTGGTGGTCATCTNATACACTTGAACCTGGGTTCTCAGCAACATACTGGAAATNNAAAAGATGATATTTTAGGTAGTTTCCNAAGTTATATGAATGCAATAGTTATTTCATATGCCAAATCATANAGTAAAAAATTATCATATGGTATAAATATTAGATGGTTTCACCAACATTTATTTAATATCAATTCAGATTTACTTAATTCAAGTGCTATCTCAAANAGCTATAATTTTGATGTAGGTATACTTTTTAATCAAATTTATAATCAGATTAATTTAGGTTTTACAATTAAACACCTAGGACCAGAAATAGANTATTCGTTTGATGANAAACAATTACAGCCTTTAATNGCAANAATAGGTGTTTTTTNTCCAATGATTAAATATGAAAAATATCATTCTTTTATATTATATGATTTACAATATGCTAAAACAAGCGGTGGTATATTGAGTCATTCCATTGGATTAGAAAATAAACTATTTAATCAATTTTNATTTAGGTTAGGATATAATATAAATGGATTGAATAAATACAATAATCTGTCAATTGGATCNGGATTTAATATTAATAGTTTTATTTTTGATTTTAGTATTTTATTAGGACAAACGNATAGTTTTANAAATAATACATTTCAATTTTCTCTTCAATATGAGATTTAAGTTTTANTTTTAATAGATACTTTGTAACCTTGATGCTTTCTAATATTAAAAACNTTTTCATTGTCAATAAATAAATACTGACCTTTTATTCCAGTNAATAACCCAGANATCTCTGGGNATTTATCNAAACCCATACTTTTCAATTTAGTAGGATAAACTTTAANNGGATAATTAATATTATAAGTATTGTTTTCTTTGATATAATATTGCTTTAATTCATNAGGTAAATNAGTACTTAATTCAATTTTTTTATTAGTTAAATCNGTAGCAATATCAACATCATTTTTTAACATTNTTTGCCAAGCAGTTCGATCTGAAATAAACTGTTTTAAAAATACTTCAATNAAACCCGCAGTAAATCTATTAGGTGTTTTAGAAAATTTTATGGCTTTTACTGCTCCTTGATCAATCCATCTGGTNGGTATCTGGNTTGCTCTGGTAACTCCTACTTTAATTCCACTTGTTAAAGATAAATAAACATAATGATCTTTTANACAATGNTTTTTAGCCCATTCTAGATCTCTAGCTATTCCATTTTGAGCTTGACATAATTCTGGTTTGAGTATACATTCTGATGTTTCAGGTGAATTTTGGAAGCAAGGGAAACAAAATCCTTGTGCAAATGTCTTTTTTATTTTGTTNCCACATTTTATNCAATTAATTTCATAANNAAAATTAATTGTAATTTNTTTATTTATATAATCAGAAATATTAAAAAGTTGNTTATCGATTGGTAGTTTGTAATGAACAATAGAATCATTATTTGATACCATTTTCATAATTGTTCCGTTTAATTCCATATAATAAAGTTATATAAATAAATAAGATATACAAAAAAAAAGATTATATTTGCATTATACGTTTTATAATAAGGTAAATTTTTACTATGAAACAATTAAATAAAGGACTGGTTATAGTAGAGTCACCATCTAAAATAAAGACTCTAAAGAAATTTTTAGGAAAAGAATATGCCATAGGTGCTTCAGTTGGACATATTAGAGATCTTCCTAAAAATGATTTAGGTGTTGATATAGATAATAATTTTAAAGCTAAATATATTCCGTCACCTGACAAAGCNAAAGTCATNAAAGAATTAAAAACACAAGTAAAAAATGCTGAAACAATTTATATAGCTACTGACCCNGATAGAGAAGGTGAAGCGATTGGTTGGCATCTTATTGAAACACTAAAACCTAAAGTTCCTGTCAAGAGAATTATTTTTTANGAAATTACCAAATCGGCCATATTAGAATCNTTTGATAATACACGAAAAATTAATAGTTCNCTTGTAGGTGCTCAAGAAGCTAGAAGAATTTTAGATAGACTATGGGGATTTCTTGTTTCTAAAAAATTGTGGTTAAATATTAAAGGTGGTTTATCAGCAGGAAGGGTACAAAGTCCTGCTGTAAAAATCATTGTTGATCGTGAAAAAGAACGTTCTAAATTTATAGAAAACGAATACTGGAGCATTTTAGGAAAATTTGAAAGCAATGGTATTAATTTTGATGCTTCGTTAAAACAATTTGATAAAAAAACAATAGCTATTGGTAAAGATTTTAATAAAAATAATGGAACTGTGAAAAATAATGAATTCCTAGTTTTAGATAAAAAAAAATCACAAGAGTTATGTATTAATTTCAAAAATTCAAAATGGTTAATAAAAGATATAAAAGAAAAACCATCTACACAGAACCCATATCCGCCTTTTATTACATCTACTCTTCAACAAGAAGGTATAAGAAAACTAAAAATGTCCTCCCAGGCTGTTATGATTACAGCTCAAAAATTATATGAAGCAGGACTTATTACATATATGAGAACTGATTCAATTAACCTTTCAAATGAGGCAATCAATGCTTCCAGAAAAGCTATAAAAGAATCATTTAATTCAAAATACATTCCAGAAAAGCCTAGAGTTTTCAAGAGTAAGGTTAAAAATGCTCAAGAAGCTCACGAAGCAATTCGACCTGCTGGTTCAACATTCAAACATCCTGATAAATTAAAAAATTCATTAGAACCATCTGATTGGAAATTATATAATTTAATTTGGAAAAGAACTCTTGCATCACAGATGAAGTCAGCTAAAATATTAAATACAAGTATTGATATTGTCAATGATAATGCTTTGTTAAGAGCAACTGGAAAGGTAATCGAATTCCCTGGTTTTTTAAAAGTATATGTTGAAGATATTGATGATCCAAATAAAGATAAAGATGACAAAGAAAATACTTTACCAAAATTAAAAATAAATCAAAAGATTAATTGCGTAAATTTTGAATCTAATCAACATTTCACAAAACCCATTGCCAGATTTACTGAAGCTTCACTAGTCAAAGAGTTGGAAAAGCTCGGTATAGGCAGACCCTCAACTTATTCTACAATTATGAGTAATATTCAAAAGCGAGGATATGTAAATAAAGTAAATGGAGCAATGATTCCAACCTTAACTGCATATGCAGTTATACAATTTTTAGAACGGTACTTTACTGATTTAGTTAATTTACAATTCACTGCTGAGATGGAAGATATCCTTGATTCAATTTCAAGATCAGAAATAAAATCAACTGATTTTCTTGTAAATTTTTATAATGGATCAAAGAAAAACAAAGGATTAAAAGAATTATTAGATAACGAATTTGATAAAAATCAATCCAAAACAATTATGAGCTTAAAAAATGGTACTAATGATGAAGTTGTAGTTAAAATTGGTAGATATGGTACTTACTTACAATACAATGACAAAAATGCAAACTTATATGATGATTTCATTCCAAGTGATTTAACTTACAAAAAAGCTGTAACCCTTTTTGACAAGAAAGAACAAGAATCAACTCATAGCTTTGTCCATCCTGAAACTCAAGAGCCAATATTTTTAAAGGAAGGAAGATTTGGACCTTACGTTCAATGTGACAAAAAAATGAAATCATTACCTCCAGGTATGACATTAGATCAAATAAGTGAAAAAGATGCTATAAATCTTATTGATATGCCTATTAAATTAGGTAAACATCCAGACCTTAAAGACGATATTCTTAAAGATATAGGTAGGTATGGACCCTATCTTCGTTGTGGCAAAAAATCTGCATCACTTCCAAAAAATGATGATATATTAAATCTTTCAATTGAAAGAGCAATCGAAATTATTAATCAATCAAAAAACAAGAATAGCTCTTCCATTATAAAAATAATTGGACAAATGCCTGAAACCAAAAATAATATTGAATTGAAAGATGGAAGATATGGTCCATATGTAACAGATGGAAAAATAAACGCTACAATACCAAAGAGTGAAAAGATTGATGATTTGACTTTAGAAAAAGCAATTAAGTTAATATTAGAAAAAAAAGCTAAAGGTCCATCAAAACAATTTAAAAGGAAAAGATAATGTCAAACATTCCCGAAAATTTTAAAGAAAAAATAATTTCATTGTGTAAAAGAAGGGGCTTTATTTTTCAAAGCAGTGAAATTTATGGGGGATTAAAAAGTGCATATGACTATGGACCACTTGGCGTAGAGTTAAAACGCAATCTAATGAATGAATGGTGGAAATCAATGGTTCATAAGCGTGAAGATATAACAGGACTTGATGCATCAATAATCATGCATCCAAAAGTATGGGAAGCTTCAGGTCATTTAGCCGGTTTTTCTGATCCTTTGGTTGATTGTTTAGTTAGTAAAGAACGTTTTAGAGCCGATAAAGCTCCAAAGCTAAATGTTGAAGATGATATTATAATAACTTGTAATGATAAAGGACAAGCTAAAAACTTCCAAAAAATTATTGAGGACAGGTTTGATATACTTTTAAAAAGGGAAGGTAAACAACTTAAAGGTTTAAAATTAATTGATGATAAAAATTTTGGTTTTTTTGAAATCAATAATACCAAACCAATAAAAACATTTGAATATAAAGGATATGTAAGTCCAACATTTGGCTGTCCATTTTTGAGTGAAGAAAGACAATTTAATCTGATGTTTAGAAGTCAAATAGGTCCAGTCGATGTATTGGGAGAAATTACAACATATATTAAAAAAAATAAAAATATAAGCTCAGACGAACTTAGAATTGGTATTGATAAACTTGTTAAAAAATCTGCAGTTTATTTAAGACCAGAAACTGCACAAGCTATGTTTGTTCAATTTTTAAATTGTCAACAAACTATGAGCATGAAAATACCATTTGGAATTGCTCAAATGGGAAAAAGCTTCAGAAATGAAATTACTACAGAGCACTTTATTTTTAGATCTTGTGAATTTGAACAAATGGAAATGGAATTTTTTGTCGAACCTGGAACACAAGAAAAATGGTTGGATTATTGGGTTGAACAAAGGATGTCTTGGTGGCAAAAGTTTGCCAATCACCCAGAAAATTTTAGATATAGAGCTCATGATGAAAGTGAATTGGCACATTATGCTGATGCATGCTATGATATTGAATATAAATATCCTTGGGGATATGATGAATTGGAAGGCGTTGCAAGTAGAACTGATTACGATTTAAAAAAACACGCAGAACAATCTGGAACAAAATTAAGTTACTATGATCAACAAAAGACTGATCCTGAAACTGGTAAAAATGGTTGGAGATATACTCCTTATGTTATCGAACCAGCTGCTGGAGCCACTAGAGGTTTGTTAGTATATTTGATGGATGCTTACACAGAAGAAATCGTAAAAGACGCTAAGGGCAATGAAACAACTCGAATAGTTATGAAACTCCATCCCAGACTAGCTCCTATTAAAGTTGCTGTTTTACCACTTGTAAAAAAAGAGGGGTTACCAGAAATAGCAAGAAAATTAGTTAATGAACTTTTTGAATTAGGTATTAATGCTCGTTATGATGAACAACATTCTATTGGAAAGCGATATAGAAGACACGATGAAGCAGGCACACCATTCTGTATTACAGTTGATGGGCAAACAAAAGAAGACAAATCAGTGACAATTCGCGATAGAGATACTATGAAGCAAGAACGAATTCCATTAGTTAATCTAAAAGAAATAATTCAAAAAAGATTATCTCCTGCTTAATTCTGAAGTCATGTTTAATATTGACAGTGATATAAAAAAATCATCTACAATAGATAAAAAGTTTTATACCAAAAATGAAATTTATCAACAAGTTATCAACAAAATATTTGCTTTTTCCTGGCAATTAACAACAGATCGGGCTACTATAAATAAAACCAACATAATTCCTTTTAGATTTTTAGAAAAATCAATTAATGAGCCTATGATACTTGTAAAAGATGATGGAATAAAATGCTTGTCTAATGTATGTACTCATAGAGCACATCTTCTTGAGGAAAAAAGTTGTAACAAAAATAAGTTAAAATGTAGGTATCACGGTAGAACGTTCAAATTAAATGGGCAATTAAATCATGCACCCGGATTCAACAATGCATCTAATTTTCCAACAAAAGATGATAATTTAATTCAATATCATGCACAAAACTGGCACCAATTTATTTTTATTTCTATGAATCCAAAAATTAATATATCTAATGCTCTAGATGATATTAGTAATAGATTACCTCATTATAAATTTTCTGATTTAATATTTGATAAACATAATTCAAACAGCTATTATATTAAAGCGAATTGGGCATTATATTGTGAAAATTATCTTGAAGGATTTCATGTGCCTTTTGTTCATAAAGGATTGACTAAAGATATAAATTATGATTCTTATGAAACTATTATAATTGATAACAGTGTAATACAAATTGCTGAAGCATCGATTGGTGAAAAAACAATAAAAGATACAAACAATATCTATGCTTACTATTATTGGATCTTTCCAAATTTAATGATAAATATTTACGAATGGGGTGTTTCTATTAATATAGTAGAACCATTAAGTATTAACAGAACAAAGATTAATTTTTTATCCTATCCATTCAAAGGTAGAACCCAACCTGTTAATACAAGTTCTAGTTTAGATAATGTAGAAATGGAAGATCAAAATGTTGTTTTAAACGTTCAAAAAGGCATAGAATCTAATGCCTATAAAGGAGGAAGGTACTCTCCGGATCATGAAAAAGGTTTACACTATTTTCATTTATTAATTAATAAATATCTAAATGATATTTCTACTTAGTAAATATCATACTATTACAGGATTTTTCTCCGTTTTCATCAGTTGATACATCCTGCATAATTAATTTATTATTTGATGTTCTGATTAATGTAGTAAGATTCATATATAAATCATCATTACAATTCATCAGATAGAGTACTAGTAATTATATTATTTTATTCTGACCAATTACTTACAATTAACTGTGCATTAAACCAATAAGAATCGATTTCCATATTGCAATCTTGCTCATTTGTAATAAATGGATTAGAACAAAATTCTCCAGTTTGAATAACCATTGAGCTATTAGAATTTAGTGTTAATCAAAATGAAAGAATATTTGAAAGTAGATAAAAATTACATTCAGGCATTGCATCACAAACCAAATCAGATCCATCACCACCTAAAGACAGAAAATAGCATGCTAGACCCTCCATAGGATCATCAAGATCTTCTGACGGTATACAAAAAACTTCAACTAATGTTTCTTCTCCAGTACAATCTCGATTTTCTTATTCAATTGTACCAGTTAAATTATATGTTCCAGTAATACTTGAACATTCATTTAATGATGTAGGTGTTCCATTACATATACTACAATCGTCTAAAATATTACCTTCACAATCACAATTACCTACCATAATATCATTACATCCAGAAATTATTGAATTTGTTGATGAATCATTACAACTACTCAAAAGTGTAATTAAAAAAATATTTCATTACAAATCCTTAAATAGTTTCTAAAACATCACAGGCATGAGATTTTGTTTTAACTTTATCATATACTTGTTTTATAATACCCTTTTCATCTATTAAATAAGAAATTCTTGCGATACCCATGTATTCTTTTCCATACATTTTCTTTTTTACCCAAGCACCGTACATTTCAATCATCTCTTTATCTTCATCACTCAATAATTCATATTGAAATTCTTGTTTAATTTTAAAATTTTTATTCTTTTGAACAGAATCAGCTGAAACGCCAATTATGATAATTTCTTGATCCTGAAATTTTTGGTATTCATCACGGAATCCCTGACCTTGTACAGTTCAACCTGGAGTTGAGGCTTTAGGATAAAACCATAAAATAACTTTTTGACCATAAAAATCCGTTAACTTTACATCGTTACCATCTGTATTTTTTAATTTAAAATCTGGTGCTTTATCTCCTAGTTTTAACAATTAATTTCTCCTTATAATTTAGTATATGAAAAGTGCGTATATTTAATAACTTAAGTTATTAAAATTATTTAAGGAATCAAATGATAAAAATATATTCAACAAATTGGTGCCCTTCATGTATTTGGGCTAAAAAATTACTCGACAATATTAATATTCAATATGAAGAGATCAACATTGAGGAAATTAATATGTCAAGAAAAGATCTACAGTCTTTAACAGGAGGAAGTACGGTTCCTCAAATTGTTATAAATGGTAAATCTATAGGTGGATATGATGATTTGCTTAAATTAAATAATAATGGCAAACTTGAAAAATTGATTAAATTATGAAATTTATACCCAACAATATTGAAAAATATTGCATTGAACAATCCCAAAAAGATTCAAAATTATTAAATAATCTAACTGATTATACAAAAAAAAATGTTGAAGGATCAGAGATGCTTTGTGGACCTTTGGTGGGTGGTGTACTACAGGGAATTGCTTGTATGATACAAGCAAAAAAAATTCTAGAAATTGGTACATATACCGGTTATAGCGCTCTTAAAATGGCAGAAGTGCTTCCATCAGATGGAACGATAGATACTTGCGAATTAGGTGAAAATCATTGTCAAACAGCAAGAAAGTTTTTTAAAAAATCACCCTATAACGAATCCATAAAAATCCATATGGGGAAAGCCTTAGAATCCATTGATAAATTTTCTGATAATTATTTTGATATGATTTTTATCGACGCAGATAAAACAAATTATGTGAACTATTATAAAAAATCATTGAATTTAGTAAAAAAAGGTGGGGTCATTGTTTTAGACAATATGTTATGGAGCGGTTCTGTAATTCAACCTAATGACGATCAATCAAAATCATTAAGAAACGCAGGAGATTTTATTAATAATGATATTAAATGTTTAAATTTTTTAATGCCCATTAGAGATGGTTTAATGATTTGCATAAAAAAATGAATTCTTTTAAAGGTAAAAAAATTCTGTTATGTGTAACTGGTTCAATTGCTGCTTTTAAAACTTGTGAACTTATAAGAATTCTAAAAAAAGAAGGAGCTAATATCCAAGTTATGATGTCATCCTCAGCTGAAAAATTTATTGGTTCATCAACATTTGCAGCCTTATCAGGTGAAAAGGTTTTGACTAACCTTTTTCCTAATTCACCAATAGGTGGTCTTGAGCATATTGAAATGGCCTTTGAAATTGATTTAATCGTAGTAGTACCTGCAACAGCAAATATAATTTGTAAAGTCGCTTCTGGTATAGCTGATGACATTATATCCACAACATTATCAGTTTGCGAACAACCTTTATTATTTGCTCCAGCGATGAACAACAGAATGTGGTCTAATCAAGCAACACAAAATGCAATAAACCAATTAAAAAAAATGGGGAAAATTGTTATGGAGCCAGAAGATGGTCAGCTTGCTAGCTTACATACAGGAAAAGGCAGATTGCCTGCAATAAAATCGATCATATTTGAAATTAGAAAATTATTTGATTACCCTCAACCTTTAAAAAATAAAAATATTTTAGTTACAGCTGGGCCAACAAGAGAAAATATTGATCCTGTGCGTTTTATATCAAATAGGTCAAGTGGGAAAATGGGCTATGCTATAGCTCATGAATCGTATAAGATGGGAGGCAATGTAATATTAATTTCTGGTCCAACATCTTTAAATATACCTACTGGAGTTAATTCGATAAATGTAGAAAATGCTAATGAAATGCATAATCAAGTTTTAAAATATTGCAATGATGCAGATTATATTTTTATGACTGCTGCAATTTCAGATTATAAAATTAAAAATTTTAGTAAATTTAAAATAAAAAAAAATAAAAATAATATTTCTATTAATTTGAAAAAAAATCCTGATATTTTAAAGTCTCTCAATGGTAAAACTAAAGCTAAAATTATAGCATTTGCTCTGGAAACTAACAATGGGAAAAATAATGCTCTTATTAAATTAAAAAACAAAAATGCTGATTTTATTGTATTAAATTATGCCAATGAAGACGGTGCAGGATTTGAATCTGATACCAATAGAGTAACTGTTTTTTCCAAAAATAAGACGTTTATTAATTTGAAAAAAGATAGAAAAGATAGAATTTCAAATAAATTAATTAAATTTGTATTAAAAAATAAATAGAACTGATCAATTTTATTTTATTTTATTTTTATTTCCTACATACGGTAAATAATCTAAAAAACTCAAACTATAATAGCTATTCAATCCTGATATTCCAACTATATCAGATTGATCTAAATCAATTTTTCCAGCTGAATCAACATGTGAATCTATGATTGAAATTAATTCTATTGAACCAATAATAAATTTACAGCCATTAGGCAAATTAACTAGATTTTCGATTCTCATACCTATTTTTAAAGGACTATTTTTTACAAAAGGTGCGTGAAAATCTTCAATATATTCTTTATCTATATTGAATGTATCAAATTCTGATTCTAAAATTTTTGATGATGTCAGATGTGCTTTTTGATAAAATGACTTTGTAATACTGTTAATGGTAAAATATTGAGTTTCTTGTATATTTAAATAAGTATGACTCTTTTTCTTATGTTGGGGTCTAATTACAAAACCTAATAAAGCTGGATTAGATCCTAGGTGAACAACTGAAGAAAATATTGCAAGATTTTCTTTGCCTTTTTTTGATTTAGAACCTATTAAATTTGCAGGTTTTATACCAGTTACAGAGTTTATAAAATTTAATCTCCATATTCTATCTACATTTTTAATATAATCTTTTTTATAAATCATAAATTTAATATCCAGATATTTTAATTATAACGGGCCTATGGTCTGATATGTATGTTTCATAGAAATTCCAGCCAACATAATTATCAATTTTAAATGTAAAAATCATATCATTATTATAGAAGTTAAATAATTCATTAGTAATTAATATATGATCTAAATGACTTGGCCAAGTTGGAAAAGACCAATTTGAAGTACTACCATTTGCAATATCTGTATCAGCAAAATAATAATTATTATCATCATTTATAAATTCAATGAAAATATTGTTATCTATATCATCATTTATATTATCATTAAAATCACCTAAAATAATTACAGATTCATCATTAAATTCTTCGTCAATAAATTTTTTAAGATATTTAGAAGATTGAAATCTTCTAAACTCTTCATCGTAACTTATTTCATTTTCTAATATACCATCTCCACAACACTTATAATGTATATTTATAATAACATAATCTTTATTTTGAAAATTAATATTTAGAACAAATGGAGCTCTATACGAAAATATATATTCAAAATCAGATGAACTCAAATCATTAAAATATGAACTAGTTAACATGTATGGATTTTGAGTTAGTATTAAGTTATCTTGATTAATTAAGTAAGCTAATTCTCCATATAGTGTGTTTTCAGATCTAAAACCTAGCCAGTTTCCATCTAAATTAGATACAAGGTTATTAAATTCATTTTGATCTGTAATTTCTTGTAGTGCTATAAGATCGATATTTATACTATTTATTATACTTTCTAAATAAAAGCTAGTCATATTTGTTTTGGGAAAATTTTCTATATTCCAAGTCATAATATCCAATGTTTGGTCAGACCCTAAAGTAGGTAAATCAAAATTTATGTTTTCTTCATCAGTCAAACTATTAGATTCGTATGGCTGTTCAATTGCACAACCCAAAAAAACTATTTTTAAAAATATTAATAATCTTATAAGCATGGATTATAATTTAAAAATGAATTAAATAAATATTACTAATATGTTTCATCAAATTCAAATCAAATATAAATTATAAGTATGATAGAATCTATATTAATTACAGGTGCCAATGGAGAAATGGGTCACGGTTTAATAAAAAAATTATCCAAACTTAAAAATAAAAATATTATTTGTTTAGATATTAATGATGTTAATAATCAAATAAAACCTCTAGTAGCAGCTAGTATAAATGGAAGTATACTAGATGAAAATATTATATCGCTAATAAATGATAAATATAAAATAACCCAAATTTATCATTTGGCTGCATTATTAAGCAGCAAAGCAGAACATTCACCGCAATTAGCACAAGACGTTAATGTTAATGGTACATTAAAATTATTTAATCTAGCAATAGATCAAGCAAAAAAGAATAATCATACAGTTAAGTTTTTTTTCCCAAGCTCAATTGCTGTATATGGGTTAAATGGATTAAAAAATAAAAATTTAGCAGGAAAAATCAACGAAAATCAATTTTGTTTACCTGAAACTATGTATGGATGTAACAAATTATATTCTGAACATCTAGGTAGATACTATTCTATTTATTACAATAGATTATCAAAAAATTACAAGCCAGGGTTGATAGACTTTAGGGCAATCCGCTTTCCAGGATTAATAAGCGCTGACACATTACCAACTGGTGGCACAACAGATTACGCTCCTGAAATGTTACATGCAGCTGCTTCTAACGAATTATATACTTGTTTTGTGAATGAAAATACAATCCTTCCATTTATGATAATGGATGATGCTATTGAATCAATAATAAAATTAATGTCAACCCAAAAAGATAAACTATCTAAAATGATTTATAATGTTGGATCATACAGTGTATCAGCACTCGATTTTAAAAATATAATAATTAAATATTATAAAAATGCGAAAATCGAATTTAGTGTAGATTTAAAAAGACAATCTATGGTTGATAGTTGGCCTGAAGACGTAAATTTTAATGCAGCAATGTCAGATTGGAAATTTTCTCCAAAATACAATTTTGAAAATTCCTTTAAAGACTATTTAATACCAAAAATTAGGAGTCAATATGAGTGATTTAATATACCATTTAAATAATGAATTAAATGATATCAAAAAAGAAGGTCTATATAAAGATGAAAGAGTAATTAATTCTCCTCAAAATACAGAAATTATCGTAAAAAATAAAAATGTTCTTAACTTCTGTGCTAACAACTATTTGGGACTTTCAAATAATAAAGATTTAATCCAAGCTGCAAAAGATGGTTTAGACAACTGGGGTCTTGGTTTAAGTTCTGTTAGATTTATCTGTGGTACGCAAACCATACATAAAAAACTTGAAGAAAAAATATCTAATTTTCTTAAGAAAGAAGATACAATTTTATATACGTCTTGTTTTGATGCAAATGGTGGTTTGTTTGAAACAATTCTAGGACCTGAAGATGCAATAATATCAGATCAACTGAATCATGCATCTATTATTGATGGTATAAGGCTATCAAAAGCCGAAAGATATCGTTATAAAAATAGTGATATGAATGAATTAGAAGATTGCTTAAAAAAAACTCAATCAAATAAAATCAGATTAATAGCGACAGATGGTATTTTCTCAATGGATGGATATGTTGCTAAACTTGATGAAATATGTTACCTAGCTGAAAAATATAATGCTTTGACAATGGTCGATGATTGTCATGCAACAGGTTTTTTTGGAAAAACTGGTAGAGGATCTATAGAACATTGTAATGTTATTGATAGAGTAGATATAGTTACATCAACTTTGGGAAAAGCTATGGGAGGAGGATCAGGTGGTTTTACCTCAAGTAAAAAAGAGATTATTGATATTTTAAGACAACGCTCAAGACCTTATTTGTTTAGTAATACACTTATACCAGCTATTGTAACAGCATCCATTAAATGTATTGATTTAATTTCTAATAATACATCTCTAAGAGATAAATTAGAAAAAAATACACTCTATTTCAGAAATAAAATGGAAGAAGCAAATTTTAATATAAAACCTGGGGTTCATCCAATTGTTCCTGTTATGTTTGGTGATGCTAAAATAGCTAAAAAAATAGCTGATGATTTATTAGACGAGGGTATATATGTTATTGCATTCTCATATCCAGTTGTACCAAAAGGAGAAGCTAGAATTCGTGTTCAAATTAGTGCGGCTCATTCCCAACAGCAATTAAATGAAGCAATAAAGGCTTTTATTAAAATTGGAGAGAAATATAATGTTATATAAAATGTTTTAGATTGATAAAAGATTCAAATAGCAATACTGCTTCTCCTGATATCCATACATTTTTCCAGTTTTTATCAAATGAAATTTTTAAATTTCCTCCTTTTGATACACAATCTACCTCATTTTTAAAATTAGTATGTTTGCTTGCATAAAATAAAGCAGCAAGTGAACCAGATCCACAAGAAAGCATCAATCTTTCCACACCTTTCTCATATGTAATAACCTTTAATGTGCTATCATTTATTTTTTCAAAAAAATTTACATTTACACCCTTTGGTTTGAATATTTTTGAATTTCTTATTTTTTTCCCAAGTTCCCCTAAGTTTTTCATTTTATAAACTTTATTTATTTGAGTGCAAAAATGCATTGCGCCAGAATCAATAACATAACCTTCGTAACCTTTTACAACTACCCTATCTGATAAAAATTTTGGAGTGTTCATTTTTATAGATACTTGTTTTTTAACTATTAATGCTTCGTGAATTCCATCTCCAGACAAAAATGATGATTTTTCTTTAATATATTTTTTTTCATAGAGTAATTTAACTGCACATCTAGCTCCATTAGCACAAAATGTTTCCCAAGTTCCATCAGAATTATAATAATCCATTTTAAAATCAAAATCATTACATTCTGATATTATAATGATACAATCTGCCCCTACACCAGTTCTACGATTACATATATTTTTAATAAAAGAACTATTTCTAATGTCATCGTTACATTCATTTTCGAAAAATAATATAACATCATTTCCATTTCCATGTGCTTTTATAAAAGGAATATTTAAATTTTTAATTTATTTCTCCTGATAATTTTTTTAATTGTATAGTTGTTATTTCAATTAAATCTTCAATTGATTTGCTATGATAAAGCGTGTTAGAAATTTTATCACCGATTCTTATAATTATTGTTGTTGGTTTTATAAAAAATCTATTTTTCGGTTTAAAATTAAATGCCCCATCAAAACCAACAGGTAATATTGGTGTATTTGTATTTTTAGCCATATAAAATCCTCCTTTTTTTAGTGGATTCATTTTACCAGTTAATGTTCTTGTGCCTTCAGGATGAATTCCTATATGTATACCTTTTTTTAATACTTTTTCAGCATTTTGCATTCTTCTAATAGAATCTTTTCTGTTTTTTCTATTTATCACAACAGCATTTACTCTTTTTAAAATCCAGCCATAAACAGGATATTTGAGATTAGTATCTGCAACTATGCCAGTAAATTTGCCCTCCATAAAGGTTCCCCAAAGAAAAGGGTCAATCATACTTGAATGGTTTGCCATTATAATAAAAGGACCATCTTTAGGAAACTTACCCTCAATTTTAACTTTTACACCTAGACAAACAACGAATATTTTTGAAAAAAATTTTAGTATTGGATAGGTAAATTTTGGGAAAATTAGTGTTAAAATAAATACTATAAAACCACCAAAAAACATTAAAGCTGATCCTACTATAGATATTAAAACGGTGTATAGATAAAAAAAATAGTACATTTAGCTTGTTTTTAAAAATTTAAAAATTTTATGATTTGCTTTGGGAAAAGGATACTTTGATATATCATTTAATTTAATTTTTTTAACCTCTGAACACTCTATTGCTTTTATTTTTCCACTAATATATGTACATTCAAAAGCATTCAATGTAATAGAAAAGTGACTATATTCATGTTTAATTTTGCCAAAAAATTTATTTATTTTTATATTAATATTAATTTCTTCTTTAACCTCACGTTTTAAACATTCTTCTGGTGTTTCTTTTTTTTCAATCTTGCCTCCGGGGAATTCCCATAACCCTCCAAGCATACCAGATGATTTTCTCTTGGATATAATTATATAATCATCATCCCATATAATTCCAGCGGATACATTATAATGTGGTTTTTTCTTTTTTTCTTTTTTAATCGGATAAAACATAAAATCATTTAGTTTATATCCATTACAGTCTTCATTTATTGGGCACATAAGACAATTTGGATTTTGCGGTTTACATATGGTTGCACCTAATTCCATAATTGCTTCATTAAACTTACCAGGTTCTTTTTGACATATTTTAGTATTTAAATAGTCATTAATTTGCAGAATGCAACTATCTGGATTTTTTTTTTAACCTTAAAATCCTACTTATTACTCTTTTGACATTACCATCAATTACTGGATGAACTTGATTATGGATTATAGAAAAAACAGCTGAAGCTGTATAATTTCCTACCCCTGGAAATTTTAAAAACTCTAAATAGGAGATTTCATTTATGTTTATTTTATTTTTTACTAATAGTTCACAAGATTTTTTAAAATTTCTTACTCTAGAATAATATCCCAAACCTTCCCATGATTTTAATACATCGTCTTCTTTAGCATATGCAACGCTTCTGTAATCAGGAAATTTTTTTATCCAATTTTTAAAATAAGGTATTACTGTCTTTACTTGAGTTTGTTGCAGCATTATCTCTGAAACCCAAATTCTATAAAAATTTTTTTTTGTTCTCCATGGCAATTTTCTCTTATTAAGATTGAACCAATCTAATAATTTTATAGAAAATAAATTATTAGTCATTATATAAACAATCAATTGCCCAATTAAGTTTTTCTAATGAATTCTTTATTTTTAAAACATCATCAGAACTCAAATATTTTTTGATTTCAATTAATTCTTTTGAAAAGGATATTTCTAGTTCATTAACCATTTGAATACCTAAAGATGATAATTTTAGTATTTTCTTTCTTTGATCTAATTCTGATTTATTGATTTTAATAAGATCATTTTCAATTAATTTATTAATGTTTCTTGTCAAAGTACTATTATCAATTCCAAGTTTTTTTGCGAAACTAGTTAATATTATACCATCATACGGTATGTTAGTTAGAAATTTAGCTTGTTCAAAGGTTATATTATTCTTTAATGCTAATTTTCTTAAAGTAATAGTATAATAAAGATTTAAATCGTTTATATTTTCTAACATTAACATAGTTGTACTTTACAAATAAAAAACATTTCACACAATATCTCTAAGCTCATTAAAATCTTCTATCACTCTAAAAACAATAGGCATATCCTTAATATCTATAGAACCTGTTATTGATACCACATTTGCTCCTGCAGCTTTTGCTGAACTTATACCATTAATAGAGTCTTCAATTATTAAAGTTTCTCTTGGATCTAAATTTAACAGATACATCATTTTTAAATATGGTTCAGGATGAGGCTTACTATTTTTACAATCATCATTTGTGATAACATTCTTAAAATAGTTTGTAATTCCCAATATACTATCTACATAATCAAAACTGTGTTTAGGGCTGGCTGTAACTAAACCTAATTTATATTTATATTTTATATAATTGTAAAAATCCTTAAATGAATTTTTGTAACTTAATGAAGATTTAAATTCTTTTTTGATATACTGCCTTCCTTTTTCTATAAATATTTCTCTTTGTTCTTTAATGTTATATCTTTTCATTGAAATTTTATAAAAATTTTGTTCACTGCACCCTCTAAAAATTTTCCAATCCTCATCTGGTATGTCAATACCATATTCTTTAAATAATTTAATTTCAGCTTTTTGATATAGCCTTTCAGAATCTATAACTGTGCCATCCAAATCAAATAATATCCCTTTTATCTCTAACATAACATCAATCTAAAGTATAAAGAAGTTTACAATGATTCATAAATAAAAATTTAACAACATCTAATTTTGCTTGATTTACATTATGTCCAATGATTTCATTATGGTCTAAATATACCTTTCCAATAAATTGCCATATCCCTTTTTCAGGTTCACCGTTAAAATCTTTTTTTTTTGCATTTTCTGGTCCAATCATTGATATTGTATTTACTAATCCATCGTTTTCTTTCCAGGCTCGTGAAAAATTTTTATTATTATGCATTAAATTGGATTGAATGGAATATCTTAACTTAGGCTGAGTATTATTAGTAGTAGCAAATGTAAAATAAAAAGTTTTAGGATCAGTTTGATATAAAGTATTAAAGTGTTTTGAGCCTTCTACAGATAAATCCCAATATGAAAAATTTTTTGTATCTTTGATCGGTGATTTTTTTATTCTCTGTATATAATTAATCAAACTTTCATTTTCGATTCGGCTTAATGACCATTGATCGAGATCAAAATCGAAATACATTTTTGGGGAGATAATATCTAGCCAAATTATAGTTGATTGAATATTAGGAAAAAAATTTTGTATAATTGGAGCAATTGTAGTTCCGTTATGTGGAGTAGAAATTGTAGTAACACTTTTTATCCAATTTTTTTGTTTTTCTTGTAACAGATAGGATTCTTCAAGTGGCAATTCATTATTTAAAATATATTCAAGCATTCGAGCAGTTTGTCCACCTTGACTATGTCCAATTATATGAACAGGATTTTGTTCATTCCATTCAGGATATAAACCATCGAAGTTTTTTTTATTGGGTTTTTGTATTATATTATATTTTTCAGAATGGCCTTTACCGTAATCAACTTGACCTCCTTTAATTTGATAATAAGCCTCTATAGCTCGATCCCAATTTGATGAAACTGGACCTACTGATAAAGTATAGACTTCATATCCATTTTCTATTAAGTGT
The DNA here is from genome assembly GCA_002704045.1 of Fidelibacterota bacterium. GTDB lineage: Bacteria > Fidelibacterota > Marinisomatia > SCGC-AAA003-L08. The sequence goes on from PAFF01000062.1 coordinate 27,280, forward strand.
TCTTCTAAATCAAATTTTCCTCCCCAATAAAAAAAGTCATCCAATTCATTCTTTCCCCAACCCATAAATCCATGTAATAAAAAAATTGGATGTTTATTGTCTGAAAATATTAAACCAAGAAACAAAACAAAAACAAAATTTGGTTTAAAATTATTTAAGATTTTGTATAGCTTCAATACGTTTTAATATAGGAGGATGACTATAGTTTAAAAAGACGTAAAATGGATGGGGGGTCAAGTTACTCAAATTTGACACAGATAAGTTTTTCAGTGCTAAAATAAGATTTTTTTTATCATCTATTGTTTCAACCGAATATTTATCTGCATCATATTCATTTTTTCTTGAATAAGCATTTAATATTATACTTAAAACCATATTTATGGGAGAATATAAAATAGAAAAAAATACAATTCCTGCATAATTGGATATGTAGTCCATTTGAAATGCATCAAAAAGTAATTTATTCTTTATAAAAAAATCTAGTAAGTAAAACATGGTACCAATAGAAAAGATGGAAATTATAGTATTGGTTATAATATGTTTTTTCTTGAAATGACCTACCTCATGTGCAATGATAGCAATTATTTCATCATCTGAGTGATTTTTTAATAATGTATCAAACAAAACAATCCTTTTATTAGAACCAAATCCAGTAAAATATGCATTTGAATGTGAAGATCGCTTAGAACCATCAACAATATAAATTTCTTGTAACGGAAATTTAACCTTTTGTGAATAATATTGTATTTTTTCTTTTAATGTTCCGTTTTCTAATTTTTGAAATTTATTGAAAAATGGAGCAATTACATTAATATAAATAATTGGCATAAGAACAATTATTATCGATAAAAAAATCCAACAAAAAAACCAAGCATATGTTTCGAGATATTCATATGATGTAAGCAATAAAAAAATTATTATTGATACAATAATTAGTGATAAAATTATTTGTTTTATAGTGTCTAAAATAAATAAAGATTTAGAAGATTTATTAAAACCATATTTTTGTTCAATGTAAAATATTGAATAATATGATTTGGGAAGTGACAAAATTGTATTAAATAAAATTATAATAACAAAATATAGCACTCCAAGCAATATATCATTTTTTATATTAAAATTTCTTAAAAATAGATCTAAATAATTAAATCCTCCCAATGAAATTATTGACAACATTATTAATAAATTTGTTGTTGATGTATAAATTGAAAACTTTATATTTTCTTTTGTGTATTCTTGCGATGAGGCATATTTTTTTTGACTGTAAAAATTATTAAACTCTTTAGGTAAGTTAGCTTTTAAATACTTTAAATTATAATATTTTGAAAAAATTTCTAGAACATATTCAAAAATCAAAAAAGTTGTAATTATTAATAAAAAATAATTCATTAAAGTTTGTATAGTGCAATTAATTTAAAATTAACATTTCTTTAGTTGATTGATTTAATGGCAAACAATCTTTTTCTCTGATTAAGCAGTCGTCTTCTATTCTTACACCACCCCAAGATGGTATATAAATTCCTGGTTCAATCGTTACAACATAATTTTTTAATAATGGCTTTTTATTATGAATACTTAATCTTGGATAAGTATGAACTTCTAATCCTATACCGTGACCAGTGGAATGACAAAATTCTTTTCCATATCCTGCCTTAGTAATAATATCACGACAAGCCAAGTCAACTTGCTCACCAGTCACTCCTTCTTTTGCAACTCTTATACCATTTAATTGTGATTTTAATACTATATCATAAATTTCATGATGTTTTGATGTTGCTTCACCTATAACAATAGTTCTGGTCATGTCTGCATGATATCCTTGGTACAGGGCACCAAAATCCATAACAACAAAATCACCTTTTTCAAATTTTTTTTCTGAAGGTCTAGCGTGTGGAAGCGCTCCTAAAAAACCACTAGCTATAATTGGATCGTAGCTATCTCCTTCGGCTCCATTCATTTTAAAAAGATACGATATTTTGGCTGCTATTTCTTTTTCAACTGCACCTTCTTTTAAATCTGGAATAATTTGATTAAAAACTTCATCAGTAATTTCTATAGCAGATTTCAATGATTCAATTTCACTACTATCTTTTATAGCAGCGATGTACTCAACAATTTGAGATGTCTCATGCAAGTTTACATTATTCAAAATGCTTTTTAAGCTTTGATATGAATGATACGAAGTATGTTCAGCTTCAAAGCCAATTCTAATATCATTAGATAAAATATTGTTTTTTTTTATAGTCTGCTCATATCCATTTTCAATCATATGAATTTGGCAGTTTTTAATTTGATCTTTTGATTGTTCATCGTACCTAGTGTCTGAAAAAAAATGTTGACTTTTTTCTAGTATTAATACAGAACCTGCAGAGCCTGTAAAACCCGTTAAATATCTTACATTTGTTAAATTTGTAACATACAAGCCATCTAAATTTTGTTCAGCTATTTTATTTTTAACTAAATTAACCCTTTTTTCATATATGTTCATGTTTATTGCATCTTTCCAATTAATTCTATCAAAATATCAATTTCTTGTTGAATTTTTTTATTTTTCGTATCTTTAGCCTTTAAAATATTTAATACTTTTAAAGCTTCTTCGTAATATCCTTGAGACTTATAAATATTAAATAAAGTCATAGATGCTAGTGCATCATTTACTTTTATATTTTCTTTTTTTATTGCTTTTTTTTCAACTTTTTCTCGAATTTCTGTTATTGAGTTTTTTGTTTTTTTATTTATTTCTTTGTTTTTTTCGTTTACAATCTTCTTTTGAGTTTTACTTTTAATTTTTTTTTTATAATTATCTTCTAACCATTTTTTACATTCTATATTTTTTTGATCTAATTCAACAATTTTATCCACATTTTTTTTAATAATGGTTTTATTTCTATTTAATTCAATTTGTACTGAGAGCAATAAATTCATAGAATTTATATTAAGATCATCAAGAGAAATTGATTTTAAAAGCAATTCTTCAGCTTTTTTCAATTCTTCTTTTATTAATGATATTTTAGCTAATATGTAATATCCAACAGTGGACTCAGGATTATATTTTATACCAATCTGACAAACTTTTTGTGATCTTATATAATCCCCTTTTTCATAATAAAGATCTGCAAGAATAGGAAACAAAGGACTTTTTAAATTATTAGAAAAATATTTTTCCATATCTTTAATATCATTTATTTTGATATCATTGGTCATAATTATTTTTAACCCAATTTGTTATATATTCTATTGTTTCTTGAATCGGAGTTCCTGGACCGAATAATTTACCAATACCTATATTATTAAGTTTTTCCATATCTGTTTTTGAAATTATTCCTCCCCCAGTTAATAGTATATTTTGCATCTTATTTTTCTTAATTAAATCTAAAACTTTAGGAAAAACAGTCATATGTGTATTATTTAAAGTAGACAACGCAATCACATTAGCATCTTCTTGTAATGCCGCAGTAACAATCATTTCAGGTGTTTGTCTTAAACCTAAATATATGACTTCCATTCCTGCATCTCTAAATGCACGTGCCAGTACTTTGATACCTCTGTCATGTCCATCAAGACCTGGCTTTGCCATAATTACTCTAATTTTCATAATTTATCTTTACTATTAATTATTATTGTTACTGGTCCATTATTATTAATTTTTACTTCCATACTTTCTCCAAATTTACCTGTTTTTACATCTAAATGTAAATCTTGAATTTTTTTTATAAAATCTAAGTATAACTTTTCTGCTTTTTGAGGAGACGCAGCATTAAAATAACTGGGTCTTTTACCTTTGCTAATATCAGCACATAATGTAAATTGACTAACAATTAAAATCTGTCCTTTTACATCTTGAACAGATAAATTCATTTTATCTTTTTGATCCGAAAAAATACGTAAACCTACAGTCTTTTTTACAACGTGGTCTAGGTCTTCATTTCTATCACTTTTTTCTATTCCTAAAAAAATAAGAAGTCCTTTATTAATCTTTGAGTAACTTTTATCTTTTATTTTAACTTCAGCATTATTCACTCTTTGAATTAAACATATCATATATTAATTAATCCAAACATTATTTTTTCCAAGAACATTTCTTAAATCCTTAATAAAATTCTTATTGTTTGAAACAAAGTAATTTCTTGAAACTATTTTCTGTGATTGACTATCTCCATATTTAAAATGAAGAATTAACTTATATTTGCCTTTATTTTTTTTAACTATGTCTAAAATATCGTTTAATGATTGTCTAGCATGGCTATCTTGAAAAACAATATTAATATTTTTTGTTAGAACTTTTCTTGCAATCTCTAATGGGTATATTGAGTTGGTTATTAACTTAATTACATCATTGCTCGTATTTTTTTTTGATGGCGTGCCAGAAACAAAGATTAAACTATCTTTTTCAATTAAATCTGAAAACTTATCATATTCCTTTGCAAAAACAAAAACTTCAATTTTTAGAAATTTATTAACTAATTCAATGATAGCCCATGGCTTATTTCTTTTATCATATAAAACTTTTTTTGTAACAACAATACCACCAGTTCTTATTATTTCTTTATTTTGATTTTTATTCTTTATAATTGATAATTCTTTAATATCATCATTGTAATCTGCAACAGGATCTCCAGATAAATAAAAACCCAAAATTTCTTTTTCTTTAGCTAATAAATCATTCTTTTTCCATTCTTCAATTTTTGGAATAACTGGTTCAATTATTACGCCATCTTCATTATCTGAAAATAAACTTTCCTGATTTTGATTTTGATTATTTTTAAAATTTTGAGAAAATTTTAATGCATCCTCAATAACCCCAAACATTTGTGCCCTATTTTCATGTAAAGAATCACATGCTCCCGATATAACTAAACTTTCTAATATTTTTTTATTAATGACACCATTAGATAATGATTTGCACATTGAAAAAAATGATTGAAATCCTCGTTCAATTTTTCTTTGTTGGTAAATTAATTCGGATGCTTTATATCCAATATTTTTGATAGCTGCTAATCCATATATAATTTGTGATTTTTGATTAACGCTAAAATCTGGTTTAGATTGATTAACATTGGGTGGAATAATATCAATTTTTAAATTTTTAGCTTCTTCAATTAATGAAACTATTCTTTTTGTATCATTCATCTCAGTTGTCATTGTAGCAGCTAAAAATTCTGCAGGATAATGAGCTTTCAACCATGCGGTCCTATATGCTACAAGCGCATATGCTGTAGAATGGCTCTTGTTAAAACCATATTGTGCAAATTTTTCTACAAGATCGAAAATCTCAATTGAATGTTTTTTATCGAAGCCTTTTTTTGTTGCACCATCAACAAAATCAACCTTGATAGCTGCCATTTCATCAATTTTTTTCTTTCCCATTGCTTTTCTCATAATATCTGCTTTTGCTAATGTAAATCCTGCAACTTCTGAAGCAATTTGCATTACTTGCTCTTGATAAACTATTATTCCATATGTTTCTTTCAAAATTGGTTTTAAAGAATCACTCAAATATGAAATTTTTTTAACTCCCTTTTTTCTATTTATAAATTCAGGAATATTTTCCATAGGACCAGGCCTATACAATGCATTCATAGCTATTAAATCCTCTAAGCACGATGGTTGTAAATTTTTAAGATGTTCTCGCATTCCACCAGATTCAAATTGGAAAATTCCAACTGTTTGACCTTTAGAAAATAATTTATACGTTTTTTGGTCATTTAATTCAAGATTTTCTATATCAATTTTTATATTATGATTTTTTAAAATCATTTTTACTGTTTTATCAATAACTGTTAAAGTTCTCAGACCTAAAAAATCCATTTTTAGCAACCCAAGATCTTCTAAACCATTCATATCTACCTGACTAGTTACATCTCCTGTAGATGCTGATTTGTATAGCGGTATATATTTTGTCAAATCTCCTGGTGCTATTACAACTCCAGCCGCATGAACAGATGCATGTCGATTTAAACCTTCTAAAATTCTAGAGTACTCAATTAAGTTTTCATGTGTTTGATCTATATTTTTTATTTCTGAAAATTCTTTATTTTTTTTAAATGCTTTGTCTAAAGTTATTTTTAAATCATCTGGGATTAACTTCGCAATTCTATCAACTTGATCATAAGGCATATCAAGCACTCTACCAACATCCCTTAGTACAGATTTGGCTTTCATTCTACCAAAAGTTATAATTTGTGAAACAGATTCATTTCCATATCTTGTTTTAATATAATCTATTACACTTTGCCTGCCTTCAATGCAAAAATCTATATCAATATCAGGCATTGATATTCGATCGGGATTTAAAAATCTTTCAAATAGCAAGTTATACCTTAGTGGATCTATATCAGTTATTCCTGTAACATATGATACAATAGATCCTACAGCTGAACCTCTTCCAGGACCTACTGGAATATCATTAGATTTTGCATAATCTATAAAATCCATGACAATCAAAAAATAACCCGCAAATCCCATCTTTTTTATCACATTTAATTCAAAATTCAATCTATTTATTGCCTTGATATCTGCATTATCATATTTTAACTTGATATTTTTTTCACATATGATTCTTAAATACTTATCTGGGTCATCGGTATTGTATTCTTTTGGAATTGGGAATCTTGGCAAATGCAATTTTCCCATAGGAATTTTGAAATCGCACATATCTGCTATTTTACGTGTGTTTTCAATTGCACCACGAAATGAGCTAAATTTTTGATGCATTTCATCTTGAGATTTTATGTAAAATTGTTCAGGCTCATAACTTAATCTATTAGTATCATCTCTTTTTTTTTGAGTACCCAAACAAAATAATATATCGTGAGCTTCCCAATGCTCGCATCTTGCATAATGACAATCATTAGTTGCCACCATAGGTAAATTCAATTCGGATGATAACTTTTTAATAATTGGGTGAGTAGCTTTTTCTTCACTTATATTATGATCTTGAACTTCTAAGAAGAACCTACCGGGAAAAATTTCTGAGTGTTCTATTGCTGCTTTTTTTGCATTTTCATATTCTCCCAAATAAGCATACTCATTAATTTCACCTTTCAAACAGCCTGAAGTTGCAATCAAACCTTGATTATATTTTTTTAATAATTCTTTATCTACTCTTGGTTTGTAATAAAATCCATTTAAATAACCAATAGAAACCAACTTCATTAAATTTCTATAACCTAATTCGTTTTGAACCAATAAAACTAAGTGGTGGTATCCTAAACCTTTACCTGGAATTCTCTCTTTTTTTTTATGAGAATCAATAGCAACATATAATTCACATCCAATAATGGGCTTAATACCTTTTTTTATTGCATGTTTATAGAAAGGAATCATTGAAAATAAATTTCCATGTTCGGTGATTGCTATTGTATCCATTTTTAACTCTTCAACTCTGTCGCAAAGCATTTCTACAGATTGAGCTGCATCAAGGAGAGAGTAATCTGTGTGATTATGTAAATGTACAAACTCAGATGACATTATAAATTATTCCTTATTATAATTAGCGTTATCAAACCCATAATAATAGTTGTTTTTTGTATTTTTTGCACGTGTCTAAAATTAGATTTAATCTGATTTTTAACTAAATAAAATACACAATAGCTATTAGGTAAAATTACACCTAAATTTATTGCTAATAAATATTTGTAATTATTAAAATGACTAAAATATAAACTGATCAACAATATATTAAAACTTAACATCAAAAGAATTGACACTCTAATACTAAACTTTCTTCCCATTACAACTGGCATCGTTTTAATTTGAGAAATCTTATCTCCTTTGACATCTTCAATATCTTTGATAATTTCTCTTATTAACATTAAAAATAATGATAAAAAAAAAGGTAAAATTGATATCTTTACATTATCAAAAATAGAGACTTCTGCATAAACAAAAACCAACGCTACTAAAAGACTAACAATGAAGTTTCCTAAAAATGGTATACCCTTAAAAATTGGAGTATATAAAAAAATCAATGGAAGCACTATAAATAATGAAATTATTTGAGAATTTATATTCAGCTGTAAAGAAGCTAAAATTCCAATCATAAGTAAAAGTATTAAATATGTATATACATAAATAATTTGTTCAGAATGGATTTTTTTTCTTTTATTTATTTTATCGGTTTTTTGATCAAAGAGATCATTTATAATATTACTTGAAGCTATAAAACAGCCAACAACTAGTAATGTTAAAAATAATGTTTTGTTTAGTGAGAAAGAATTAAAAATAATTAAAACTGAACATATGCCAATAGATACATTCAAAGGTCTTATTAAATTAAATATAATATTTATCATATTAAATTTTTCATTATTTCAACAACTCTATAAGATCCATTTAAGTCCTTATGAAAANTTAAATTATATTTTTCATCATTAAAAATNTTTCTTATATCTTGTAATTGATTTTCNCCTCCAAATTCAACAATAAATTTTCCATTAGGTAATACTAGACTTTCAAAAATGTTNTAAAATCTTTTGTAAAATATNAATCCATTGCTATTATCAGTTAATGNATTATGNGGTTCATAATTTAAAATTTCTCTATCTAAACTTTTTAATTCTTNTTTACTTATATAAGGTGGGTTTGAAATGACAATATTAAATTTCTTATCNGGTATTTCATTTAGAATATTTAACTTATTAAATGAAATGTTTTGACAATNATTTTTTGTTGCATTANTTTTTGCTATATCTAAAATATTTTGANATTTATCAATAGCATAAATTTGCTTTGCTACTTTTTCTAATGATAGGGTTATGGCTAAACAGCCTGAACCAGTACCTATATCTAANATAGAATCAACTTTAANATTTTTAACTATATCGATTATTGTTTCAGTTTCNGGTCTTGGAATAAGCACGTTTTCATTTACATAAAANTCTCTTCCATAAAAAGGTGCTTTNTTTATTATATATTGNAATGGTTCGTTATTTAATCTTCTAANAATNAATGATTTAAATAATTTTANTTTTTGTTCATCNACTATTTGNTCAAATTTTAAATATAATTCCAATCTATNNCAATCATAAATATGNGATAAAAACCACTCAGATTCTTTTCTGCTATTTGGTATTAACTTTGATTTTAAATATTGATGAGACCATTTAATTAAATCAACNATTNTCCAANTTCTATTTTGATTTAATTTTTGGGATTCTTTTTTCANTTTTTAAACACTCAATAATTGTTGTTTTCTTTCCTCAAGNTTTAAGGATTCATGCAATTCATTAAGGTTACCATTAAGAACTTCTTCTAGTTTATATAAAGTTAAATTTATTCTATGATCAGTTACNCTNCCTTGNGGAAAATTATATGTTCTTATTTTTGCACTTCTATCACCAGTTGAAACCATTGTCTTNCTCTGATCAGCAATTTTACTTTGTTGTTCTTTTTGCTTAACTTCAAAAATTCTTGACCTTAAAACCTTCATGGCTTTTTCTTTATTTTTATATTGAGATTTTTCATCTTGNCAGGTAACTACAATTTTTNATGGTAAATGTGTNATCCTNATTGCAGATTCTGTTTTATTTACATGTTGNCCACCAGCACCTGATGCNCTATANGTATCTATTTTAATATCTTCATCGTTAATTATTACATCAACATCTTCAGCTTCAGGTAAAACTGCAACCGTTGCTGCACTTGTATGAACTCTGCCTCCAGATTCTGTCACNGGTATTCTCTGTACTCTATGCACCCCNCTCTCAAATTTCATTTCTCCGTAAACACCCTTACCTTGAATACTAATAATNGCTTCTTTAATTCCACCTGTTTCNGATCCNTTGATATTCATAATTTCCGANTTCCAATTATTATTTTCTGANAATCTTATATACATTCTNTATAAATCAGATGCAAATAATGCTGCTTCCTCTCCTCCAGTTCCACCTCTTATTTCTATTATTATATTCTTATCNTCGTTCTCATCTTTTGGTAATAATAAAATTTTAATTTGGTTTTCAAGTTCATTTATATTNTTTTTTAATATAGCTATTTCTTCTTTTACTATATCAACTAATTCATCATCATCTGATTTTAATAGTTCNTTATTTTCTTGAAGTTCTTTATNTTTTTTNAAGTATTCTTGTGCAAGTTGATGTATTTCAATTAGTGAATTGTGTTCTTTAGAAATNTTTTTAAATTGGTCTTTATTAGTTATAANTTCTTGTTGGGTAAGCAATTCAGTTAATTGATTGTATCTATCAATTATACCTTGCAATTTATTCTTCATTAAGATATNGCTTCNGCTTTNTANTCTTTGCCAATATAATCATTTAAATTATCACCAAACGCTTTTTTTAAGGCNTATATTGCAACTTCAACTTGATTNTCAGTTGGTTTTTTTGTTGTTATATATTGNAACCAAATACCAGGCTTAGTTAAATACTTAAAAAANATTTTATCNTTATATNTTGCGCTTATTTTTANAAATTCATANCCCAATCCAGANACAANAGGTATAAATACTAAATGCAATNNAATTCTACTAAAAATATTTAACTCGCCAATATTGTTAACATAAATAGAATCTATAGTTGCGTAAGTTAATATTGCTACCATCATTACAATAAACATAAAACTAGTACCACATCTTGGGTGCTGTGTAGGAAAATTATATGTTTCTTTTACTTCTAAATTNTTTCCAGCTTCAAATGTGTATACTGTTTTATGTTCTGCTCCGTGATACTTAAATAAATTTTGAACATCATCTAACCTACTAATTAATAATAAATATACTATGAAAAAAACAATTCTAATAAAACCAGCAAATAAATTAAAAATAAATTCGGATTCATAANAATCTGAATAATAATTTGTAATAATATANGGAATGCCAAAAAAGATTGAAANAGCAAACACTATTGCCATTAAATTCATCAAATANTCTAAATACTTATTTGTTTTTTCTTCTTCTGGCATAGCAATATCTGCTGACCATTGAAGAGTTTNTGTTCCAATTTTTAATGATTCAAATAAATGTATAGCNCCTCTAATAACTGGTACGTTTAAATANTTATATTTTTCTGTNAAAGGNATATACGTNTCTCTCTTGTATTCAATCNCNCCTTNAGGATTNCTTACTGCTGTTGCATAATATCCTGGAACACGCATCATAACACCCTCAATAACNGCTTGACCTCCCACTAAAATTGATGATTTAGATACTAATATCAATAAAGAATTTCTGATTTGAATTAACAATTTTCTCATTTATATAAAAATAGGGATTAACTTGTAATCCCTATTCTTTTAATTTNTTATAAATTAATTTTCTTTTTTAAGATTATATTTTTGGTTGAATTTTTCTATTCGTCCTGCAGTATCAATTAAATTTTGTTTTCCAGTAAAATATGGATGAGATTTNTCAGAAATCTCCATCTTGAANAGNGGGTATTCTTTTCCATCTTCCCATTTTATTGTTTCGCTTGTTTTGACAGTTGATTTTGTNAAAAAAGAATAATCACAAGAAATATCTTGAAATACNACAAATCTNTATTCTTTTGGATGGACGTCTTTTTTCATAATATATCCTTTAATGTTAAGCCTTTNTTNCGGAGNTAAGGCATTAATCCAAGTTTGTCAATAGTTTTAATTGCACTCGTTGAAATTTTTATTTTNACGTTTTTATTTAATTCAGGAACAAAAATACTTTTATTTTGTAAATTAGGNAGTTGTCTTCTTCTNGTTTTATTATTTGCATGAGAGACATTATTTCCTGCTAANGGTTTTTTTCCTGTTATTTTACATTTTTTTGACATAGTAATTTATTNTTTTTTTTTTAATCTAATACAGCCTAGTATTTTAATGATTTTTTTTTATAATTNCAAAATAATATTAATNTATTTGTGATAATATTTTTTTNATTTTTTCTAANGATTTTTTTATATTTTGTTCTGATGCNGCATATGATAATCTTATATTATTANNTGCTCCAAAACTATCTCCTGCAACAGTAACAATTGCTTCTTCATTTAATAAAAGCATTGATAAATCTGCTGCTGANTTAATTNCTATGCTATTATATNCCTTACCTATAAAGTATTCAANANTAGGAAATACATAAAATGCTCCTCCTGGATTGTCACATACAACATTATCAATAGCATTTAAACCATTNACAATTAANNTTCTTCTACTTTTAAATATTTTTNTCATTTTGTGTACAAATTTTTGATCTCCAATNAANGCTTCTNTTGCAGCATATTGTGCAATAGAATTTGGACANGANGTGCTTTGTCCCTGNAATTTAGACATTGCTTTAATTACATTTTTATNTCCTACNGTNTAACCTATTCTCCAACCTGTCATAGAATATGTTTTTGAACAACTTTGAAAAGTCAATATTTTATCCGATTCTTTTGNTAAAGTTCCAATGCTTNTAAATTTTTCATCNTATGTAAGCTGTTCATAACATTCATCNGAGAAGACCCACAAATCATATTTTTTTGCTATTTGNAACGTNTGNATTACTGCATTATTTGACCATACTCCNCCTGTAGGATTTGAGGGAGAATTTATGATAATTCCCTTTGTNTTTTTATTAATTTTTTTTTCTAAATCTTTGAAATNAGGCTCATATTGTTTGTCAGGATTAGTTTNTACAAAAATTGGTTTTGCTCCAGTAACACTAACAAANTCTGGAAANGAAACCCANTAAGGTGAAAANATAATTACTTCATCACCTGATTGAAATAAAACTTGNCAAGCATTATANAGNGAATGTTTNCCNCCACAAGAAACTATTACTTNAGAAGGATCATAAAATAAATTATTGTCTCTTGCTAATTTTTCTGTTATTGCTTTTCTTAAATCTAAAATACCTGNCCCTGGTGTNTACTTTGTAAATCCCAAATCCATAGCTTTNTTTGCTGCGTTCAAAACATTTTTTGGNGTATTAAAATCAGGTTCTCCNACACTAAGATTAATAACATCTATATTTTTTGCTCTTAANTCTGCTGCTTTTGCAGTCATTNCTAATGTTGCTGATGGATTTATTCTATTTATTCGATCAGTAAACATATTTAATTGTTCATCGAATCAAAAAACTCTCTATTGTTTTTTGTTCTNTTTAGTTTATCTAATAAAAAGTCCATTGCTTCNGCAGAANTCATATCNGATAATAATTTTCTNAGCACCCAAATTCTTGACAAGTCTTTTGGTCTCATTAATTTATCTTCTCTTCTAGTTCCAGACTTTCTAATATCTATTGATGGGTANATTCTTTTTTCACTNAAATCTCTATCAAGCACAAGCTCCATATTNCCTGTTCCTTTGAATTCTTCAAAAATAACTTCATCCATCCTACTNCCTGTATTTACAAGTCCNGTTGCAATTATTGTTAAACTTCCTGCTCCTTCAATGTTTCTNGCAGCTCCAAAAAATCTTTTNGGTTTGTGTAAAGCATTAGAATCAACTCCTCCAGATAAGATTTTTCCACTATGAGGAATAACCGTATTATGTGCCCTTGCTAATCNTGTTAATGAATCTAATAAAATTACAACATCATCTCCAGCTTCTACCATTCTTCTTGCTTTTTCTATAACCATTTCAGAAACCTGCACGTGTCTTTCGGCTGGTTCATCAAATGTAGAAGCTATTACTTCTGCATCTACACCTCTTTGCATTTCTGTAACCTCTTCAGGTCTTTCATCTATTAATAGAATTATTGGTTTTACTTCAGGATGATTTTTAGTAATAGAATTAGCAATTTTTTGTAATAAAACTGTTTTTCCAGTTTTAGGTGATGCAACAATCAAACCTCTTTGTCCTTTACCTATAGGCGATAATAAATCTATTATGCGTGTGGAGTATTCTTTCGCATGTATTTCTAAATTTAATTGCTCTTCTGGAAATAATGGTGTCAGATTTACAAATCTTACATTATGTTTTGCCTTATCTGGGTTTTGTCCATTTATTTTATTTACTCTAAGTAAAGCAAAAAATCTTTCTTTTTCTTTGGGCGGTCTTACTTGACCCTCAATAAAGTGTCCAGTTTTTAATCCAAATCTTTTAATTTGAGAATGTGAAACATAAATATCATCCGGTGAGGGCAAATAGCAATAATTTGATGATCTTAAAAAACCATAACCGTCTTGCATTATTTCTAAAACTCCTTCAGAAAATATTTCTTTGTTTTTTGAGTTTTTTGCTTGGTTTTTTAATATGACTTCAATTAAGTCTTGTTTTTTAAAACCAGCTATATCTATTTCACCTAATTTTTTTGCATACTCTTGTAATTCTTTAACATTTAGGGCTCTTAGCTCTTTTATATTCATTCTTCACCTTTTGATTATTTGATTTGACGAGATAAAGTTAGGAAATCTCTGAAAATTTATCAGTAGATACATTTACAAATTAATTACTTCAATTTAATATATATTTTATAGTGAGTCAAATGATTTTTTATAAACTCTTTGAATAGAATTGCCTAAATAATGACTACCTATAATTACCAATGAATCATTTAAATCTAATTTTTCATTTATTGTTTGAATCGCATTTTCCACATTTTTGATTACTTTACTTTTGGATTTTAAGAAATTGTTGCTAAGTACTTTAGAATCCATAGAATATTTATTTTCTGTTTCAGAACATATAATAAAATCAAACAGTTTTTCAATTCTTTTCACCTGATTAATTATAGATTTTCTGTTTTGTAAAACTATTATTATATATTTTTTACCTTTAATACTTTCTTTTTCATATTGATTTAAAAATACGTTTATTCCATCTTCATTATGACCAACATCAAATATTATATAAGGATTTTTTTTTATGACTTGATACCTACCAGGCCATTTTGTTTTTTCTAATTCTTTTAAAATAATGTTCTTCTTATTATTATACAAAAATGATAATACATCATAAACTAATTGAGCGTTTTCATTTTGATGTTTTCCCTTTAAATATTTCAATTTTATATCATCATCATAGTTACAAAAACTAATATAACAATCATTGTCTTTTGATTTTTTTATAAGAATATCTTGAACTGTATTTCTTTGCTTTGATGAGAATATGGGAGTTTGAAATTTTATAATTCCAGATTTTTCTATAGCAATCTTCTCAATAGTATCGCCTAAAATTTCTTTGTGATCCATAGAAATAGGAGTGAAAACTACTAATTCTGGGCTGCAAGCCGTTACACTATCGTACCTTCCTCCTAAACCTGTTTCTAAAATAGCAATATCAGTATTATTTAATTTAAAATATGAAAATGCAATTAATGTAATGGCTTCAAAAAAAGATGCTTCATTTAATTCAATTTTTTTTCGATGTTTTTTGATAAGATCTTCAAGATCTTTATTTTTAATTGGGTGACCATTAATTCTAATCCTTTCATTAACGTTAACTAAATGAGGAGATGTATACAAACCTACTTTTAAACCCAATCCTTTCAATGTATGTGATAACATGGATGCAACCGATCCTTTTCCGTTAGTTCCTGCAATTTGTATACATTTCAAATTTTTTTCAGGATTTTTACAACTATTTAGAAGTTTTTTTGTTCTATTTAATCCCATTTTAATGCCTCGGGACTCTAAAGCAAGTAAATAAGATATGTTGTTCATTAGTTTGTCATTGTAAACGAGGTTTCATATTTGTTTTTAAAATCTAATAACGCTTCAAAAATACCTTCCGCTATTTTTTTCTGATAAGCAGATTTAGCCAACATTCTAGCTTCTTGTTTATTTGATAAAAAGCCTGTTTCAACAAGTACATTCGGCATAGATGCTCCTACTAAAACATAGAATCCTGCTTGCTTGACCCCCCTGTTCGGAGATGTTAATTTTTTATCCAAAGATTTTTGGATTAAATCTGCCAATACCTCACTCTCTTTTAAAAATTCATTTTGTGCCATTGTAGCTAATATTAAATTTTGAGGATCAGAAAAATTTTTATATTTTCTTTCATCTTTTTCCATTTTAATTACTTCATTTTCTCTCAAGGCTACTTCCATTGCATCTTGTGATTTTCCTGGTCTTAATAAGTACGTTTCAAACCCTTTCGCATTTTTTGATTTAGGGGACGCATTAGCATGAATACTTATAAAAATTTTTCCTCCAGATTCATTTGCAATTTTAGTTCTTTTCCATAATGGTATAAAATCGTCTTCTTCTCGAGTATAAATTACTCTTACTCCCATTTTTTCTTCAATAAGCTTCCCAAGCTTTTTACAAATTGCCAAATTAACATCTTTTTCGTATATATTAGATGGCCCTATTGCACCCTTATCTTTTCCTCCATGTCCAGGATCAATTACAACAGAGTCGAACAACCACTTACTTCTTGATTTTTTTATCTTTTCAGCATTTACAGCAATATTTGTTCTTAAAGAAATCTGTATTTCAGTTCCTTCTTTATTTTGATAAATATCATAATCATCTATTTTTGACTTTAATAGAAATGAAATTTGAGCTGATTTAGGTGTATAAGTTGTATCACCGTTCAAAGTTATATTTTCTTCATAAAATTGCATACATTTAATCTGACTAACTGGTGCGTATAATTTAGAATTTACAATATTCATTGAATCTACTATACCACTTGGAATTGTTATATTCATCCAACCAGATCTATTAATTGATGCTGAAATACTATTATCATCAAACCTTTGAGTGGTTGTAACTGATAATTTGCTTCCATTCGATTTGCTATTTATACTTACTGAATGTATATTAAAATCTGGTTTTGATGTTATTAAAAACCCTTTTTTGGAATCTATGTGACCATTTGGCAAAGAGCTTGAATTTAATAAACCATCAAATGATGCAAGCGAAATATAATAAGTCTTATTTTTAAAAATTATGGGACGTTTGATTTGAAAAATCTTTTCATTAAACTTCACAAATGAACAATTTTCAGAAAAAATGATTTTATTTCCATAATAATTTATCCAAAATTTGTTTTTTTCAGGATAAAAAGACTCATCAATATTATGGTTTTTTGCAAATTGATTTAATGATATATATTTGATATCATTTATTTCTTCAATTTTTGTTTGAACAAGAGAACAAAATAAAAGATTTATAAATAAATTTAATGTGAAAAAAATAATTTTTTTATTCATTTAAATAGTTAATTCATTCCAATTTTTTCTTTTATATTTTCCAAGAAAGATTTTTCTAATTTGGGAGCATTAGTCTGCCTTTTCAAATATTCTTTACAAGTCATATCATCTTTAACTTTTATTGTACTGTCAATTTCAATATTTGCATCAATAAATACTTCAACTCTCCTGTTTTTTCTACGACCCTCTGGTATTTGATTATCTGCTATTGGTGAGAATTCTCCTATTCCAACAGTAGTAAACCATTCTTGTTTAAGTTCTAATGGCAAGTTATACTGATTACAACTGTTTGATGACCAAAACTCAACTACTGATAATGCTCTAGCCGATGATAGTCTCAAATTTGTTTGATTATACCATTGTTTTGCTAATCTTTTTGTTATTGGGATATTATCTGTGTGTCCTTCTATCCTGATTTTTTCAACTATTCGTTGGCACATTTTAGATAAATTACTTTTTAGAGTATCAATAGTATAAAATGTTACTAAGGTATCTTGTACTTGAGGAACTTGAATATATTTAAATTGTATTGCATCAGAAACAATTTTTCCTACAACGCATAATTGTTCGTATGATTGTCTATTTATCTCTGCTCTTCCACTATTAAAAAATTCATCTCCTGGAATTGTTATTTGCAGTCCTTTTGTACCTTTGTTAATTGATATTGGTGTCTTTATTTCCACATTTAGGAATTTTGACTTATTATCAATTTTTCCATCTAAATAATACGGATCATATTTACCGTTTCCCATTTCTTCATTCCATCCTGGGTCACCAAAGCAAAGTTCGTATTTCTGATCGCAATCAATAAACTGCTCAATTTCCTCATCAAATTTGCCATTTCCATTCATATCAGTGTAAGTTTCGGCAGGGTCACCATCTAAAAATTTTAACCCCTGCGACAATAGTGTATCAATCGTCATGAATAAACTGTTTTCCATTTCATTTATTAAAACAACTGATAATAAAAATGCTGTCAATAGCAAAGTAAAAAGATCTGCATAAGACATCAACCAAGTACTTTTACCTTTAGTTTGTTTTGACATTAACTCCCTTTACGGTCTTCTTCAGAAATATATGCTTCCAATTTCTCTCTTATTTTAATGGGGTGATCATTTTGATGAATCGAAAGAGCTCCTTCTACAATCATTTCTCTAGATTCTAATCTATCTTTTGATCTTCGACCCAACTTACCTGCAATTGGTAAAAATATTAAATTAGAAATTATTATTCCATACAATGTAGTTTTTAGAGCTAAACCCATCCCTCTCAATAATTCAAAATATTTATCACCTATACTTGAACCAACACTTTGATCTGTAAATCCACTTCCTAACATCACAATTAATCCAATAACTGTTCCAATCATACCAAATGCTGGTGCGTATTCTCCCATCTGATAAAATATTTCAGTTGCATTGTTATCTCTTTTTTCCGAATTTTTAAGCTCGAGCATTAAATGGCTTTCTAATCTTTCTTTTTTATCCCCTCCTAAAGATAATTCAACCGCATTTTTTAAAAATGGATTTTGAATATTTTTCATTTCTTTTTCTAATCCAAATACTCCTTTTTCTCTTTTTATTTTTCCTAAATTAACAATTTCATCTATTAAATAAATTTCTTGGATTTCTTCGCTTGAAAAAACATTTGACGCAGACTTAAACGAACTTATAACTGCCTTAAAGGGAAAATTAACAAACGTTGCAGCTAAAGTTCCTCCAATAACAATTAAATATGCGGACCCAGAAGTAAAAATTTCTACACCTCCACCACTATCAATGATTGCAATAATAATCATCGCGACACCTGTGATTAATCCTACTATTGTTGAAAAATCCATTAATTATTTCCTCTTTTTGAAATTATTGTAAATACTTTCTCACCTTTTTTCGCCATCTTAAACTCTGACCTAGCAATTTTTTCAATATAAACTAAATCTTGTTCTAATCTGTTTTTTTCAAATTCTAGCTTTTCAATAATTTTTATAGTTGAGTTTATTTCATATTCCAGTTGATTATTAATATTTTGTATTTTCTTCAATTTAATATAACCTGATTCAGAAAAGACAAGAATCAAAACCAAAAAAGCAACATAAAAGCTAAATCCTACTTTAATAATAGTTTTATTTCTCTTTTTTTTGTAACTAATCATTTGTTATAGATTTTAAAATTTCTTTGCCTGAATAATTTGTTTTGTTGATTATTTTTTCTTCAATTCGTAGTAATTGATTATACTTCGCTGTTCTGTCCGTCCTTGACAACGATCCAGTTTTTATTTGCATAGCATTGGTTCCAACAGCTAAATCTGCTATTATTGTGTCCTCGGTCTCTCCAGACCTATGTGATATAATTGTTAATAATTCATTTTGCTTTGCCAAATCAATCGCCTGTAAAGTTTCGGAAAGGGTTCCAATTTGATTTAATTTAATAAGAATGGAATTTATAGCTTCTTTATCAATTGCTTTTTTCAAAATCAAAGGATTCGTAACTGTCAAATCATCACCAACAATTTGAATTGATGATCCTAGATTTTTATTGAATTCGATCCATCCTTGCCAATCATTCTCATCTAAACCATCTTCTATTGAAATAATGGGATACTTTTCTATTAAATATTTGTAATAATCTATTAACTCATGAGAGTTTAATTTTTTTCCCTCCGATTTTAAGACATAAAAATTGTTAGCTTTATCATAAAATTCACTGGATGCAATATCTAAGGCTATAAATACCTCCTCTCCTGGTTTATAGCCTGCAAGCTCTATAGATTGAATTATAAATTCTAAAGCTTGCTCATTTGAATTTAAATTAGGAGCAAAACCTCCTTCATCTCCAACTGCAGTATTCAATCCCTTCTTTTTCAAAATATTTTTCAGATTATGAAAAATTTCTACTCCTGCTTGTAATGCTTGACTAAAACTTTCAAAACCTAATGGGAAAATCATGAATTCCTGAAAATCTATATTATTATCTGCGTGGCTTCCACCATTAATAATATTCATCATGGGACTTGGCATAGAAATTTTATTGTCTTTGGCAATAAATTCATAAAATGATTTTTTTTGGTAATTTGATGCCGCACATGCACAAGCTAACGATACGCCTAAGATAGCATTGGCACCTAAATTCGATTTATTCAATGTTCCATCTAAATCAATTAATACTTTATCAATATTTCTATAATCTTGAACATTTAGATTAAACAATGCCGGAAATATGATATTATCAATGTTTTTAATTGCTTTATAAACGCTTTTTCCCAAATAAAATTCTTCTTTATCTCTCATTTCTAAAGCTTCTCTTGAGCCTGTAGAAGCTCCACTTGGAACAGCTGCTCTACCAAAAGATCCATCCTTTAAATGCACATCAACTTCAATTGTTGGATTTCCTCTTGAATCTATAATTTGTCTTGAATTTATATTTTTAATTTTTGGCATTTTAAAAGTATATATATTTAATACATTGTAATAAGTTTAATTAATATTCAACTTACTAAATATTTTGAATAGAAACATTTATAAAATATTAAGTTTATACACATAATATGGCAAATTTTTTAAAAAATATTTCAAAATACATATTGGGTTATATAATGTTGCGGGCCATTTCTTTTTTATTGCTACCAATCTACACTAATGTATTTTCTAAAGAAGAATTTGGTGTTTATACTTTAATCTTTATATTTATTGCCTTTGCTCAGTTTTTATATAGCTATGGCATGGACGCTTCATTAATGAAATTTTTTTCTATTTCTAAAAATAAAAATGAAATGTATTCATCTATTTTTATTTCTTTATTAATAACTTCATCTATTTTTTCGTTAATAATAGTTTTGTTATCAGAATCTATCTCAATTTTATTTCTAGAAAATATTAAGTACAGCCATCTTTTTAAAGTCGCTGCACTGATTTTATTTTTAGATTCTTTTTCTTTCAGAGTATTAATAATTCATAGAATGGAAGACAAACCATATAAATATTTCTTTTTTTCTTTTGTTAATGTTTGTGTGACATTTTTTGCAAATTATTATTTCATTATTATCAAAAGCTCTGGTATCTCTGGGGCCTTTTATGCTCATTTGATTGGCTCAATGTCTATTTTCTTACTTTCTTTACCTATAATTTTAAAGCGTGTTTCAATTAAAAACTTTTCACCAATTCTTTTGAAAAAAATTCTTTTGTTTGGTTTCCCTTTTTTGCCTTCAGTAATTTTTCAAATGATTATTGATTTTTCTGATAGAAGAATTTTACTTTATTTAACTGATATTGATACTGTAGGTATGTATAGTCCTGGATGTAAAATTGCTAGTATTATGCTATTTTTAATTTCTGGTTTTAGATTAGGTTGGGAACCTTTGTTTTTAAAATTAACTCGTGATAAAAAAATAATTATATCACATATATCTAACATTTTTTTGTTTTTTATTTTTACTGTTTTGATTTTTTTCATTTTATTTATTGAATCAATAATTATTTATAGCAATCATTATTTTTCGTTTTCAATCATTGGAGAAAATTTTTGGGGCTCAATTGGTATTATCCCAATTTTGATGTTTGGATATGTTTTTCTAGCATTATACCATCTTCAAATGCCCCCAATTTTCTACTACAATAAGACATCAAAATTACCCTACTTTAGATTTCTCGGAGCAGTATCTAATATTTTTTTTAATTTTCTTTTAATTCCTTTTTGGGGAATTTATGGAGCTGCGTTTGCAACTTCTTTATCTTATTTAATTATGACGCTTCCTATGTTTTTTTATACAAATAGTCTATTTAAAATAGACTACAACTGGAATATGCTAATTATATATTCGTTGCTTTCAATATTATCTTACTATCTAACGTTAAATTATTCGTTTAATCTTTTTTGGTCATTGATATTGTTTTGTTCTGGTTTATCGCTTTTATATATTGAATTACAGAAAGCTCGTTCTTTAATTAAAAAAACAACTTTATTTTAATATTATGAAAGTATTTTTAATTGACTGGAATAATATGACACCACAATATACTTATCCTTTAATTCATCATTTAAATAAAAAAAAATGTATCTCACTTTTTTTTGTAACTAATAGTAGCCCACAAGACAAAAAACATTTTCAAATTTATAAAACCAATAACTTATCTATGTTTTTATCATTTAATTTTTCTTCCAGTTTTATAAATAAAATAATAAAACCATTTGTGCTATCAATTAACTACATTATTTTAATTTTAAAAACAATAAAATTAAAACCAGAAATTATACATTACAATTGGCTATGTATTCCTGTAATTGATTTATTATTTATAAAAATTTTAAAATTACTTGATTGTAAAGTTTTTCTAACAAAACATAATTTTTTTCAACATGATAAAAATTCTTTGTCATTTAAAGAAAATGCTATCATCAAAGAATCATATCGAATTTTTTGTTTATCACATTTTGTTAAAAATCAATTTGGTAGTATTTATCAAAAAAAAATAATGGTTATTCCACATAGAAACTGTTATGAAGATGTTACAAAAAATCAAAATACTATTGTTAAGTCTAAAAACAAACCTTTATCCTTATTATTAATAGGAAATATTAAAAAGTATAAGGGTGTTGATTTCATCATTGAGGTAGTAAAATATTTAATTGAAATAAATTTTTCTGTTTTACTTGATATTATTGGTCCTGGTGATTTCAACTATATAAATAGAATTTCTAAGAAAATTAAAAAATTAAATTTGTCTGATAAAATTATTTTAAAAAATGAATTTTTAGATTTTAAATCTTTTTACAATGCAATTAACAATGCTGATATAGGTGTAATGCCTTATATTAAAGCTAGTCAAAGTGGAACGCCTTATCTGTTTTATAAATGTAATAAACCTCTAATAATTTCAAATGTTGGAGGACTAAAAGAACAAACAAATGAAAAATTAAGCAAGGTATCTGATATTGATGTGAAAAAGTTTGCTAATTGTATAATTGAGATGGATATAAAAATTAAGAACAATGAATTTCATAAATCTGATTTTAAAAAAATTTTAGATGAAAACCTTTGGGAAAAAACAATAAACGATTATTATTTTGAATACAAAAAAATTAAAAACTAGACTTAATCCAACGTTTCTAAAAAGTTCTTTACCTTGGTCAACAATATTAGATCAGGAAGGATTGCATTGGAATATTATATCAAAAAATAATTTAAGTGACCATGTTTTTCTAATAATAACCGATCATACATTTGTATCAAAAAATACTTTAGAAAATTTTGTACGTTCTGGTGGATTGGTTTTAATTTCGACTAAAAAATGGATTAATCTTTATAATTCTAAATATAAAAATTTTAGTTCTACATTTTTATCTTCAAATCCTAATTCTTTTTTTTCGAGCATTGACTTTGTTAATATTAATCATTCAATTAAATATCCAATAGATATAACTATAAATCCAATAGATTCAAAATTACATATTTATGAAAAAGTTATTGGAATTGGGAAAATCGTACTTTTTCCCTTTGACCTTGACAAAATATATTTAGATTATTCCACCAAGAGACAACATTTTTACGACCATAGACATGAACTTCCATCTGAAGTAGTAGCAAAAAATACAAAGTCTAAGGTGAGACAATTATTATTCTTATGTATAAGATATTTATATAATTTTAAGAACATTCCATTAGTTCGATCAAATTACAATCCAACAAATTACAAATCTATTTTTTGTTTTAGAATAGATACTGATTTTTCAACTAAAGAAAATGCAATTAAAACCAATGATTTATGTGAAAAATATTCTATCCCTGCTACATGGTTCATTGAAACTTCAAATATTAATATGATTAAAAATGTTTATAAAAATTTTAAAACAGCTGAAATTGCTTTTCATAATGATCGACATATAATATATAATGATTATGTTTTAAACAAATCCAATATTGAATCCGGCCTAAACAAACTCAAATCTTTAGGCATATCAAATTTAAGTGGTTTTGCTGCACCTTTTGGTGAATGGAATATCCCTTTAAATAATGTATTAAATAACACTTTTTCGTATAGTTCAGAGTTTGGCTATGATTATGATAATCTGCCTTCATATCCTATTATTAAGGATCGTTTTTCTAATGTTATGCAAATACCTATTCACCCAATAAGTATTGGCAGACTCAACAGATCTCACTATAGTTCAAATGAAATGACTGAATATTATTCAAATATAATTGAAAATAAATTATATAATAACGAACCAATTATTTTATACTTTCATCCAAACAATCAATTTTTTGATGTTCTGGAAAATATATTCAAAAAAATCAAATCAAGAAACATTGGATTTTTTACAATGAAAGAATATTTTGATTTTTGGGTTAATAGAATTAAAAATAAACCTAAATACATTATCTTAGATGATAAAATAATCATTGATAATTTTTCAAAAAATCTTGAAATCATTTACAATAATAAATCATCGCTTATTAAAAAAAACAATTTTACTTTATCAGATATTTTTTTAAGATCCATAAAAAAATCAGATGCACCCTCCGATATTAAAAAAATTAATAAAAAAAATTGGCGCAATATTTTATATGATTTTGAAAGATATAGAACTAAAAGGCGAATGTGAAAATTCTTTTTTGTAGCTATCAATCCATTTCATTTATGAAAGGTGGGCCAACTTATAAAATTATAATGTTAAAAAAACATTTGGAAAAATTTAATATTAAAATTGATTTGTTTAATCAATGGGAAGTTGATTCAGTTAAAAACTATGATATAGTTCATATTTTCAATGCTCATTCTGGTGTTTATCATTTTGCACAAAGTTTAACATTAAATAACATTAAATACATCGTAAATCCTATTTTCTTTAGCAAACATTCACCTATGAAAATTCGTTTATACCTTTATTTTTTAAACAAAATCTCTAATATTCTTAATGGTTCAATTTCAGAAATTTCAATTGTTAAAGAAGTCTGTAAAAATGCCGAACTTATTATGCCAAATACTATTGAGGAAGAAAATATTATCAGGAAAGGATTAGGTTTATTTAATTATAACTATTCTACTATTTATAACGGTGTTGAAAAAAGATTTTTTCATTCTGATCCTAGCTTATTTATTAAAAAGTATAAAATTAAAGATTTCATATTGCACGTTGGGCATATTGGTGCAAAGCGTAAAAATACTTTAAGATTATTGAAAGCTCTAAAAACAATAAATTACCCAACTGTTATCATAGGTAATGTTTTAAATAACAAAGAGGGTCAGAAATGCTTAGAATTAATAAAAGAAAACACAAATATATTATTTTTAGATTGGGTTAAACACTCTGATCCATTATTAGAGTCAGCATATGCTGCATCAAAAGTTTTTGTTTTACCTTCTTTGTACGAAACACCCGGCAGATCAGCGCTTGAAGCCGGTCTAGCAAAAAGCAATATTGTTATTACGCCTTTTGGTGGCACAAAAGAATATTTTTCTAACTTTGCAACATACGTTAATCCGTACTCAATTAAAAAAATTCAAGAATCTATCATTAATAGCATAAATTCTGATAAATCTGACAACCTTTCAGTTCATATAAAACAAAACTTTTTATGGGAAATTATAGCAAAAAAATTAAAAACTGAATATGAAAAATTACTAACTTTATAATTTTATGATTAATAAAAATATTATATTCATTGATTTTGATAGCACTTTTATTAAACTAGAAACCTTAGATGAATTAGCAAAGCTTGTATTAAAAAATGATAAAGAGCGTAATTTAAAAATAAAACAAATAACTGAAATAACAAACCTGGCAATGTCTGGTAAAATTAATTTTACTAAGGCGCTTAATCTAAGATTACAATTACTGAAAATTAATAAAACAGATGTATGTAAAATTACACATCATCTATCAAAATCAATTTCTGAATCTATTAATTCTAATATTGATTTAATACGCTTAATATCAGAAAACATTTGGATTGTATCAGGTGGATTTAAGGATATAATAGCTCCTATTGTTAAAAATTTCGGAATTAAAAAAAGCAAAATCTTGGCAAATGAATTCATTTACAATAAACATAATCAAGTTATCGGTTGCAACGAACAAAATGATTTATATAAATCTAAAGGAAAAATTAGTGCAATAAAAAACCTTAAGCTTGCTGGAAATAAAATTATGATTGGCGATGGATATACAGATTATGAAGTCTTTAAACATGGAGCAGTCAATACATTCATATATTATGGAGAAAATATATTTAGAGAAAATGTAGCCAATTTATCTAAATATAAAGCTGAATCATTTAAAGATGTTTTAAAAATATTAGAAACTTTATAATATATAATGTTTTTATCAATAATTATAATTGGCCACAATTCAGGAAATTCACTGTTGCAATGTTTAGCCTCAATTAAAAATCAAAGTTATGATGGTAAGGATGTTGAAATTGTCTACGTTGATGATGGATCTAAAGATAATTCAATAAATATTTTTAAAAGCTTTGTTTGTAGATTCAAAACGACATTAGTTGAACATCAATCAAATCTTGGAAGAAATATTGCTAGAAATACTGGCATTAAGCGTTGTTTAGGAAAGTGGTGCCTGTTTGTTAATAGCAATATTATCTTATCACCAAATTTACTATCAGTGTATATTTCAGAAATTAAAAAAAACAAATATAATATTTTTACTAGTAAAATTAATTACACTTGTTTAGATAAAAGTTTTGAATTGTATTTAAATCAAAAAAATCGGGGTCTCAACAACTTGCATTCAAAACAAACAATCCCTTATTATAATTTGTTATTTAGTAATACTTGTATAAAAAAAACAATAATAGAAAAAAATAATTTTGACATTGATTTTACAAGTTATGGAGGATCTGAACTAGAATTATCTCACAGACTAAATATAAATCATAATTTTTTATTTTTACCAAAAATATATGTTACAAGGTTTAATCATCCTGCTTTAAAAACACATATTTACAGAATTGAAGAATTTGGACGTAAAAATATTTTTCTATTATTTAGCAAATTAAATAGTAGTCTACCTAAATTTCTATTTTATAGTAAATTTTTTTCTTTTAGAGTATTTATATTAATTCTTCCATTTATATATGTAATTAGAAAACTATTATTATTCATTTATAAAATATTGCCACCGGCAAATTACAATCTGATAATCAAATCTATATTAGGTATTTCTTTAATAATAGGAATAATCAAAAAAAAACATGAAAAATAAAATAATATCGTCCATCGATATTGGCACGAACACAATCACCCTATTAGTAGCCAAAATCAATCAAGCAAGCATATTCCCTTTATATGAAAAAGAATTTATTACTTCTCTTGGAGAAGGCCTTTCCATAAACAAATCAATTAAAAAGGATGCAATAGATAGATGTCTAAAAAATTTAATTACTTGTAAAAATATAATTAAAAAATATAATGTTGAAGATGAGTTTTGTGTTGCAACTAGTGCTTTAAGACAAGCAAAAAATAAAACTGAAATTATTAAAAAAATAAACGATATAAATATTTATCCTAAAATTATTTCGGGCGATGAGGAAGCAAATTTAATAGGAACTGTTATTAAAAATGAGTTTCCGCTTTTATGTAAAAATGCCTTAGTAATTGATATAGGAGGTGGTAGTACAGAACTAATTTATTTTAAAAATTATAAAATCAAATATAAAAGAAGCTTTGAAATTGGTTCTGTGACTTTATACGAAAAAATTTTTTGTGACCCTATAAATCAATCCAATATAGAATCTTGTTTAAACTATATTAACAATAAGTTTAATGATATTTCAATTAATAATAAAATTGATTTTTTAATAGGCGTTGGTGGTACAATTACATCTCTTTCTGCAATTTATAATAATATTATTCCATATGATAAACAAATTATCCATAAATCAAAAATTCCAAAAAAAGCTTTTAGTTTACTTGATAAAAAATTATTGCATAATAGTGTTTTAGATAGGGTAAAAATTCCTGTTCTTGAATATAAAAGGGCTTTAGTCATTCCAGCTGGTTATTTAATCTTTTCTTTTTTGTTCAAAAAATTTTTTTTTAATGAGATTTCTGTGTGCGAGAAAGGATTAAAGTGGGGAGTTGTCTTTAATGAACTACGTTAACTCGTATTCTTGATCGGATAAATCTTCTTCAGATATTTCTTCCCAATCATCTTCATTATATTCAACCTTTTCTGTTTCTTCCTCTTCTTTTTTTATTGTTGCTTTTTTAGGAAGTTCTGTTTTTTTAGAAGATGAAATACTGGGAATTGAATCTTCAACAATATAAAACATTAATGCTGGCAACATCGAGAATAGTATTACAGCTAGTGATTTTGCTATTCCAGAAGCTTTAAACTTTACACTTCCAGCTGGATATGCTACCTGTTCCACTCCAAATACAAAAAATATTGCAATACCTATTACAATTCCCGATAAAAAAATAACATTTCCTATTTTTTTATAATTAATTTTGGGGCTTATAATTATTTGATATACAATCCAACTTATTAGTGTAAATGATGCTATGATTACAGAGAACATAAATTCTTTCGCTATTACAACAAATAGGAAAAAAATCGTTCCTACTACTAAAATTAAATTACTTATTATTTGTTGAAGATTTATGTTCATTGATCTTTACCTATTATGTTTAATAATACTATGTTTAAATTTCTAACGTAGTTTACCTAATTTACAAGGGTAAATTAATAATGATTCTATTTTATTTAACCAATATATAGCTTAAATGAATAATAAATTAAAAATAAAAATTGGTGTAATTGGTGTTGGACATCTGGGAACTTTTCACATAGAACAATTGCTGAAACTCAAGAACGTGTCTTGTATTGGTTTTTATGATAAATCCAAAGACAATGCCAATGAAGCATCTCAAAAATTTAATTTAAAAAGCTACAAATCAATTTCTTCAATTTGTCATGATGCAGATGCAATTATTATATCAACCCCGACATCGTCACATTATGATATTGCATTAATTGGGCTAAAACATAATTGTCATTTATTTATAGAAAAACCCATTACGGAAACAGTAGAACAAGCAGAAGACCTTTTGAAAAAAAGTCATAATAACATCATTCAAGTAGGACATATAGAAAATTTTAATCCTGCCTTTTGTTCACTTAAAGATCAAAAGCTTGAACCACAGTTTATTGAATCACACAGACTATCAACATACACTTCCAGGGGAACGGATATAACAGTTGTTTCAGATTTAATGATACATGATATTGGAATTCTTATTACCATAATAAATTCTAAAATTAAACATATAAATGCAAAGGGAGTAAATATTATATCAAATTCATGCGATGTTGCTAACGCAAGAATTGAATTTGAAAATGGTTGTGTTGCAAATTTAACAGCTAGCAGGTTTTCTAATAAAAAAATGCGAAAAATGCGATTGTTTCAAAAAAATAATTATACTAGTATAGATTTTTTAAATCATAAAATAGAATCGTTCACTATTGACAAAAAAGGATCTCCAAAATTAATTAATGATGAAACTAGTAAAAAAGTTTTATCATATAATGCTTTAAGAGAAGAGCTTTCACACTTTGTATCCTGTATTATTAATAACAAAAACCCTGCTTTTGATGGTTTTTTAGCAACAAAATCTTTAAAAATTGCTATTCAAATTCAAAATAAAATTAATAATGAATAAAAAACTCTATTATTTTGTTGCTGGAGAAACTTCTGGCGATCAACATGCTGCACTATTAATGAAAGAACTTATAGCGAATGATAAAAATATAATATTTGCTGGTGTTGGTGGAAATAAAATGGAAAAGTTTAATTTTTCTTCTCTCTATCCAATGAATAAGTTAGCAGTAATGGGCTTTTGGGAAGTAATAAAAAAAATTTCATTTTTTAAATCAGTTGAAAAAAATATTCTTTTAGATATTATCAAAAAGAAACCTGACAAAATTATTTTAATTGATTATCCAGGATTAAACTTAAGAATTGCAAAAAAATTAAAAAAATTTAATTTTANCATCGTATACTATATAACGCCTCAAGTTTGGGCCTGGAAAGAAAAAAGGATAAACATTTTAAAATCCTGTATAGATAAATTAATAGTTATTTTTCCTTTTGAACTTGAATATTATAAAAATCATAATATGAATTCTTTATTTGTTGGACATCCTTTTTTTGATGAATGGAAACCATCTTCAAAAAAAATTTTAAGGAAAANGCTTGGTCTTGATGNTTCAAATCCAGTTTTAACTTTATACCCTGGAAGTCGNAANGACGAAATAAAAAANCATCTACAAATTTTTATTAAATCTGCACTTTTAATAAAAANGGAAATTCCTANCCTGCAAATTGTTATTGGTTCTGCTCCAAATATTAATATGAACGAATTTTACTCTGTTCAAGATAATATCTTNGTTGAAAACAAATTTCCAAGAAAAGCTTTAGAATGTTCTGATATTGCAATATTNGCCTCTGGAACTGCAACTATTGAAGCTGCCATTTTTTCTATTCCCTCTGTAGTTGTGTATAAATCTTCTTTTTTTTCGTGGTTTCTAGCTTATTTATTTATNAAAACAAAATATATAGCTATGACAAATTTAATTGCAAAAAAAGAAGTAATGCCTGAATTTATTCANTATAAAGCAAATCCAATTCTTATATCCAGAAAATTAATTGATATTTACAAAAATAAAAATAATTACAATAATATTATAAATGATTTAAAATCAGTATCTACAAGTTTAGGTAAGCCTGGAGCAAGCAAAANAGCTGCAGAAATCATTTTCGGTTCAAATGGTCGTTAAAATAAAAGATTTTTTGATTATTAATATAACAAAACTTATTTTTGTTATATGCTGTGGAACGTGCAAATGGACAATTTTTGGAGAAAAAAATTTAGATAATGCTATAAAGCTTAAACGTGGTGTGCTAATTTCTGGTTGGCATGGTAGGTTTTTACCAATTTCTTATTATACTGCTAAATATATGAAAAAAAATGATTTAAACTTCATTGCCATATCTGGACGTCACAAAGATGCANCTAGAATAACTGCAATATTAAAGTCATGGGGATATAATTTCATTCGAGGGTCAAGTAATAAGGGTGCCATCGATGTTTTAAATGATATGAAAAAACATTTTAAAAACAACGAAACAATTTGTATAACAAGCGACGGTCCGAAAGGACCCATTCATATTGCAAAACCTTCTTCAATTAAATTAGCTATGAAAGAAAATGTTTCTATATTGCCAATTACAGCAATTGCAAATAAATACTGGCAAATTAACTCTTGGGACAAATTTATATTTCCAAAACCATTTAGCAAAATGTTTGTTTATATTGGTAATAAAGTAGAATATAATGAAAAAAANATAAATAATGATTATTGCAGCCAATTGCTATCATTCGAAATTAATAAAATACAAAAAATTAATGATAAAAACATCAAATGATTTCTCTGTTATCGTTTATCTTTAAGTTAATATCATCAACCAGGAACTATCTTTACGATAATAATTTTTTCAAAATTAAATCTATAAATATTCCNNTTATTTCTGTTGGTAATTTAGANTTGGGTGGAACTGGAAAAACTCCAACCGTATTATTTTTAGCAAAATTTTTATCAAAAAACAATTACAATCCTGGTATTGTTAGTAGGGGTTATAAAAGGTCTAGCTCAGGACAACAGCTTGTTACAGATGGAAAAAAAATATTTTTATCTGTAAAGGAAGCTGGNGATGAACCTTTCCTGCTGGCGCAAAATTTAAAAAATATTCCAATAGTTGTTAATAAGGATAGATTTTTTGCATCAAATTATTTGAAATCAAAATTCAATGTAAATATTATATTGTTAGATGATGCTTTTCAACATAGAAANATTAAACGAGATATTGATATTTTGTTAATAAATACTAANACCCCAATCAAAAACTTAAATCTTTTTCCAAGTGGTGTCCTCAGNGAAAACTTCAATAACTATAGAAGNGCCTCCGTTTTATTGCTTTGTGATAAAATAAAATCAAATGAGCCTATAAATAATTTTTATAAAAAAATTAGATTCAAAAATAAGTTCTCTTGTTATTTTGTTTTTGATTTATATTGCACAAAGACTTTTTCTTATTTAAAACCAAAAGAAATTAAAGAAAATGTTTTTGCTTTTTGTGGCATTGGTAATCCAAATTCGTTCTTTAAAACTTTACAAGAGTTAAATATAAAATCAAATATTTTAAAAGCCTTTAAAGACCACCAAAAGTATAATAGAAAAGTTGTTGACAATATAATAGATACTATTACAAAAAATAATATTTATTATGTAATTACTACAGAAAAAGATTATATAAAACTTCCAAAATTCTTTACTGCTCAATTTAGAATTATAATTTTAAAATTAGCTTTGGAAACTAATGTGAATTTTGAAAATTATATTATTAAAAAACTAAATTCACTTTAATATTGTTATTTTTTTNGTTTCTACCNTTTTTTGTGTTTTTAATTCTAAAAAATATATACCGCTATTTAAATTTTTTANNTTCATACTATGATTATTAATTCCTAGATTTGAATTAACTATATTTTTNTTGATANTTTTTTTATTTCCAATAATATCATATATATTTATTTCTATATTTTCATTCGAATTTAAAATATAACTTATTTTAACATTTCCATTTAATGGATTTGGATATACATCTAAATTTAATTTTTGTGGAATTTTTATATTTTCTAATTCAAGTGATTGACAATCATAAATTGTAATTTCTATTAATTGGGGTAGGAAAGCATCTAAATTGATTGTTATTTGGTTCGTTTGAAAAAAATCCTCTTCGTTTACTGTTATTTTATAATAACAGTTAGGAAATGATTCATCTACAATTATTTCTATGGTTGTTTCTCCAAATGCATCTGAAACAACATAAGCATCCCACTTTTTTCCTGTTGAATTTAAAAGATCTTGATTGCTTTCTTTAATATCTTGCGTATAATAGCTAAAATTTTCGTTGCCTTCAGGTTGATAAAAATAGAGCGATATGTAGTTGTTGGGTATTGTTGGTGGCTCTGGTACATCTAGTATATCGTAACTATCTAATGCATTTTCGTTCACACCTAAATAGTTTTCATAATCTGTTGCTATATTATTTGAGTTCCATAAATTAATTTCTGTCCTAATGTTAACTGACCAATTTTGAGAGATCGCCAAAGAAAAAATAGCAAATAAAGATAATGTTTTTATAAATTCCATCTAGTATATCTTTCATTAAATAAGTATAGAATAATTAAATGTAGCTTAAATTTACATATAATTTGTGTTTTTTTATAAATTTCAAGTTTTTAAATATGCTAGACTAAATTAAATTTTTATATATGCTTAAAAACATTTACTTCATATTTCTGTTTTGTTATTTATTCGCTAATCCTATTACCATAGATTCAGGAATAAACTTCATACTGAATACCAATGACATTAATAATAATAATAAAAACGATGTTTTATGCTTTGAAAATAAAGCTATTGTTCGAAATGTTGAAATATATGATGTTGATAATAAATCGTTAAAAAGTATTTGGCAGTTTTCTCTTCCAGATTCCTTGATTGGTTATTTTACAGATGCTACCTTGGTTTCTTTTAACAACAAAACAAATCACTTATTGGTATCTGTTGCTCTAAGTAATAATAATAAATCGCTTTTTTTATTTGATATAATCAATGGTCAGGTTAATCCCAAGCCTCTTTCTTTTTTAAATCTTCCTGAAAAATACATACATTATAAAAACCCAATTCAATTGACAATTGTTGATTGGGATAATGATAATGATGATGAAATTGCTATTACTTTTTCTAGCCCTTTTAGATCCATTTTAATTTGTGACTTTGAAAATGAAAATCTTTTGGTTATGGATGAAATTGGTAAAGACTTTTTAACAAATTCTTATTCTCCTATTTTAACAGGTATTGGCGATCTAAATGGAGATAATAAGGATGATATTATTGTAGTTGACAACGGAATAAAGGCCAATGCCAGAATTTACTTAAATGGTATGAAAAGCGACGGCCTAAGAATTCTTGGATTAAAAGACATTGGACAATTGTCTTTTTTAAGTAAATCAAGCGTTAACTTTGATTATGATGGGGGTGATGAAATATTCTTTGCTTCCAAACAATTTGGGCTTCATTACATCTTTGTTGAAAGTATTGGAATGGTTAATCAGGCTGTTACTGTCAAAACAGAGCTTTTAATTGATGACATAAATAAAATTTATATATCTGGCGCCTCATCCAATAATCAAATAGTTACTATTGATCCTGTTGGAAAAATAGGACGTTATGAAATTATTAAAAATGAAACAGACCTTTCTGTTGGAATATATGAAAATAAAATTATTAACTTTTCAATAAAGAGACCAAATGATATCTCTTCAATTTATTTTGCAAAAAGCAAACAATTGGTAGCCTGTGCTTATGACGATATAAAATCTGAGCTCTATTTTTATAATCATAAATCATATATTGAGCCTGCTGTTGATTATTCCCTACAAAGACAAGATAAAAGATCTCCTGACATTATAGTAATTGCCTATGATTCAACTTTTTTTGACATCTCTTGGATGGATACTTTACAATTTTATGAGTTTAAAAGTAAATCTCTACTTAATAATATGAAATTTAATAAAAACAAAAAATCTATTTCTTGGATCCCAACAGTTAATAATTTAGGCTTTAATGAAATATTTTATGATATATCTTTCAAATATACTGATAACTTTGAATCAATCAGCGAAGATACATTAACTCAAGTTATTCTTAATGAAAAAATAATAACAAAAACTGATTCTATTTTAATTTATGTTAATGATAAGCCTAATATTCAAGATAACTTTTCAACATTTGATGTTTTTGGTGGTGATGATTTTAATCATAGGTTTTTATCTGTTGATAAAAATGTTGATACCAAACTAACCTACTATTTTTTGAACGATTCTTTAAATGGTATAGCTGTTGATGACAGCGGATATGTTTCTTGGAAAATTCCTCAGAAATTCAAAGGTGTCAAATCTTTTGATCTATGTGTAGATGACAGCATAGAAAAAGACTCAATTAAAATTAATTTTAATATTCATCCTAAACTATATTTTTTCCCTGATGACACAACTTACCGTGTTGAAGTTAATGAACCAATAAATCTCATGTTTAGGCCTGATACAATTTATAGTTTTAACACATATACTTATTCTATTCCCAATTCTCCAGTGAATATGTCAATTGATAATAGTGGAAATTTTTCCTGGACACCTAATTCTTCTCAAATTGATATTAAAAATTTTCTTGTTGTAATCTCGGACGGAAAAACCTCCGCGGAAGCAGAAATTTCTATTAATGTAAACGATAAACCAGTAATAACTTTAACTCCTCCTAAAATCATTCATATATCTGTTGGAGAAAACTTCAGCTTTAAATTCAATGGCAATGATCCTAATCAAGAAAATGAATTATATTGGAAGTTGATACAAGGTCCTGAAAATATGACCATTCTTAGTGACGGAACTCTTAATTGGCTAAGCTCTGGTATAGATTTTGAAAATTATATTATTCAGCTGTCCGATGGATATGTTCATGAAACTTTTGAAGGTCTAATTTATGTCAATGCACAACCAAGAATTGTTTCTGATCCTCCAAAAACAATCAACATTGGAGATACCTTGATTTATGAGATTTTACATGAGGATCAAAATAAACTATCTTTTAACAGTAGTAGTGAAAAAAACTTTATAGAATACAAAATTCTTTCTGCGCCTGATGATTGTTCCATAGATAACAATATTTTAAAATGGCCTATTTCTGAAAAATATCTAGGATACAATTCTATAAATATTTCAATTTCAGATGGTATTGAAAAGGACTCTCAATCCTTCAATGTTTTTGTAAATGATATTCCTG
>PAFF01000063.1 GCA_002704045.1 Fidelibacterota bacterium
ATCCAATAATAGGTTTCTATAATGATGATTTAATAAACCCTGGTCTTGAACAAAATACTAGTGGAACAATAAGAAAATATTCAGCGTTTACTCAATTTAAATATCACTTGAACAAAATTAAATTAACTATGGGGGCGCATTATAATAATGTTCCATATAATAATACTAATCAGATTGCACCAAGATTAGGTTTGTCATTTGAAATTAATCCAATAACTATGATAAACTTTGCTTACGGATTATATTATCAAACGCCATCTTATTGGATGTTGATGAATCCAAACAATGAACTATACAGCGAAGGATGCAATTGTAAATTAAAAAACTCTCACACTGAACAGTTTGTTATAGGTTTTGAAAGATATTTTGCAAAAGATACTAAAGCTACTTTAGAAATATACAACAAAAATTATTATGATATACCCATTAGAAACTCAGATATTTCAGAAGATTCACTTGATCAGTACTTAGGACGTATAAGTGTAGGAACAGAAAATTCAAGAGGTATAGAATTATTTCTTCAAAAAAAATATTCAAATAATTGGTATACAACATTAAGCTATTCTAACTCTGTATCNGTNGCAGATGANCCNAGNCCTGGNAAGGNAGGAGAAACCTATTCNAAAAAAATGGATTACGGACAGGTTATGACATTTTTAGGAGGATATAAACTTCGTTTTAGGCAATATGATTGGTANAATACTATTCGATCTGATAATTTTTTGAAATATCTTTTATATTTACCTATNATGCCCTCTGATATATTAGAAATAAGCTTTAGGTATAGATATATGGGAGGNAGNCCNTATACACCAAGATCNTATTTACCNCAGCATAGGGAATGGGTTTTCTCGGANAATTGGAATTCTGAACGATACAATTTTTACAGNAGATTAGATATTATGATTTTAAGAAGGTTTAATTTTAATAAGATAAATATTATCACTTTTCTTGATCTTCAAAATGTTTTTAATAGAAATAATCAGTGGGAATATGTTCATCTTCCNGATGGTAGAAAAGAAATGGCATATCAATATAAGCAATTGCCAGTAGCTGGAGTTACTATTGAATTCTAATTACAAAAGTATCTTAAAGATTTTTACATTA
Source organism: Fidelibacterota bacterium (assembly GCA_002704045.1). Lineage (GTDB taxonomy): Bacteria > Fidelibacterota > Marinisomatia > SCGC-AAA003-L08. Next base: position 1,108 of record PAFF01000063.1, read on the forward strand.
GTTTTTTTGTTTTTAATCATTTATATAAAGAATTTTGTTNCTAGTAAAAATTCTATGCCTACACCTACAGAATATGTTAATAAGAAAAAAGACAGAAAAAAATTTAAACAAGGTAGAAAAGAATGGATNAACAATATGCATCGTTCTGNTCCNNATACAGATTGGAGATTATTAAATCAAAAATTAAGACAACAAAAAACAAAAAGAATAAATAGCCTTAGAGAAAATTTAATTCAAGAAGGATGGGATGATTCAGATNTATTAAGAGAAACAATATTAGAAAGAGAAATTAGTGGTGTCTGGAATGAAAAAGGNAGTAATAATCTTGCTGGTAGAATTCATACTGCTGAAATAGATTTTGATAATGAATTAATTTATTGTGGATCATCTGGAGGAAATGTTTGGAAAGGTACAATTCAGGGCGATAACTGGATATCATTAAATGATCATATGCAAATTAGAGATATTAAAATGATAAGGTATAAAGATTTTAATGAATATAGAAGATTGCTTATTTGTGGAGGAAAGTCNTTTTTTTATACTGATAATGAAGGTGTTACTATTCAAGAAGCTAATGGTTTAGAAACTCTTGATGATTGGGGAAATACAATTCGATCTGTTATAAAAAATGATGACCAAAATACAATTTATTTATTAGTCAAAGAGTGGGATTATCAAAACTGGAATGCTGCTTNTGCTATTTATAAATCTATCGACCATGGTGAGAATTTTGAAAAAGTAGTAATGTTTGAAAATGATAGTGGATACGATATGTGGACTTCTAGATATGTNGAATCTGATGTTTATGTTTTGAATAATAGTCAAATTTATATTTTGAATAGTAATGATGAACTTGATGAATTAGGAAATATTTCAACTTTTGAGAGTGGAGATAATATGCTGACTGGAGGTTTTGATGAAAATATTTTTTTGTACGCTAAAGTTGGTGAAAGAATATATTTTTCTGATGATGGTGGTTTAAATTGGGTCGATAAAGGAAATCAGCCACAATGGACNTTTATGTCAAATAGCTTTAATTCTTCAAACATTAATACAAATATTGTTGGAATTGGNGGAATTGAATTATTTGTGAGCTACAATTCAGCATCATCATGGGATTTAGTTAATAATTGGTGGCAATATTATGAAGATCCTGAAAATTTACTTCATGCTGATATTCCTGAAATACGTTTCTTTTTAGATAATGATAATAATGAGGTAGCATTAATTTCAACTGATGGTGGTTTATATATATCATATGATAATTTAAATACTACACAAAATTTATCTTTATATGGACTTGGTGTAAGTCAATATTACTCAACATATACTAAAAAAACATACCCTTATCACATCTATGCTGGTAGTCAAGATCAAGGTTTCCAAAGAACAATTGGAGATGAAGGCGGTATACTAGAATTTGAACAATCAATAAGTGGAGATTATGGGCATTTGTGCTCAGGAGATGGAGGAGAAACTATTTGGTGTAATTATCCTGGCTTTACTATGTATTATGATAATCCTCAATTAGATGATAATGGTGCTATGCTTAATTTTCCTGGATCTGATTATCTATGGCTAGCTCCATTGATTGAGCATCCCACTGAGCCAAATAAGGCTTGGCTTGGAGGGGGTGGACCATCAGGAGGTGGACATATCATTGAGCTAACTAGTGGTTCTTTTTCAATAAGTTACGAGGAACTACCATATAATTTCAACTCAAAAATATCAGCAATGGCTTATTCTCCAATTGACCCTTCTATTAGATTTGTTTTAACAGAAGATGGAACTTTTTTCTATAGTTTAGATAGTGGAAATAATTGGACTCAAACATTTAACTTTTCAGGTCCACCTCCTCAATATTTTTATGGAGCCACTATTTATCCCTCTCCATCACAAGTTAATACTGTTCTAATTGGAGGCAGTGGATATTCAAATCCTCCTGTATATAAAAGTCAAAATTTTGGTGAAAGTTTTGTTCCATTTAACATTGGTTTACCAAGTACTCTTGTATATGAAATATCTGGAAATGATGAGGGAGATTTGTACTTCGCTGCGACAGAAATTGGTCCTTACATTTATAGTGAGAATGAAAATCAATGGATGTATTTAGGGGGGGTATCTGCTCCAGATCAAATATATTGGTCTGTTGAATTTATTTCTGAACTTAATACTGCTAGATTTGGAACGTATGGCCGTGGTATATGGGATTTTGCAATTGATGAATTTTATAATATTATACTTGGTGATATAAACGCTGATGATATTGTAAATATCCAAGACATAATTATAATAATAAATTTTATATTGGATTTATTAGAGCCTTCAGAACAGCAATCATTTTCAGCTAATATAAATGATGATGATGTAATTGATGTACTTGATGTGATTTTATTAATTAATATTATTCTTGGAAGATAATGGTATTCTTTAAAATTATTTTTTTTATATTTTCATTTATCCAAGCTGATTTGAAATTATCAAAAATTAACGATGGTTTTGACAAACCAATTTATGTGACATCTTTTAAATTAAATCATAATTATCATTTTGTTGTAGAGCAAGATGGTATAATTCAATTGTTAAAAAATAAAAAAAAGATGCCAAATCCATTTTTAGACATTAGTGATCGAGTCCATCAAACTTTTTATCCAGCGGATGAGAGAGGGTTATTAGGTCTTGCATTTCATCCAAAATTTTCTAGTAATGGCTATTTTTACGTCAATTATATTGATCAAGAAGGATATACAGTTATTTCTCGCTTTCGTTGCGAAGAAATGATTGTAAATAAAAAATCAGAAAAGATTCTACTGAAAATCTTACAGCCATATTCAAATCATAATGGTGGACACTTAGAATTTGGTCCTAATGGGTACTTATATATTTCTGTTGGAGATGGGGGCTCCGCAGGTGATCCTGAGAATAGAGCACAAAATTTAAATAATTATTTTGGAAAAATTCTACGAATTGATGTCAATAATGGTGACCCATACGGTATTCCTAAAAACAACCCATTCATAGGTAAAAATAGTATTAATCAAGAGATTTGGTCCTATGGTCTTAGAAATGTATGGAGATTTTCATTTGATAAATTAAATGGAGATCTATACTTAGGAGATGTTGGCCAGAATAACTTTGAAGAAATTGATTTTGAATCTTCCTCAAGTAAAGGTGGCTTTAATTATGGTTGGAAAATCATGGAAGGATTTCATTGTTTTGAATCTTCAGAATGCAATTCTGAAAATTTAACACTACCAATTTATGAATATCCCAATAATGCAAATTATATTAAGACATTAGCAGGTATTAAGCAAAAAGATAGAGATGGATGTTCTGTTACAGGTGGATATGTTTATCGTGGGAAGCTAATACCTGAATTGTATGGAAAATATATCTTTGGAGATTATTGCACCGGAAAAGTTTGGAGTTTTAATTATGATGGCAAAGAAATTTATAATTTTGAAAACCATACTAATACTATAATGAAAAGCATTGCTAAAAAAAGTTTTTATCTTTCATCTTTTGGAGAGAATGATGATGGAGAATTATTTATGATTGATTATTCTGGCATATTGTATCAACTAATTGATTAAAAACATCTAAAGTCTTTACAAATAAGATATTTACATGGTTTTTATAATTAATAGGTTTAAATCTTCAGTAAATATTTTTTAAATTTATTAATAAAATAATGATTTTATGGCATTGTATTTTCTCGTTATAAAGTGTTAAATTATTGCCATTATGGCAGAATTAAAAGTTGTTTCAGAGTTTTCTCCTGCTGGAGACCAGCCAAAAGCTATAAAAGCTTTGTCTGATGGTATTAAAAATGGACAAAATTATCAAACCTTGCTCGGTATTACAGGTTCAGGCAAAACTTTTACCATGGCAAAAGTCATTGAATCTGTTCAAAAACCTTCAATAATTTTATCTCATAACAAGGTACTGGCAGCTCAACTCTACGGAGAGTTTAAGACATTGTTTCCAAACAATTCTGTTGAATTTTTTATTTCATACTATGACTACTATCAACCTGAAGCATATTTGCCGGTGACAGATACATTTATTGAAAAAGATATGTCTATGAATGAAGAAATTGATCGTTTAAGGTTAAGAGCAACCTCGTCTTTACTTAGCAGACAGGATGTTATTATAATAGCAAGCGTAAGTTGTATATATGGTTTAGGTTCACCAACTGAGTATAAAAGTATGCTTGTTCATCTTGGAGTTGGTGATACATTAGAAATTAAATCTATTTTAAGAAACTTGGTAGACATTCATTATATAAGAAATGAAATGGTTTTAGAACCTGGAACATTCAGAGTTAGAGGAGATATTTTAGAAATCTTTCCTATATATGATGAAAAACCATTAAGAATTGAATTTTTTGGAGATGAAATAGAAAAAATTTACACATTTGATAGTATGACTGGGTACAAAGTGCAAAATATAAATTCTTATGCTATTTATCCAGCAAAACACTTCGTAACAAATGAGAAAAATCTTAAATCTTCAATGAAAAATATCAGAATTGAATTGTCGGAAAGATTAAAAGAATTGAGAGGTAATGAGTCTTTGCTAGAAGCACAAAGATTAGAACAGAGGACTATCTATGATCTTGAAATGATGACTGAACTTGGATATTGTTCTGGTATTGAAAATTATTCACGACATTTAGAACACAGAAAAGCTGGAGAGAGACCTAGCTGCTTGCTTGATTTTTTCCCTGATGATTATGTAATGTTCATAGATGAGTCGCATGTAACAATTCCTCAAGTTCGTGCTATGTATAATGGTGATAAGGCACGAAAATTAAATTTGATTGAATATGGATTTAGACTTCCATCTGCTCTTGATAACAGACCGATGAAATTTGAAGAATTTGAAAGTAGTATTAATCAGCTTATTTCAGTATCTGCTACACCTAGTGATTGGGAACTAGAAAAAACCTCAGGAGAGTTTGTTGAACAAATTATTAGACCAACTGGTTTACTGGATCCTATTATAGTTGTTAAACCTACTGAAGGTCAAATTGATGATCTTATTAAAGAATGTAAAATAAGGATAAAAAAAAAACAAAAAGTTCTTATTACAACTTTAACAAAAAGAATGGCTGAAGATTTAACAGATTATTTAAATGGAGCTAATATTGCTACCGATTATCTGCATAGTGATATTGATAGCATTAAAAGAGTTCAAATCTTACGATCACTACGCGTTGGTGTTATTGATGTTTTAGTAGGAATAAATTTGCTCAGAGAAGGTCTTGACCTGCCTGAGGTTTCTTTAGTAATAGTTTTGGATGCTGATAAAGAAGGTTTTTTAAGATCAAAATCTTCATTGATGCAAGTATCAGGCAGAGCGGCAAGAAATAGTGCAGGAAATGTATTTTTTTATGCAGATAAAATAACTAATTCCATGCAATACGTTATAGATGAAACTAATAGAAGGCGTAAAATTCAGAAAGATCATAATAAGAAATATAATATAGTTCCAAAAACTATTATTAAATCCTTAGAAGAAATAAATTTGTCAACAAGGGTTGCTGATGAGGATAGTAATGAAGAAAATATTAAAAATTCAATTTTAGAGGATTTTAATATAGAAAATATAGAGAGTCAAGAAACCTTAGATAAAATGAAAAGAGAAATGTTAAAACACGCAAAGAATTTACAATTTGAACAGGCTGCATTATTGAGAGATAAGATTAAGCAATATGAACAAAAAGTAAAAGGATAGTTGAATTTATATGAAAAAAAATATTTTAGTTCTAGGTAGTGGTGGTAGAGAACATGCTTTTGTTTGGTCTTTATTGAAAGATCAGAAAATAGGAAAAATATATTGTGCTCCAGGTAATGGAGGTACTCAGGATATTGCAAAAAATATTAATTTAGATATTAATAGTCCAAAACAAGTATTGAATTTTGTTAAAAAAAATAATATTGATCTTACAATAGTTGGTCCTGAAGCACCACTAGAAAAAGGTATTGTTGATTATTTTGAAAATGAAAATAAATTAATTTTTGGACCATCAAAGTTTGCATCACAATTAGAAACCAGTAAAATATTTGCTAGAGAAGTTTTAAATAAATGCAATGTTAATCAACCAAATTTTTATATCTGTCATACGAGTAAAGATATTAAGAATTATTATGAAAAAAATGGATTGCCTTTTGTAATAAAGGTTGATGGATTGGCTGCAGGTAAAGGTGTTTTTGTATGCCACGAATTAAATGATGTCAATCATGCAATAGTTAGTATTTTTGATGAAAATAACTTTGGTAAATCATCAAATAAAATTCTTATTGAAGAATGTTTGAAAGGTGAGGAGTTGTCTATTTTTGCTATTTGTGATGGAAAAAATTTTAAAGTTTTAAATACTGCACAAGACCATAAGAGGATTTTTGACAATGATCTTGGTCCTAATACAGGAGGAATGGGTGCTTATTCTCCAACACCTTTATCTACTGTAAGTTTAATAACTGAGGTTGAGGAAGAAATTTATAAACCTGTATTAAACTATATGAATGCCTTAGGATTTCCTTTTAAAGGTTTTTTATATGCTGGGCTTATGTTAGTTGATGGAAAACCTTTTGTTATTGAATTTAATGTAAGAATGGGCGACCCTGAAACTCAAGTTGTACTGCCATTACTGCAATCGTCTTTATATGATTTGATATATAAAGCAACTAGACAGGAATTAGATGACTGTAAAATTAAAAATTCAGACAAAACATCTGTCACTATTGTTTTGGCTTCAAATGGATATCCAAATGAATATAAAAAAGGTCAAAAAATTTTAATAGATGACGATTTTTTAGTTTTTCATGCTGGAACAATAAAAAATAAAAATAGAATGATTGTTAATGGCGGAAGAGTTTTGAATGTGGTTGGTTTTGGAAATGATTTAGATGATGCAATAGCTGATGCATACGAAAATGTAAAAAAAATTCAATTCGAGGGTATGTATTTTAGAAAAGATATAGGTAAAAAAGGGTTGACTTATAAATCAAAAAATATCTTGGAGGATAAGAATGATTGATTTAGATAAAATAAAAAAATCTGTTGGAATGATTGGTGAATCAGAGCCTATGCAAGATATGTTGAATTTAATAGGACAGGTTTCAAATACAGATATCTCTGTTTTAATAAATGGAGAGTCCGGAAGTGGTAAGGAAATGGTTGCTAAGGCAGTGCATAAAAATAGCAGAAGAAAATTTGAAAATTTAATTACAGTTAATTGTGGTGCTATTCCTGAGGGTATAATTGAAAGTGAGCTTTTTGGTCACAAGAAAGGTAGTTTTACTGGAGCCGGTGCAGATAGAAAAGGATATTTTGAAGCAGCTCATAAAGGTACAATTTTTCTCGATGAAATTGGAGAAACACCATTAGAAACACAGGCGAAATT
>PAFF01000064.1 GCA_002704045.1 Fidelibacterota bacterium
TTAAATGTAAATTAAAATTTATTTGAAAGCTCTTTTTCACAAAACTAAACTACAAATGTAATGTAAAAAAAATATTAGCACACTTACTATAAATTAAATAATTTTATTAATTTTTATTTTGTGTATCGGTTTATGAATAGATTAATTTTATGATTATAAATTTGAGAAATAATTCAATGGAAAATCAAAAAATATTAGAAATATTAAAAACAATAAATTATCCAGGTTTCAGTAGAGATATTGTATCGTTTGGTATAATTAAGGAAATTAATTTTAATGAGGGCAAAGTATTAGTTACGGTTGACGTAAAAACAGATAATAAAAGTCAAATAAAAGAATTACACAATTCTATAAAAAATACTTTAGAAAATAATAAAGATATAGATGAAGTTAAAATTCAAATCTTAAATTCAAACATAAAAGATGATAGCAAAGAAACCGGTAATATTAAAAAAATCAAAAAAATCATTGCTGTTGCCAGTGCAAAAGGAGGTGTTGGCAAATCAACTGTTTCGATCAACCTTGCAGCTTCTTTATCAAAAAATCATAAAGTTGGTATATTAGATTTAGATATTTATGGTCCTAGCTTACCAATGATTACGGGAGTAGATTTTCAGCCCAAAGTAAATGAAGATGGTAAAATCTATCCAATAGAAAAATACAATATGAAATTAATGTCATTTGGTTTTTTGAGTGGGAATAATTCTCCAGCTATTTGGAGAGGACCAATGGTTGCGCGTATGACTAGTCAATTTTTTGATGATGTTTTATGGGGCGATTTAGATTATTTAATACTAGACCTTCCACCTGGGACAGGTGATATCCAGCTTACGTTAGTTCAAAAAATTGCCTTAACAGGTGCTATAATAGTAACAACTCCGCAAGACCTTGCAATTATTGATGTTCAAAAAGGTGCAGAAATGTTTAAAAAAGTAAATACTCCAGTTTTAGGTATTGTTGAAAATATGACAGAGTTCATCTGTCCGGATACTCAAAAATCATATAAAATCTTTAAAGGGAATGGAGCTAAAATTTTAAGCAAGGAATTAAATGTACCGATATTAGCAGAAATACCTATTTACCCTGTTTTATCAGAATCGGCTGATAAAGGTACACCATTTGTATTATCAAACGAAGAATCAAAAATATCGCATCAATTTAATCAAATCAACACGTTTTTAGATAAACTATAAACCTTTGATAATTAAACTTTCAATTATTTTGTTTTTAGGTTTCTGTTTCAGTTATCCTTTATTTTTATTAATAACTCCTCAAAGAAATATAAAAGTTAATTTCTTTCATTTTAATTTAGGTTTATCAATCATTGTAGGTTCATTTGGATTACTAATTGATGTTTTTGCTAACTTCTTTAAAACGAAAGAATTTGATTTGTTTTATGGATTAAATGGGGGTTATTTTTTATTAATTTTACTTTTTTCAATTATCACCTGGTACTACTGGGAAAAAAACTATCCCATTAAGTTAATAGTCTTAATATCATTATCAGGTCTATGCTTATTAATATATAGTTTTTATAATTTAAATTTCTCATCTCTTTTTGAATTAATTTATATCATAACGTCCATTGTGGGAATTTTAACATTAAGTAGTGTTATGTTTTCTATGATTTTAGGTCATTGGTATTTAAATATTCCTAATTTACCTATCCGTTTAATTAAAAACTCGGTTATGTTTTTAAACTATTTATTATTTTCTAGACTATTTTTTAATATTGTCATTATTATTTTTTCAAAGGTAGATTCTAGTTTACACGGGCAGATAAGTTTTTTTAATTATTTGCAAAGTTTTGAAGGTATAATGTTATGGGTGGGAATATTATTTGGCATAGTTGGTGCAGTCATCATTAACATATTAACAATTCAAACTATTAATCTTCAATCTATTCAATCCGCTACTGGTCTTCTCTACGTAAATTTAGTAATGATTCTTATTGGCGAAATGGTATTTAAATATTTTATGATACAAAATAATATTTTTCTTTAGATATGAAAATTAATTTTGAATGTGATAAATGTCAGAATTTCAATCAATTTCATATTAAAAATAAATGTGAAATAGTCTGTAATAATTGTGAAAAAAAATATGGAACAATTGATTTAAATTGGAACTATAACAATGAATGTATTTTTTGTAAAAAGACTCATTTTTATAAAAGAAAAAATTTCAATCAATTAATTGGTTTATTTATAATAATTTTAGGTGGTTGCTTAGCAGTTGGGTTTCATAGTAAGTATGGTCCATTAAGCTACATTTTTTTAGGAGTTTTTTCGTTGTTAGATTTTATTTTGTTTAAGTTTACTGATTTTATGGGAGTATGTTATTCATGTTCAGCGGAATATTATCAGATTGATGGTGTTGATGCTCTAGAAAACTTTGAACATCACAATTTAGAAATGTATCAAAATTGAATTACAAAAATTATATAGAAAAAAATAATATTCTGCTTCCAAGCCATATTGCTATAATAATGGATGGAAACGGTAGATGGGCAAAAAAGAATCAATTATTAAGAATTGATGGCCACAGAAAAGGTGTTAAAATAGTTAAAAAAATAACAGAAATTTGCGGTCAGATTGGTATTAAAAAATTAACACTTTACACTTTTTCCTCTGAGAATTGGAAAAGACCGAAAAAAGAAATATCGGCTTTAATGAAATTATTATCTACAACAATTAAAAAAGAAGTAGATAATTTGAATCAGAACAACGTTCGTTTTACGATAATTGGAGATGTAGATGCTTTACCCGATGAGGTTTCAAATTCATTAAAAAATGCTATAAATATCACATCCCATAATAAAGGTTTAAATTTAAATTTAGCAGTAAATTATGGTGGTCGACAAGAAATAGCATCTGTTTGTAAAGATATTGCTGATGAATATAAAAAAGATAAAATTGATATTGAAACTATAACGGCAGACTACATTAATAAAAAAATACTAAATGATAAATTTGAACCTGATTTATTAATTCGTACAGGAGGTGAATTTAGAATTAGTAATTTTATGCTGTGGCAAATTGCATATTCTGAATTATATGTGACAAAAAAATGTTGGCCAGAATTCAGGGTAAGCGATTTTATAGATTCGATAATTGAATTTAATAATAGAGAAAGAAGATTTGGTAAAATCAGTGAGCAAATAACATAATATGAAATTAATTTTTTTAATATTTATTCAAATCATATCTTTCATTCAAACTCAATCTTTAGATAAAATAAAAATCATAGATGTTAGAGTTAACGGCAATGTAAGAATTGCAGATGAAGATATTCTTAGAAATGCAAGATTATGGCCGGAAAAAGAAATCACTATTGATGATATTCAAAAATCAATTAATTATCTTTGGAAATTGGGAAGATTTAGTGATGTACAAATTTTCGTAGAAGAAGAAACTATATCCGGAGTTAAATTGTTGATTGATGTTAAAGAACTAAAAATTTTAGATTCCATCATTTTTAAGGGTAATAAAAAAATAAAAGAAAATACTTTAACTGAAAAAATCAATTTAAATTCAGGCCAATTGTTATCTGAGGAAATCATATTTAATTCTATAAAAATAATTGAAAAAGAATATAAAGAAAAAAATTACCACGGTGTAAACATTGAAGCGCAGCGATCAGATGGAAAAGTTGAATTTTCTGAAATCCTTACTTTTCAAATAAATGAAGGGAAGAAGAAGAAAATAAAAAATATATATTTTGAAGGCAATAATGTATTTAGCAATAAAAAATTATTTAAAAATTTCAAAGAAACAAAATTGAAAAAATGGTATTTACCATGGCGTGGAAAATATAACTATGATAAGTTAATAGAAGACCAAAAAATATTAAAATTATTTTATAATAAAAATGGATTTTATGATTTTGAAATAATAAATACAGAAATTAAAGTTAATGAAAATGGTATAGATATATATATTTATCTTCATGAGGGACCAAAATATTTTGTTAGAAATATCAGCTGGGAAGGTAACGAAGTTTTTAGTGATGATGATTTAGATATTGCTTTAGATTTTAATAAGGGAGATATATTTGATAAAGAAAAATTTAACCTAGTATTATCAGAAAATGTAAATTCAATTTATAAAGATGTAGGTTATTTTTATTCCCAAATCACACCAGAATTAATTCCACATTCAAATGATTCGCTGGATATAAATTTTGTCATTGTTGAAAATGATATTGTCAGTATTAGAAAAATATTAATTGGAGGTAATAGTAAAACGCATGAAAATGTAATAAGAAGAAGATTACATTTTTATCCTGGAGAAATTTTTAAACAAAACAAGCTAATTGATGCCTTAAGAGATATAATGATGCTTAATTATTTTCAAAATGTTTATCCTAATGTCCAACCTGTAGATGAAAAAAATATTGATGTAGTCATTGATTTAGAGGAAAAACAAACTGGCCAAGCTCAACTTTCTATGGGTTATAATGGATATTATGGATTTACTGGAGGAGGTGCATTTGAATTCCCAAATTTTAGAGGAAGAGGCCAAAATTTGTCTATCAGTTATCAAAGAGGAATGAATGCTAGTTCATCATTTAATCAGCCAACATATACAACCTCTAATCAAAATAATAACTCAAATTATCAAAACATGTCTTTTAGTTTTATTGATCCGGGTGTCTTTGATACTAGAAACTTGGTTGGATTATCTTTCAGTTATTCAGAAAGAGGAAGAGGTCAAAGTTATTTACCTTTTGATATTTACAGTCTAAGTAGTTCTGTAAGATGGGGGAGACAATTTAAATGGCCAGACAGATTTTTCCAAGGAACTTGGGTCTACAGTACTTCAACAAGCAGATACTTTGCAGATACTATATCAGATCTTACGAACTATTTTGGTGCAAATGTTTCTAATTCAATTGTAAGTACTAATACTTCTAACTACTTTGAAACATCAGGTAGATCATTTACCCAAATTATAACAAGAGATAGTAGAAACCATCCTGAATATCCAATGATAGGTTCTAAATTTGCTTGGAAATCTACTCTAGCAGGATCAATTTTAGGAGGAGACGAGGATTATCATAAGCATGAATTTGAATTTAATTGGTTTAATCCAATTATTGATAAATTAGTTATGTACCAAAAAGTTAAAACAGGTGTTATTAAAAAAATTCATGTATCTAAAAACGACCGATCTATAATACCTCCAAGTACAAAATTTTTTTTAGGAGGTAGTGGTATACCATATGGTGAAATGTTAAGAGGGTATCAAGATAATACAGTTGGCCCTTTTTCATATGGTTCAGTTAGGCCTAGAGGTGGTAATATTATAGTCAAATATAGTACGGAAATAAGGTACCAATTTTCTGAAGCTCCTACTGTTTATGCTTTAATATTCGGTGAATTAGGAAACGTTTGGTCAAATTTTGATGTAATTGACCCCTTTGATTTGAAAAGATCAGCTGGGATAGGAGTTAGAACATATATGCCAATGATTGGTCTTTTAGGTTTTGATATGGGATATGGTTTTGATGATACAACATATGATGAAAACAAATTACCCCAAGGATGGAATTATCATATTCTATTTGGGATGCCATTTTAAATGAAATTATAATAAAGAGGTGAAAATGAAAAAAATTAAAATAATCTTGTTGATATTTCCGGTGTTCTTATTTGCCGAAATGAAATTAGGATACATTGATTCAAACAGAATAATGTCAGAATTTGAGAATGTAAGGGATATTCAAGTTGAACTGGAAAAAGAACAACGTAAGTTAGAAGCTGAATATAACGGAATGATATCTCAACTGGATAGTTTAAAACAGGTTTTTGAAAAACAACGTTTATTAATGAGTGAAAATAGACGTAAAGAAAAAGAAAATGAACTGATTAATATTGAAAGAAATATACAAGAATTTCAAATGAAAAAATTTGGACCAGAAGGTGAAATTTACAGAAAACAAAGTCAGCTCTTAGCACCAATTCTAGAAGAAGTGGATGCTGCAATTAAAGTTGTCGCTGCACAAAGAGGATATGATTATGTTTTTGATGCTGTTTCTGGTGCAATTGTTTATGCTTTGGAAGCACATGATTTAACTGATCAAGTTTTAAAAGAATTAAAAGGCAGTGGTAATTCAGAATAGGTAATGTTTGCACTCAAAGATATAGCTATCTTAGTAGATGGAATAATTGTAGGAGATCCCGATTTTGTTGTAAAAGGTGCTTGCAGTATTGATAAAGGTAAGAAAGATTGTATTACTTATTTAGATAATCCAAAATATGTTAAATACTTAAAAAATACCCTGGCTTCTGTTGTAATCATTTCAAAAGATTATGATTCTAATTATTCAAATAAGAATTTAATAAAAGTAGATAATCCAAAAATAGCCTTTGCAAAAGTTCTTGAGAATTTGAAAAGAAAAAATAATTATTCTTTTACTGTAAGTGAATCAGCTTACATAGATAAAACAGCTAAAATTGAAACAAATGTTCATATTGGACCCAATGTAGTAATTGAAAAAAATGTTGAAATAAAACAAAATACCATAATCAAATCAGGAAGTGTTATTTCGGAATTTTCTAAAATTGGTAGTAATACATTTATAGCTCCTAATGTAACTGTATATTCAGATTCTATAATTGGAAATAATGTACATATTGATGCTGGTTCAGTAATTGGTGCTGATGGTTTCGGTTGGGCAACATTAAAAAATAATCAGATTAAAATTCCACAAATTGGGAATGTTGTTATTGAGGATGATGTATGGATAGGATCTAACTGTTGTATAGATAGAGCAACATTTGACTCAACAGTTATTGGTTCTGGAACAAAAATGGACAATTTAATCCAGATTGCTCATAATGTAATTATAGGACAAAATTGCTTGATTGCTGGAGCAGTTGCTATTGCAGGAAGTACTAAAATAGGTAATAATGTAACGATTGCTGGACAGGTAGGCATTATTGACCGTATTGAAGTTGGTGACAATGTTGTAATTGCATCAAAATCAGCTATTTTCAAATCAGTTAAAAGTGGTTCTTTTGTATCTGGTATCCCTGCAAGAAAACATAATGACCGAATTCGTCAAGATGTTTTGATTAGTAAATTACCTGAAATTTATAAAAAAATTCGTAATATTGAACTTTTATTAGATGAAAAATAAATTAGAACAAAAACTTTATCAAAATACAATTAATGAAAAAATTGGAACTGAGGGAGTTGGTCTTCACACAGGTTTAAAATCAATGATTACATTTAAACCAGCCCCTGATAATTCTGGCATAAATTTTAAACGAGTTGATATTAAAAATAGTCCTTTAATTCCTGCGAATATTGATAACGTAATTGACATTGCAAGAGCTACAGTCATTGCAAAAGATAATAATAGAATTCATACCGTTGAACATGTTTTATCTGCTGTAGTGGGTTTAGGTATTGATAATATTATAATTGAACTTACTTCAAAAGAACCGCCAATTATGGATGGAAGCGCAGAACTCTTTGTCAAACTATTAAAAAAGGTTGGTTTAAAAAAACAAAAGAGTTTCAAAAAAGAAATTATAATAGATAAAGTAGTTAGTTATAAAAATGAGCAAAGAGGAATCGAGCTTCATATTTTACCTTCGCCAAGTTTTCGCATAACATTTATTTCTGATTATAATGTTAACACAATAGGAGCCCAGAGTTATACATTTGATTTTTCTGAAGATAATTTTATAAAAGATATAGCACCAGCACGAACATTTTGTTTATTTTCAGAAATTATGCCTCTAAAAGAGTTGGGATTGATCAAAGGAGGTTCAACGGATAACGCTTTAGTTTTTATTGATAAAGAAATTAAAAATAATGAATTATCAAAAATATGTGAAATTTTTAAAATAAATTCAGATATTGCTATTGGTAAAAATGGAATTTTAAATAATACAAAACTGCGTTTCAAAAATGAACCTGTAAGACATAAGATTTTAGATTTAATAGGCGATTTAGCATTGTTGGGTAAGCAAGTGAAAGGACATGTCATAGCAACTAAAAGCGGACATGAAGCAAATATTGAATTTGCAAAAAAGATAAAAAAGACTTTTGATAATGAAATCAAATCTAATACACTGAGTTTTGATATACATGATATTTTAAAGATAATGCCTCATAGATATCCTTTTTTACTTATTGATAAAATAACTGATTTAGAACCTGGTAAAATTGTTCGTGCGGTAAAAAATATTACTATTTCAGAACCTTTTTATAACGGTCATTTCCCAGGTGAACCAATAATGCCAGGGGTTCTAATTTTAGAGTCTATTGCTCAAGCAGGAGGATTTTTACTTTTAAATTCAATTGAAAAACCACAAGACAAATTAGTTTATTTCACAGCTGTAAAAAATGCTAGATTCAAAAAAGCTGTAATTCCTGGAGACCAATTAAAATTAGTAGTTAAATTACTAAAATTTAAATTAGGAACCTGTAAAATTGATGGTTCAGCTTATGTTGGAAATGAATTAGTAACTACTACCGAAATTATGGCAACTGTTGTTAATAGGAGGAAGTAAATATTTCAACCCAAATTCATAAAACAGCTATAGTGAGTAATAATGTTCAATTAGGTGAAAATATTTCAATTGGTGCATATTCAATTATTGAAAATAATGTCACTATTGGAGATAATACTCATATAAAAGAGCATGTAGTGATTAAGGAAAATACTCAAATTGGAAAAGATTGCAATATTTTCCAGGGTGCAGTACTAGGAGAAATACCACAAGACTTAAAATTTGAAAATGAACATTCTATACTAATAATAGGTAATAATACAACTATAAGAGAATATGTTACTATAAATAGAGGTACAAAAGACAGACAAGAAACGACCATTGGTAATAATATTTTAATTATGGCATATGTACATGTTGGTCACGATACAAAAATAGATGATAATGTCATAATTGCAAATAGTGTTCAAATTGGTGGTCATGTTGAAATAAACCAAAATGCTATTATTGGAGGATCGACACCTATTCATCAATTTAGTAAAATTGGAGCATTTTCAATTATTGGAGGTGGTTTAAGAATTGTACAGGATATTCCCCCTTATATAATAGCAGCAGGTGAACCGTTAAAGTTTTCAGGTATAAATTCTATAGGTTTAAGAAGAAATAATTTCAAGATTGAAGATAGAAAAATTATAAAACAAGCTTATAAATATATCTATAAATCTGGTTTGAATAGATCTGAGGCCATTAAAAAAATTGAGTATAATTTTTCTAATAAAAAATTAGCACAATCTATAGTATCATTTATTAAATCGAGTAATAGAGGTATCATATCGTAATTGAAAATTTTAATAAATCTTTTATTATTGATTAATCTAGTTATCTCACAAAATTCTGATGTTAAAAGAATTGAAAAAAGTTTAATAATAAATAGCTTCAGTGAAGACAAAATTTCTTTTTTTGTGAGTTTTCAAAAAAACAAAAATAATTTAAGTAAATATTTTTCTTCAAATATATGGTTATCAGAAAATTTTGGTTTCAACACTACGATATCTCCCAATATGGAATCTAAGAATATAGATTTATATTATAATACTTCTTTTNTTTATGTTCCGGAGATATTNAAAAAAAANTTTTCCAAAGCTAATTTATCTTTTACAANACATAGACAGAGATTTTATTATAATAATTCTTATCGGTGGTTTGATTTTAAAGTTATGTATAACTTAAATATAAATGATAACAAATTTAACCTTGGATGGATTTATTTTGAAAAAAGTGGAGAAAAACATGNTTTTANTTTTTCTTACTNTAANCATTATAATAAAAGAATTAGAACTTTTTTTGGANTCAAATTGTATANAGACNTAGGTAAAATAAATTTTCAACCAAATTTTAAAATTGAAATGGGAATATGAAAAAAATTGGAATTTTAGGATCAACTGGATCGATTGGTACTCAAACCTTAGAAGTAATAGATAAAAATTCTGGAAAGTACCAAATTGATTATTTGAGTGCAAAAACAAATGCAAAATTATTATGTAAGCAAGCAAAAAAATATAATGTTAAAACCATTTGTATTTTAGATGAAAGNCATCTTGATTTTTGTAAAAGAAAATTACCNGAAACAGAAATACTTTTTGGCAGAAAGGGATTGTTAAGTCTTGCCTCAAATAATCAAATAGACTTAATGGTAAATGCGCTTGTAGGTTCTTCAGGTATGCAACCAACTGTTAATGCTATTAATTCTGGTGTTAATNTTGCTTTGTCAAATAAAGAGAGTATGGTAATGGCTGGGTCTTACATAAATGATTTATGNGATAAAAATAATGTTGAAATTTTTCCTATGGATAGCGAGCATTCAGCAATTTGGCAGTGTTTAAGAGGTGAATCAATGGATCAAATAAATAAAATTATTTTAACTGGATCTGGAGGACCATTTAGAACGAAACCAATTAAAGATTTTGATAACATTCAATTAGAGGATGCACTTAAACATCCAAATTGGGATATGGGAAAAAAAATTACTATTGATTCTGCAACTATGATGAATAAAGGGTTGGAAGTTATNGAAGCATACTGGCTTTTTAAAGTTCCAATTGAAAAAATAGAAATTATAGTTCATCCNCAGTCAATAGTTCACTCTTTAGTTGAGTTTGTAGATGGATCAATCAAAGCNCAGTTAGGTTTGCCAGATATGAAAATACCTATACAATATGCTTTATCCTACCCTCAACATGATAATGTTAAATGGGAGTCTCTAGATTTANCAAAAATAAAACTATTAACATTTGAATCACCCGATTTAAAAAAATTTCCTTGCATTAAATTGGCTTATGATGCGATCAAAAAAGGTGGTTCTCATCCTGTAGCCTTAAATGTTGCTAATGATATTGTGGTCGAATCTTTTTTAAATAGAGATATTTCTTTTAACCAAATACCAAAATTTATTGAAACTGCAATAGAACATCATTCATATATTAATAGTCCAGATATAAATGATATAAATGATATTCAAACTGAAATTGAGGATATCTTAAAACTAATTTTAGAAAAGGGAAGTAAATGATATATTTTTTATCAATAATTTTTGTCTTTTGNACTATAGTATTTGTTCATGAATTTGGACACTACATTGCTGCTAGATCAGTAGGAATAAGAGTAGAGAAATTTTATTTAGGATTTAATTTCTTCGGTCTTGGTATTAAAAAACAAATAGGAGAAACAGAATACGGTATAGGCGCATTTCCATTAGGAGGATATGTAAANGTATCTGGAATNATTGATGAAAGTATGGATACTGAAACGACAGGAGCAGACCATGAATATCTATCAAAAACTCCATTACAGCAAATTTGGTTCTCTTCAGCAGGTGTTATAATGAACTTGTTATTATCGTTTTTCTTNTTTACAATAATTTTCTTCTTTCAAGGTGTTGCTGAGCCAGATGAATCAGCTAGAATTGGTAATCTTATTGAGGGNTATCCAGCAGAACAGATAGGATTAAAAAATAATGATTTAATTTTATCAGTAAACAACCAATCTGTAGCAGATTGGCAAGAAATGACAGATAAGATTAAAAATTCATCAGATATGAAATTATTTTTAGAGTGGGATAGAAATGGTAAAGTATTTTCTGATTCAATATCAATAAAGTTAGAAAAAACATTAGTCGAAGGTGAGTATCAAGATAAAAGAATAATTGGTATTAGTCCTTTGTTTTCAGAGCCAAAAAATATAGGACTTATTAAATCGATTAATCTTGGTTTTAATAGGACTTTAGATTGGTTAGTTTTAA
>PAFF01000065.1 GCA_002704045.1 Fidelibacterota bacterium
ACTATAATAATATTATTAAATTTATGTTTTAATCAAACTACTTTTAATTTTTTAAATTTACCATATAATTCGAGATCCATAGGATTAAATAACGTTGGTGTAGCATGTTCATCAGAGTATTTAAGTATTAACCCAGCATCTATTCNAATTAACAAGAATCAATATTCTTTTAATCACTCACTATTACCGNCAAATATAAAAATGTCAGGNATTTCTTTTGTTAAACCATTTNTAACAAATNNTATTTTCATACAAATAAGAAATATCAATTACGGNNATCTAAANGANGATNCAAATAATTTAAAATTTTCTGCAAATGATTTATCATTTGAATTAGGCCATAAATTTGAATTAAAGAAAGCAGTCTCAATAGGTTATAGTTTAGGATACATAAGCAGTCGTATTTTAAATTATTCAGCCACTGGATTATACGCCAATATTGGTTTTAAATTCCATTTTATTAACAACAGGTTAGGATTTGGATCAATGATTAATAATTTTGGTTTTCAGATTAATTCTTATGCAGGTAAAAATGAATTATTACCAACCTCAATTAGAAANGGATTATATTATAAACCACTATATTTGCCAGTAAATTTATATTTAGATTATGTAAGTTTAAAAAATGATGCAAAAAATAAAATATGTTTTGGCGTAGAGTTATTTTTAGATAATAAATCTAATATATATTTTAGTTTCACAAGTGACAAAAATGATTTAGATATTGGACAATATTACAAAGATCTTTTTAATAAAGTAGGTTTTGGTTTTAATGTTAAAGTTAAGCAAATTAATTACAACCTTAGTNTTCAAAACCTTGGTCCATTAGGAATAGTTTATGGATTTTCGATTATAATGTAATTCTTTTTATTAGTTTTTCAAGTCCAGCTGAGTAGGCTTTTAATGGATCTCTATTATAAACTATATTATTAAAAATAGATTTTGTATTATCAAATTGAATTGATATATAAACCATTTCTAACAANTCNAAACTTTCCTTTAAANTAAAACCATAATTNTTCCACGATTGGGGAANAATTAAAATCCCTAAGGCTTTGTTTCTATTTGAATGAATGAATTTGTTAGCTTTATTCTGACTATGAGTTTGAATAATTTTGAGTTTTACACCTTGTTTTGATGCTATTTTTCTTAGATTGGTGTTTATTTTACTTAATGTTAATGTAGTTCCCTCTTGTTTAGACTTAATACCTATTAAATTTANATTTGGNCCATGAAGTATTAGAATTTTTTGATTCATGTTGTTAATTCTTTATATTTATTGATGATTTTAATATGAGATTCAAAAGCTATATATGGTAAGTCATTTAATTTAAAAAATTTTGCATCTGAAGCATCATCTCCTGGTACTAGNGGCTCATTTTTNACATTCATTTCTAATCCTAATAATAANATGTCTCCAAAAATTGTACCGAAGTGATGTGTAAAATGAATAAATCTTTTAAATTCTCCGTTTAAACCCGTTTCTTCAAACAATTCTCTTCTAGCAGCATCTTGTGGACTTTCATTTAATTCGATAAAACCACCAGGCAATCCCCATAGTCCTTTCCCAGGGTCAAAAGCACGTTTTACTAATAATATGGAATTTTTGAAAGGACAAATTAAAGTAGCTGTAGGCTTTGGATTCTCGTAATGAACTGTATTGCAATCATTGCAATGAAAACGAATATTGCCTTCGATCCACCCTCGCTCATTTTTATTACCGCAATTTGAACAGAATTCTAAATATGCCATAAATTAAGTTTAGTAGTAATATTATATAGAATCCAACTTGGAAATATTGATATCAATAAAGTTATATTACATATATGTTTAATAATGAAAATTCAATTCTAAATATAGGTTCTGTAGCATTTGATAGTTTAGAAATAAGAGGGAAGCATTANGATAAAGTTGTTGGAGGTTCAGCAACATACTTTTCTCTAGCAGCTTCATTATATGCTGATGTTTATTTATCTGCTATTGTNGGTGAAGACTTTCCTAAAAAAATGATTGATATATTTAAGAGTAAAAATATAAATCTTGATAACTTTGAAATTGGTGAGGGATATACATTTCATTGGGGCGGGAAGTATTCTGATGATTTATCTAGTAGAGAAACAAAATTTACAAATTTGGGNGTTTTTCAAAGNTTTGACCCAAAAATTATTAATGCTAAACAATTTTGTGGATATTTATATTTAGGTAATATTCAGCCTGAACTACAGTTATCATTAATNAATCAATTAACAAATGCCAAAAAAATAATTTCTGACACAATGAATCTATGGATTGATATTAGTAATGATAATGTTTGGAAAGTCATAAAAAAGACTGATATTTTTTTACTTAACGATGAAGAAGCTTTACAATTAACTAAAAAAGATAATCTTNATGATGCAGCTANAAAATTATTAAATCATGGTCCAGAATTTGTAATTATCAAACANGGTCATCTAGGATCAACTATTTTTAGCAATGAAATTCAAAAACAAATACCACCAAATAGCGCAATTATAGCTCAAGACCCAACTGGTGCTGGAGATAGTTTTGCGGGAGCGTTGGTAGGTTATATAGCAAAAAATGGAATATGTAATATTGTTGATGCTGTTATCGAGGCCACATCACTAGCAAGTTTTACTGTTTCAGATATAGGAATAAATGGTTTAATGAAAGCAAAAAGAGATGTTATTAAAGAAATCGTCAATAAAATTAAAATCAAAATGGAGGTTAATTCGTGAAAATCACTTTTAAATTTATTTTAATATTTTTTTTAATATTTATTATGAATTGTGCTTCAGAAAGTATGGAGTTTACAACTGCCAAGACCGCTTTAAGAAGTGAAAAGGACTTTAAAAGAGCTGAAGAGTGGCTTCAAAAAGCATTAAAAGTAGATTCTACTGATGCAATGATATGCTATGTTTATGCAACTGAAATTTTAAAACCTCAAAAGAGATTTCAAGAGATGTCAAAAATGTTAGATTTAGCAGCAAAAAGAAATCCCAATCAAAAACTAGAAACACCATTTATATGGGATGAAAAAGCTGTTATGACTGTACAAGATGGAGTAAAAGCATATAAGGAACAAGAATGGTCAATCATTTATAATGAGGGTATAGATAATTATCAAAAGAATAATATAAATGAAGCTATTGAAATGTTTGAAATTGCGATATTATTTTTACCAACGAATCCATCAACATATGGAACTTTAGCAGCATTATATTTATCAAACGATAAAATAGATTTGGCTGGAGAGATAATTGAAAGAGGATTGAGTTATGATAGTGAAAATGAAAATTTAGTAGAAATGCAGGCTAATTATTATATAAAGAAAAAAGATTTAATTAACGGAGAGATTTCCTTAATTAAAGCTTTAGAAATTTCCAAAAATCCAGGTAACATACTAAGGCAGTTAGTTTTTATACAAATTGATTTAGAAAAATATGAATCTGCGATTGAATATTCGCTTCAAGCCTTAAGAGATTTTCCTAATGATCCTGATATATACTACAATGTTGCAGTTCTCTACCAAAAAATGGGAATAGATAAATTTGATAAGGCGAGAGATAGGTATCTTAAGATTTCAAATGAGCAAAATCAGGATAAAAATCAATTAAAATTAATTTTAGAAGAATTTAAAAATTCAAGAAATTTTTTTGTTGACTCAAAAGATTATTTTTTAACTGTTACTGATTTAAATCCTGATGATGAAACTAGCTATGACGCAGTGAAAGAAATAAAAAAGATGCTCAAACAATTAGATGAGTTATTTATACCCTCTTTGAGAGATATGATAAAATAAAAAAGGCCTAGTTTAATAAGCCTTTTTTGTTTTCATCTAATTAAGATGACATATAACCGCATCTCCATCTATAATAATTTTCAAATTATTTAATTTGAATATATTATATTAACTAATATTAAAATGAGATGCAAATCACAAAATTCTTTTTCTTTTTATTAAAAATTCAGACAAGGCTAAATCAAGAGGTTGGTTTGTTAATAATGGCACATAATCAATTTGATTAATTAAAAACTTTTCTTTATAATTTTTACAAAAAGAAGAAGTACTTTTTTTATAATCTTTATTAATGTGCCAAGGTTGTGTAATTATTTCTTCTTTAGTTTCTAGATCTTGAAAACGTATATTTTCATTATAATCAAGATTTAATTCCTGATAATCTATAATATGAAAAACAATAACCTCATTTCCCTTATATCTAAAATGCTTTAAACCGGAAACAATATTTTCTGGATTATCAATCAAATCTGAAATTAATATAATTAGCCCTTTTTGTTTTATCATTTCAGCTGTCTTGTGCAAAACATTTGATATTTGAGTATCGTTCCCACATTTAATTTTATCTAATTTAGATAACAGAACTTTTAAATGATTATTTTTAGAACGAGGAGGAACGTAACCTCGAATTTGATCATCAAATAGTGTTAATCCTACAGCATCTTGTTGTTTTATCATTAAATATGTTAAAGAAGCACTCAGCATTTTTGCATATTCTAATTTTGATATTTTTTGAGAAGAAAAAATCATTGAATTACTTTGATCAAGTAATATGTTTGCTCTTAGATTTGTTTCTTCTTCAAATTGTTTAATATAAAATCGATCTGTTTTTCCAAATAATTTCCAATCAATATGTTTAATCTCATCACCATTACCATAAGCTCTGTGTTCTGAGAATTCTACTGAAAACCCGTGATAGGGGCTCTTATGTAAACCAACTATAAAACCTTCAACTACCATACGAGCTTTTAAAGATAGATTATCTAGTTTTGAAATAATTTCTGGAGTTAATTGAATTTGATTCACTTCTATTTAGGTACTGTATCTATTAATTTATCAATAATGTCGTCTGATGTTATATTTTCTGCCTCAGCATTAAAATTAGCTATTATACGATGCCTTAATACAGGCTTTACTATTTCTTGTACATCATTTATATCAGGTGTTGTTCTACCGTCTAAGGCAGCTATTGCTTTTGAACCTAAAATTAAAAATGAGCTGGCTCTTGGACCTGCACCCCAATCAAGCCAATCTTTAATAAATTGTGGTGAATCTTCATTTTTAGGTCTTGTTGAAGTAACAAAGTTTACAGCGTATTGTACAACATTATCAGATACTGGTATATCTCTAACAATATTTTGGAATTTAATTAACTCATCTTTTGAAACAATTTGATTTAAACTTTCTTTAGAAGAACCAGTGGTTGACTTGACAATTTCTATTTCTTGATCTTTTGTTGGATATTTTATTTTAATTTTAAACATAAATCTATCAAGTTGAGCTTCTGGAAGAGGATAGGTGCCTTCCTGTTCAATAGGATTTTGCGTAGCTAATACAAAAAAAGGCTTATCTAAAGAATGAGTTACACCACCTGTAGTGACTTTATTCTCTTGCATGGCTTCTAAAAGAGCTGATTGAGTCTTAGGTGGAGTTCTATTTATTTCGTCAGCTAATATTATGTTAGAAAATATAGGTCCTTTAATAAATCTGAATCCTCTTTTACCTGTGTTGTCTTCATCAATAATATCTGTACCAGTAATATCAGAAGGCATAAGATCTGGAGTAAACTGAATTCTATTGAATGATAATTGAAGTACATCAGAAATTGTTTTTATTAGTAATGTTTTAGCTAAGCCTGGCACACCTTCAAGTAAAATATGCCCCCTACATATTAATCCTGTAAAAATTTGATTAATGACTTCTTCTTGACCAATAATAGTATTACTTATCTCTTTGTAAAGTTTTATTTTTTGTGAATTTAAATTTTCAACTATTTGCGCTTTATCCATATTTACCTCGTTATATTAGTACAAAATCTACTCTAATGGTATTTGCTTATACAATTAAAAATAATTTGTTAATTATTTTTATTATATAATTACATTGTTATTTAACTACTTTTAGATATGCAGGAATATAAAAAAAAGAATATCCTAATTGGTAAAAACTTAGAGGAATTACAAAATTGGACTCAAATTAATGGTGAAACTAAGTTTAGAGGAACTCAACTTTTTGAATGGGTTTACAAACGGGGAGTTTTAGATCCTAAGCAAATGACAAATATATCCGACAAATTTAAAAATCTTTTAGAAAATGAATGTATTTTTTCAACAATTAAGTTAGAAAAATTATCAACTTCAAATAATAATAAAACCATTAAGTATCTATTTAAGTTGAAAGATAACCAATTCATTGAAACTGTAAGCATGATTGATGGCAAATTTCACACTGTTTGCATCTCTTCTCAGGTTGGTTGTAATGTTGATTGTAAATTTTGTGCAACTGCATCAATGGGATTTATTAGAAACTTGACTGCTGGAGAAATCATCGAACAACTTATTTATGTAAGATCAAATGTTAATCAAAAAATAACTAATGTAGTATTTATGGGAATGGGTGAACCATTTATGAATTATGATAATGTTTTAAAATCAGCGGATATTTTCCATGATAATTTAGGTTTTGGACTATCTGCGAAAAGAATTACGATTTCTACGGCTGGCATTGTTCCTAAAATTCAAAAATACATAGATGAGAATAGAAATTACAATCTTGCTGTTTCTTTAAATGCTCCGACCGATAAACAAAGAGAAAAAATAATGCCGATTAATATGATCTGGCCATTAAAAGATTTAATAAGAGTTTCGAATGAATTTTCAATTGGTAAAAGAAAAAATATAATGTTTGAATATGTTTTATTAAAAGGTATTAATGATCATCAAGAAGATGCAATTAATCTTATGAACTTAATTAAGGGAATTAATTCTAAATTAAATATTATTCCTTACAATGAAACTGATGGTATCTACAAGAGACCCAAAGAACAAGAAATTGATAATTTCATTCAAATTTTATTAAAAAATCAAAAAAAATTCGGTTACAGAGTGCTTGTAAGGTGGAGTAAGGGACAAGATATTAATGCAGGATGTGGACAATTGGTGGTTAATAATTAATGTTAAATAATTACATAGAGCAAATTAAAAGTAAAATTAATATTAATCCTAATATTGGTTTGGTGTTAGGATCAGGATTGGGAAATTTTGTTGATAGCATACAAAATAAAGAAGTTATTTTTTATAATGAAATAAAGGGCTATCCACTTTCTACTGTAAAAGGCCACGATGGTAAGTTTGTATTAGGTACAATTGAAAATCAGAATGTAATATGTGCTCAAGGTAGGTTTCATTTGTATGAGGGTTATGATAGAAATAAAACTGAATTACCTATTGATATTTTTAAAAAATTAGGTTGTAATACATCTATAATAACAAATGCTGCAGGTTGCATGAATAAAGGNTGGAAACTAGGTGAATTTATGTTCATTAANAAATGTATTGATTTTACTTTCATGAAAAANAATTGTATAGTAGNTAATGATAAATTAGTTAACGCTAAAGTAAAATCAATTTACGAAGATTTAAAAAATTACTATTCAATTTATCANGGTGCATATTCATGGGTTACAGGTCCAACTTATGAAACACCATCTGAAATTAAAATTATAAAAAAAATGGGTGGTGATGTAATAGGTATGTCTACTTTACCAGAACTTGTAAAAGCTCATGAATNNGGTATGAATGTTATTGGTATATCTTGTTTATCGAACTATGCTTCAGGTATATCTAATGAGCAGTTAACACATAATGATGTTTTAAGTGTTGTTTCAAAATCTAATAAAATTTTTTCAAATTTATTATTTGATATTATTAAATTAATTTAAATTACANNATTATGATTAATAAAAATATAACTGCATCAACAATTGAAATAGAAAACCANGAATATATGACAAAAGTTTTTGGCTGGATGTTNGCCGGACTTTTATCAACAGCTATAGTTTCATATTATGTNTCGATGACCATTGCAAGAATAAACCCTATTTTGTTTTTTATGGCGGTACTTTTAGAGTTTTTTCTTGTATANAGAATAGCTAGATATGTTATGTCAATGTCTGTTAATATGGCAACTGGAACTTTTATATTCTATTCTGCTTTAAATGGTTTTACATTATCAGGATTATTTCACGTATACACAGCTGAATCTTTAACCACTACCTTTTTAATCACAGCTTCTATTTTTGGCTTTATGGCTTTTTATGGNTATACAACTAAAAGAGATTTAACTGGTATGGGNAATTTTATGTATATGGGTTTATTTGGTATAATAATTGCCTCATTAGTTAACTGGTTTTTAAATAGTCCTATGATACACTTTTTAACTTCTATTATAGGNGTTATTGTNTTNACAGGGNTAACNGCATACGATGTNCAGAAAATTTTAAAAATGAATATAATAGGTAATTCTGGAACTGATGAAGATACTAAGGAAGCTATTTTAGGTGCATTGATATTATATTTAGACTTTATAAATTTATTTATAATGTTAGTAAGACTTTTTGGACAACGAAGAAATTAGTTGATAACAATATATGGTGTTTAAATTAATTTATAATTTTAAAATCATACATCATATAGTGTTATATAGATAAAATAAATAAATTATTTGCTTTAAATATGAAAAACCAACGAAACTCTGTTGTTACGATAATAAATGTTTTAGGAAACTAAATAAATAACTTGTTTATAATTAAAAAAACGTAAAATATTTAATAAACAGCTCACCGAAAAGCACGCGCAGAGATGCTTGAGCGTTATTCCAACGCTTAATATAGACACAGAAACTCATTAATAGAAATTTGCATATTAAAAAGAATTCTATATAACTAGGTCACAATTGACANATATTATAGATTAATTAAAAAAAAACAGGAGAAAAAAATAATGGCACTTGATAACGCAACAAAAACAGTCGCTGGATTTATTGGCGGTTTAGTTTCAGTATTAAAGGCTTTAATTGTATTCTTTGTATTTGCTAATATTATTTATCCAATGACAGGATTTGATCCAGTTGGTGGAATAATTGATTTAGTGAGAAACTTCCTAGGAGGTGGATTAGCTGGACTAATTGCACTTCTAGTTTTTGTATCCATAATGGACAAATAATAAAGTCTATTTTAACAGCGAATATTCTTTTGATATTCGCTGTTAATGACTACAACAAAAATATAAAGGAATGAATATGAAAAAAGCAATTGATACACTTACAGATTGGATTGGTACTTTTAATGAGTTACTTAGAGCATTAATAGTATTTGGTGTAATTGTTGGTATACTATACAGTGATGTATTTGGTGTAATTAAAGGAATTGGTAATCTTATGGGCCAAATAGGCGATGCTGGATTATCTGGTTTGGTAGCATTAGCTTTAATTGCAACTTGGTATAAGAAATAATTAAGTAGTAAAAGAATTAAGGTGTTTTTTTAAAAGCCTTAATAACACACATTCAAAAAAACATAATAAGGAGAACGATATGAAATTCGTTAAAACAATAACTTTACTAATGACATTCTGTGTAATGGCATTTGGTAATATGGACAGAGTAAATGCATTAGGCGGCAATCCTGGTTTTTGGCCAGAGGATGATGCTAATGTATCAGCTTTTCCAGCAATGGTAAATAACCTTGATATGATTCAAGCTAGTGGCGCAGGTAATGCTACAGGTGCTGCAACGGTCATATGGGGTGAAGGAACAACTTGGGGTTTTGGCTTCGATGGTGCATCTGACACAGATAAAAATGATTGGTTAAACCTAATGTGGGGTAATGGAACATATGGTGCAACTTTTTCATTGGGAAGCTCATCAGAGGAAATTGGTGAAAATGATCCAACTTCAACATTTGGTTTAGGTTTAGGATTCGGTATGAATATGGATTTTGGTGAAGTTGGTGTTAACTTTTCAACAGGATCATCAGATGATGGAACCGACGCTGATCAACCATCTACAATGGGCCTTGCATTTAATTTAAGAAGAGCACAAGATGTTTGGTTATTTGATAATATGTTAGTTGGCTTTTCTATGGAAAATGAAGCAACAGGCGACATGATAGATAATGATATGGGACTTTCTGTTGATTTATTTACAGCTCTACCTGTTGGTGATGGAGTAAGTGCAACATTCGCTATGGGATTTGGATATCATTCAAATACAATGAATGATGGTATGGATGGATCTGAAGACGTATCAAGTAGTATAATCACACTTCCAGCTGTAAATTTAGGTGTTGAAGCTGAAGTAACAGATTGGGCTCACGTTAGATTTGGTTTAAATCATGCTTATGTACTATCCGGATCAGCCGGTGATGATTATTCTTGGACTGGTGCTTCTTCACCTGGTGAGAATGGTATGGAATCTAATTTTAATTGGAACTTTGGATTAGGTTTCGATTACGGAAGTTTCACACTTGATATGGTACTAGATAACACAGCTTTATTTAATGATCCAGTTAGATATGTTACTGGTAGAAATGATGATGCTTTATCTTCAAGTGCTACGCTTACTTGGAATTTTTAATTCTTAGAAATTAAATTTCTATTAAAAAGGGATCCATTTGGATCCCTTTTTTTATACTGGAAATAAATGACCTAATATATATCCTATAATTATACCAATTAAAAGAACAATATTGATTAGTCTGTGTTTCAGCAATTCTCTTTGTTTACCTTTTTTGATAGCATATGCAGATGAGAAATAGCCGACCCCGTTCATTAACCAAAAAAATGGTATAGAAAAAATATTCACAATAATTGGTCCTATTACAGGTATTAGTGAGATAAATGTACCAATTCCAATAAATGCATTAGTAAACCAAGCCATAAGTATTGATATAACAGCTATAATTTTTGCATCTATATTAAAATAAAGCATTAAAAAAGTACTAACTAGAACAATTATCCAGGCCGTAGTGAACTTAGGGTGGTTTTTAATATAATTGGTAATTTTTTTCATTTTAATTTTGCTGTCACATTAATTAATCCTATTGAAAATTTACAACTAGTAATT
Organism: Fidelibacterota bacterium; assembly: GCA_002704045.1. GTDB lineage: Bacteria > Fidelibacterota > Marinisomatia > SCGC-AAA003-L08. The sequence continues at coordinate 10,920 of PAFF01000065.1, forward strand.
TCATTTGTAATTCTATTAATGTTTATTTCTCTTTTTGCATTTGGCAAAAATATTGCCCAAGTAAAAATGTCTGTTTTTTTATAAACAGATTCATTTGATAAATCTTTACTAATATCTAATGATAAGAGATATCTAATTCGATCTTCAACTTGATAATAATCAATTTTCATATTATAAATATTTCCTTCTCTCTCAATAAAATCAAGTGGCTTTAAATGATTTTCTAATTTATTCATCTGAAGATAATGTAATAAAGAAAAAATATTAAAATAATTAGTATTAAACCAATTGTTGTTATTTAAATAAAAAAGACTATCATTTTTTAGAAATGTAGATATATTATTTTCTAATTTAGGCTGTGATGTTTTTTTTGCATAGCTTAGTATATCATAATTTGATTTATCAATAACTGTAGTATAATCATTTTTAATAAAAAAGAATTTTTCATAAATAGATTTTGTTTTAGTTTGATATTCAATTTTTATTGATTTTTTATCATTATAAATTGTGTCAGTATAACTAATTAATATATCTGCACAATGAACGCCAAAAATTGAAACTTCATATTCATAATTTTTGCTTTGTGCAAAAAGCGGAAAGATAAATAAAATAAATAATATTTTAAATTTTATTTCCATTTTACATTTAATAATGGTCCTAAACCACCAAAAATTACTACATAAAAAGGATGAATAAAACTGAGTACTGTACAATCAAATAAATTCCATTGTTGTTTTAACTTCGTATAATAATTAAATGTAAAATAAAAGTCAGCTGTAGATTTTATCAACCAGGGTAATAACCATAATTGATGTGAACTAGCTGCAAATTTTATGATACAAATACTTATAAAAAGATTAGTTAAGTATAACAAAGGTAAAGCAAGTCTAAGTGAAAAGTCTGCTTTCCAGGAA
>PAFF01000055.1 GCA_002704045.1 Fidelibacterota bacterium
AACCCTAAAAACAAAGATGTCCATGATAAATCAACATCTGCATGTGTTTGACCAAGAGTATTAGTAATATCAACAAATTGATTATGCAATGATCCATTTAAAAAGCTAAACACTCCATAATCAGGAACACTAAAACTAGAAACAGATTCTTTTGCTGATGCAAGAAGAGATGTTGCTGCGCTAAGACCATCTGTCTCAGGCATTTTATAGACCCATACGGTATCTCCAGATAAGGCTGTTGGGTAAGCAAAAAACGCAAATACTCTTGCAACTAAAGCAGGATTAAAAATATTGTATCCAGTACCACCAAATATTTCTTTACCTATAACAACTCCAAAAATTGTTGAAATAGCTACCATCCATAAAGGTAATGAGGGTGGCATAACTAATGGAATGAGAAAACCAGTCACTAAAAAACCTTCATTAACTTCGTGTTTTCTAATAATAGCAAAAATTACTTCTGTTAAGCCACCAACTGTAAAAGCGACAATATATATAGGAATAACTGACTGCAATCCAATTAATATTTTATCTATAATTGTAGCTTCAGTAGTAGTTTCGACAAAATGATAGTATTGATGACCTACATTAAATATACCAAAAAGTAAACAGGGCATTAATGCCATAACAACCAATATCATGGTTCTCTTTAAATCAATATGATCTCTTACAAACGGAGCTGTTTTGGTTTTATCACTGGGAGTATATAAAAAAGTGTCTCCAGCCTCATACAAAGGATACAAAGATTCAAGTTTGCCACCTTTTTTAAAAAGAGGTTCAATATTATCTAATATTTTTCTTAAAAAATTCATCTATTTAACCTTCTTCATACATTAGGTCTAGACCCTCTTGAATGATCTGACTTACTTCTACTTTAGATTGACATATTAAGCTACAAAGAGCAAAATCTTCTTCTGAACATTCATATATTCCCAACTTTTCCATATCTTCAACATCTGCTGCCAGTATACTTCTAATTAGAAAATTAGGCAAAATATCCATAGGGAGAACTTTTTCCCACATACCAATCGGAACTATTGCTCTATTACTACCATTTTTCATATTATGATTTATAGAATTATTAGAATTTAACAGTTTAGAAACAAAAGTATTTGTTAATGTAAATTTATCTAACCCCGGTAATAACCATCCTAAAAAATGTCTTTCATCTACGTTTTTAAGAATTGTTAAAATCTCATGATAAAATCCTAAGGATTCATTAATATTTATATATTTTCCTGATAAAACACTTCCTGATATCAAAATACTATTATCATCCAAACCAAGCTCTAACTCATCATTTATATGAGACATTAGTGTTCCATGATAAACTTTTAAATAACTAGGCTTTTCACAACCTGGTCCACCCATAGAAATAAGCTTTGTTACATTTATTTTTCCATCAACAAATAACTTACCTATCTTACATATGTCTTGAATTGTAAGATACCAAACTTCATCTTCTTTAGATGTAATCGGATCTAAATAATGCATATGAACACCAACATTACCAGAAGGATGAGGTCCATTAAAATAATGAATTTTAACTCTATCTAAACTATCTAACATTAAAGGGGATTGATTATTATTGAGAATGATATTTATATCTCCATCTGTTAGATTAGATATAGCATCAATACCTTCTAAAAACCCAATAGATGAATCATTCAATAAAAATAATTGATCTAAAGCCAATGGATCTGTTGGGCTCATTGACACAAAAATTGATTTTGGCTTAGATTCAATATTGGCAACCTTTGAAAATGGACGCTGTCTGATTGATGGCCACATACCTGATTCATTGATTATAGCTTTTGTTGCCTTTGAACTCAATCCATTTATAGAAGATAAACCAAATAAATTATCAAGATCTTTTAAATCAATTTGATTATACTCTTTATCATTTTTAATGTTTATACTTAAAACTTTACGTTTAGAACCATAATCTATACTCTCAATTTTACCTGAGCATGGAGAAACATGTTTAATATCCGGATTTTTTTTATCAAAAAATAATTGTGTTCCAACAAGAACATCTTCTTCAACCTTTACTGTTACTTTAGGTTTAATATATTTATACTCTTGTGGATTTACTTTGACTATATCAGAAGGTGAAATTTCTATAATTTCCTTTAAAGGTTGCCCTTCTAACTGTAAATCGTATCCTTTGGTAAGATTAAAAGTAGCCATTAATATTATTTTTTATTCTTTAACCTTTCAACTCTTTGAGCGTGCCGCTCTTCGCCTTCTTTATATCTACGTTTTTCATCATCTGTCTCAGGAATAATATTTTCTACCTTTTGTGGTTTACCTTTTTCGTCAAGTGAAACAAAAGTCAAGTAAGCAGTTGCGGTATGACGAGTTTTTCCTGTTTTAACATTTTCTGCATCTATCCTAACACCAACTTCCATAGATGAGTTGTGACTATAGTTAACTGAAGATTTCAAAATTAACATATCACCTACTCTAGCAGGTGCTAAAAAATCTAATCTATCTACAGATGCTGTAACAACTGCAGTTCTAGCAAATTTGTAAGCAGACATAGCTGCGCACAAATCCATATATTGCATAACCTTACCACCAAATACAGTATTTAAATTATTAGTATCGTTTGGTAAAATCAATTCATGCATTATTACATTAGAATCTTTAACAAATTTTTCCATTAAAACATTCCAGTATTAATCAATATCATATTGAGTGACTCTAATAAATTTGGCCAATAAAAATAAAAGATTATATTTTGAAGAGAAAATATAATAATTGACCAAAAAAGTATTGGGCTACAATCTTGAACAGTAAGCTTATCATTATCCATAAAATACATTGCTCTTACAATCTTAAAATAATAGTATAAAGATATAACAGTATTGATTATAGCAACTACACCTAACCATAAAAAGTTACTTTCAGCAAATAAATTCCTTAAAACATATACTTTAGCTACAAAACCTGATGTTGGTGGAAGGCCGGCTAAAGAAGCTAATGATAGTACCATAAAAAAAGATAATACAGGTACTTTTAAACCTACACCATTCCATTGATCTATTTCGTTTGCACCATACTTATTTGACATATATATTGCCATATAAAAGGCGCTTAAATTCATAAATAAATAGAAAAACATATAAAACATTATTGATACAACTGAATCTATAGATACAATAGAAAAAGCTACCAACATAAAACCAACATGCGAAATGCTTGAATATGCTAACAATCTTTTTATATTAGTTTGATTTAACGCCAAAATGTTCCCAACAGTCATAGTTAATGCTGACATAATTGCTATAAGTTGAGGCCATTGAAGCATTTCAATATTATCAATAAATAATGTGTAGAAAAATCTAATTAAAATTGCAAAACCAGCAGCCTTTGGAGCTACGGATAAAAAAGCTGTTACTGTTATTGGGGCACCTTGATATACATCGGGTGTCCAATAATGAAATGGAACCATTGATATTTTATAACCAAAACCTACTAGTATAAATATAATAACCATATAAACAGTAAGAGATGAATCAAATGACGATAACTTAGATGCAACTACATTAATATCAAGACTACCTGCAATACCATATAGAAAACTTAAACCAAACAACATGATACCAGAAGCAAATGAGCCATATATAACATACTTCAATGACGCCTCATTTGATTCTCTATCATTTTTAGAAATACCTGCTATTATATATGAAGGGATACTTACCATTTCTATAGCAAGATAAACCATTAATAGATTCTTAGCAGAAACCATAGCAAACATACCAAGAGTAATAATTAACAGCATTGCATAATATTCACCCTTAACCTCATCAAGAACAGATCCATCATCACGAGATATTAAAACTATAGATAAAGTTGATAATAAGATTAGCCATTTGAAGAACATAGCTAAGGAATCATTAACAATCATACCTTCAAACAATAAATTTGTAGATGAAGATGAAATCATAAGCAATAAACCTGCAAAAATTAAACCAATAATCGTAGTAATGTAGGTTAAAGGCCTGTAAGTTGATATTGACTCCATAATAAAAACAGCAAGAATTGTTATTACAATCATTAACTCAGGCAAATAAGATGTTAAACTATTTATGTTGCTTAAATATTCCATAATCTACCTTATATAAATGGTTGAACAAGCAATATAAGCTTACTCATCGAATGTCTCATTATTTCTAATAAAGGTTGTGGATATACACCAAATAATAATGTTAAAAATGCTAACGGAATAATAACAGCCATATCTCTAAAACTCATATCTTTTAAATCAGAATACTTTTCATTAAAAGGTCCAAGGAAAATTCTTTGATAAGCTCTTAAAAAATAAATTGCATTTAGTAAAATACCTAGAGTCCCAATTATTGTTAATACCCTAAAACTTCCAAATCCTCCTATAAAACACATAGCTTCACTTATAAATCCAGATAATGCAGGTAACCCTAATCCAGCAAAAAATGCAAGGACTATAAATCCATTAAAAATTGGTAATTTTGAAGCAAGACCACCAAAACCTAATTTACCAGCTAATTCTGGATCCTTATAATCCATCGGATAAACAATCCATCTGTGGTGAGCTTGATCGTACAATACACCAACTAATGTAAATAGCATTGCAGTTATTGTTCCGTGATTAAACATCTGCATCACAGCACCATTCATACCAGCTTCAGCTCCTACCGATTCAGTTCCCACAATACCAGACATACCAAGCAAAACATAACCCATATGACTAACAGAAGAGTATGCTATCATTTTCTTTAAATCAATTTGAGCAATAGCGTTTAATGCTCCCCATATAATATTTATAACACCTAATAGCGCCATCATAAAAGAAAAATTAACTGCCTCTTCTGGCAACAGGGGGTAACTTATTCTTAAAAATCCATAGGTACCCATTTTTAATAATACTCCAGCAAGAATAACAGAAATTGCTGTTGGTGCTTCAACATGAGCTAGTGGCAACCATGTGTGGAAAGGAAATACAGGAACCTTTATAGCAAAACCGATAAATAATGCAATCCATATTAAAAATCTCATATCAAAACCCCATAGTGAAGCATCTATTTGCGGAGCTTGAGTAATTAATTGTATTAAATTGAATGAATTACCACCAGGAGCATAAAAATATAAAGCTAACATTCCTAACAGCATGAACACAGATCCAAATAAAGTATACAAGAAAAATTTAATAGCTGCGTAATGTCTTTGTGGTCCACCCCACATACCTATTAAAAAATACATGGGTAAGAGCATGACTTCCCAGAAAATATAAAATAAGAAAAAGTCCAATGATAAGAATACACCCATCATTCCTGCATCTAATAATAAGAATAATGAAAAATAACCAAGGACATGTTTTTCAACATTCCAACTTATCACAATACATAAAAATGATAGTAAAGCTGCAAGTATCACCATAGGCATACTCAGCCCGTCAACACCAATATAATACTCAATATTAAAACTTGGAATCCAGTCAAATTGAACAGTAAATGGAGACTGAGTAACAGATAATGTAGGATCAAAATTAGCATATAAGAAAAATGCTAACAACATTTGTACACCTGTTACAGCCAATGCTATATATTTATAAACATCTTTATTTTCAGTTTTCATTAATCCTTGCTTGCCAAGTAAAGCAACAATTAACATACCCATTACGCCCATAACTGGAAGAAAAATTAATAATGATAAGATAGATGAATTCATATTAGAGCACCCTATATTTGTTGTACAATTAAAGTTATTAGAATAATAGCTACCAAACCACCAAGTATATATGCTTGAACAACTCCACCTTGGAGCTTTTTCATTTTTAAACTTGAGTAATTAGCTAACTTTCCAAATCCGTCAACTACTTTTTGATCTAACCAATTGTAATCGACTTTGACAGACTTTTCTGATGAGAAAAGTGTAATTTTACCAATTGAATCTATGAAAGTTTGGTCATAGTAATCCCAATCAATTTTAGAACACAAGTAAGACCAAAACATGAATGGTTTATATAAAATATTTGAATAGATTTCATCAATATAAAACTTATTTTTAGATAAATCATAAAGTTTGAAAATGTTAAATGTTTTTCTAAATGTTTCAGGATTTAATTTTTTAAACAGATAAAACAATGCTGATAAAGCAATACCAAAAAATGCAACAGCAAGCGATAGATACATAGCTGTATAGTGTGCGTCATGTGCAGCATGGTAAGCATGTTCTGTAAAAGTTATCTCTTTTTTATAATACTCATCTTGATTATGAGTATCTGATTGACTATCATGAACATCATTATGACTATCTACTTCAATTACATAATTATAACCTTTTCCAACAGCTTTTTTAAACCATCCTTTTGATCCATCAGATAATGGATTAATAGTACCTGTATAAAAAATTGCTAATGACAGCAATGAAAGAACTATTAGTGGGATTGTCATCACTTTGGGTGATTCATGCAGATGCTTATAAATTTCTTCATTTTTAGGTTTACCATGAAATGTCATGAATATTAATCTAAACATATAAAAAGCTGTAATAGCAGCAGCACCAAAACCTGCTATAGGTAATAATATTGTCATGCCACCATATTCAAAATAATGACCTAAAACACCTGCTAAAATTGCATCTTTAGATACAAATCCTGAAAAGAATGGCACACCTGCTATAGCTAAAGTTGTAATTAACATACCAAAGTATGTAAGAGGCATTTTATTTTTTAATCCACCCATATTTCTCATATCTTGTGGATCGGTATCATGATCATGCATCTCATGCAAACTATGATGCATAGAATGAATAACAGATCCACTAGCTAAGAATAAACATGCTTTAAACATTGCATGTGTTACAAGATGAAAAAATGCAGCCATATATGCACCAACACCAAGGGCCATTACCATATAACCAAGCTGACTTACAGTAGAATAAGCTAAAACCTTTTTAATATCATTTTGAGTGATAGCTATAATCGCCGCAAACAAGGCAGTTAAAGCCCCAGTAAATGCAATGTATGTTAAAGCATCAAAAGTTAAAATTGGAAATATTCTTATAGTTAGATATACACCAGCTGCAACCATCGTAGCAGCATGAATCATCGCACTAGCAGGTGTAGGTCCAGCCATAGCGTCTGGCAACCAAATATGAAGAGGTAATTGAGCTGATTTTCCAACAGCACCCATAAACAGCAAAATACCTGCTACGGTTAAATAGGTAGAATCAATCTCAGTTGTCTTAACTTTCTCAATTATATCAGATAAATTAAATGAATGAGTATCACCTACAAAATAAATCATCATGATACCAATAAACATACCAATATCACCTACCCTATTTGTAAGAAAAGCTTTTTTACTAGCAGAGGCTGCAGAAGTTTTTTCAAACCAAAAACCGATTATTAAATAAGAGCTTAAACCAACTAATTCCCAAAAAATATAAATCATAGTAATACTATCAGCAAGCACTATACCATTCATTGAAAAAGTAAACAAACCTAGATAGGCATAATATCTAGAAAATCTAGAATCACCTCTCATATATTCGCTTGAATATAAATGAACTAAGAAAGACACCAAGGAAACAACTAAAAGCATTATGGCTCCAATATTATCTATTGAAACACCTAAATCTAAATTAAAGTTTCCAGTAGATAACCAATTAGCACTTTTATGTATGATAGCAGTTTCTGGTTTATTAAAAAAGACTCTGTAAAAAAAGCTTAATGCAACCGCAAGATTTAAGCCTATACCAAAAATTGAAACGTACCAAGTATCGTAGCAAACTTTACTTTCTCTTTTAGTGTCTTCATATCATCTGTAGCACGTATCACTACTTCAGATAGATTACAGAATTGCTTGCTTCTGAGTATTATTTCTGAGCAGGGATTTGTGCCGAAATCCCAGTCATTGTCTCGTCTACCGTTACGTCCAGC
>PAFF01000056.1 GCA_002704045.1 Fidelibacterota bacterium
AAATAAACTATTAGTCATGAATGTAAGTATTTACGATTTTTTTGAGCAAACAGCAAAGAAAATAAAGTTACTTAATTAAATCCTTTATTAATAATTTCCTATCAATCTTTCCATTGGAATTTAACGGCATTTTTTTAAGTTTTATAAGTTCTCTAGGAAGCATGTATTTTGGTAATTTTTTAGCTAAATCTAATCTCAATTTCTTGTCATCAAAAAGCTTTTTACCATCTTCAACGTAACAAAGAATTATTTTTTTAGCATTTTGATCATACAAAACTGCGCAATTGGTTATATTTTCAATGTTAAGAGCTGCTGCCTCAATTTCGCCCAGTTCTATTCTGTATCCCATATGTTTAATTTGAGAATCTGCTCTATTTAAAAAATAAATTAGCCCATTTTTATCCATTTTAACAATATCACCTGTCTTATATACAATATCCTCATATTTATCATGGGCAGGATTTTGTATAAAAGCTTGTGCGGTAGCTTTTCTGTTATTCCAATAACCCAATGAGAGGCATTTGCCTCTTACATGCAATTCGCCTGGCTCTCCAATTTTAGGAATCTTGCCATTTTTATCAATTATTGTAAGTTCACAGTTATTACATGGGACCCCTATAGGTAGTATCTTTGCTTTATACCTCTTATTAAATTTATAAAAAGTACAATCTACAGTAATTTCTGTTGGGCCATAGAGATTAGCATACTGAGCTTTTGGGAAAGCTTTTACCCATTGGTTAATGTGAGTAACTGACATCTGTTCGCCTGCAAATATCACATATTTAAGCTTAAGTTTATACTTATCAAGCAAATTTGAATTTGCAATATTCAAAATAATTGAAGGAACCCAAAAAATGATAGTAATTTTAGAATTTTTTAAAAAATCCAGTGTCTTTTTAGGAAATATATAAATTATCTCATTGGGAATGTGCAGCTTTGCACCAGATATAAAAGCAAGATATATATCTAAGACAGAATTATCAAAGTGGAATGGAGCTTGGCTTGCAAATGAATCAGTTTGTTTTACATTAAAAACACTTTTAGCCCATAAGATATAATCAATAACACTGCCGTGGGAAATTGTCACACCTTTTGGATCGCCAGTTGAGCCTGATGTAAATATTATATATGCAGGGTCAATATCTATTATTTCATTGACTTTGTCGATTATATTGTCCTCTATTTTTTTTATAAATTTCTTTTTAAAGTTATTTATTTTGAACTCAGAAAAATCTATAGATGTTTCTTTTTTTAATTTACTATTCTCTTCATCATGTATTACTAAGGCTGGTTTAAGTGTTTTAAGGATCTTATTTAATCTTATTTTTGGCATGCCCTTGTCAAGAGGAACGTAAATATTTCTGGTCATCATTATTGCCAGCATAATCAGAGGTACGTCTTTATTTTTATCTGTAAGAATCACAATAGGTTGGTGAGTTTGAGAACATTTTTTTGTAATTAAATTAGCCAGTTTGATTGCATTTTCATAAACATATTCATAGCTATACTGACCATAATCGTCTTCAAGGCATATTTTTTCAGGATATTTTTCTTTGGATTTGATAAATAATTCAGGAAGGCTCGTAAGATTCATATTGTTTTTCATAATTTTTGTGAACTTTTAATTTTTTGTAATTTTAGAATTAAATCTTCAAATATTAAGATAATTAATTAAATATATATACTTTAAAAAGCTTTGTTAATAAAATAATTCTGGGGGTGTAATATACGCTGTTGAAAAAAAAGAAATAATTGCATATTGCGAGCTTAGAAGCCATTTAACAATTAAAGATTTCAGAATTAGCTTAAGAGATGTTTTGCCTAGTTACATGATTCCATCAAAAATAGTTGAAGTTGAAAAAATGTCAATGAACACCAATGGTAAAATAGATAGACTGGTTTATAAAAGGTTATCTCAAGAGTGAGTCATTCCAACCTGCTAAGATTCATTTTTTTTGGTGAAGATGTTTTTAGTCTCACAGTCTTAGAGTCTTTAGTAAACTCAAATTTAAATCTTAAGCCTTTAAATGTGGTCATGCTCAACCCAATATCAACATCAGGTAAACGCCTAGTTAAATATTGTCAAAACAATAATATATCTATTTTGCAAACAGAATCTGTAAAATCTGAAGAATTTTTGAAAAATTTTGATGGATTATCGTTTGACCTAATTATATCTGCTCATTTTCAGAGAATTCTTCCAGAAAAGTTATTTAAAAAAGCAAATTTGGGAGGCATAAACCTTCATCCATCACTTTTACCAAAATATCGCGGCATGTCTCCTCAACACTGGCCAATTATATTTGGTGATTCAAATACTGGAGTTACAGTTCATTTAATAGACGAGGGAGTTGATACAGGAAATATTTTATGTCAAGAATTAATCTCTTTATCTCCAGATATATATATACATGAGTTCCAAAAAAAATTGCTATCAGTTTATAAAAGAATTGTTGTTAATGCAGTAAAAAGATTAATTAATGGTGATAGAGGGACAGTTCAGCCATCATTAAAATTACCATATTTTGGTAAAATTAAAGATGAGGATATGGTAATTCACGTTAATACTCCGATAGATAGAGCTTACGGTATGATTAGAGCCTTTTCTTTTCCTTATCAAGGAGCTCGTTTTGGAAATATAAGAATTATGAAGGCTGTTCCGGCAGCAAGTGATATAATTGATTTTTTTAAAAATTCAAAAGCAGCTTTTGATATTCACGAAAGAAATTCTTCATTTTATCTTGTCCTAAAAGATGGCGCATTGGAATTAATTAAATGGAACAAAATTTGAAAGAGAAGATTTTAGAAATAATACAATCCATTCGCCCTGAAATTGAGTTCGATGCAAGCAAAAGAGATCTTTCTTTATTTGGCGTTCTTGATTCTCTAGATATAATATTGTTAGTTGATGACCTTGAAGCTCAGCTTGGTATTTCAATTGATCCTGAGCATATAACGCCAGAAAATTTCTACTCTTTAGACACCCTATGTGAACTTGTTAGGAGCCTAAGTAAATGAATCTAAACTTTGATGGCGTCAAAATTACAGGGGTCCAACTTATTTTGCCTAGGCGTGAGATTTCTTTTGACAGTGAAATGGATGACTATAACTTTACGTCTGCACAATCAGCCAAACTCAAAGCTGTGATGGGCTACGACAAAAGAAGAATTGTAGAAAATGGTATTACAAGTTCCGATTTAATAGTTCAGGGTTTTGAGAAATTAATTAAGTCAGAAGATATTGATCCTAATACTATTGATGCTTTGATTGTAGTAACGCAGACTCCTGATTATATAATGCCTGGCACAAGTTATATCATTCACAGTCGCCTTTCATTTGGACAAAACATGCTTTGTCTTGATATCAATCAAGGTTGCGCAGGTTATATTGTTGGCCTCATGACCGCCTTTTCATTAATTAATAAAAATAACTTTAAAAAAATAGCTTTGGTAAATGTAGACGTTGTTAGTCAACTAGTTGGCCAAAGAGATCGAAACAGCAGGCCAATTATAGGTGATGCTGGATCCATCACTATTATTGAGTCAGATAAAACCGGGCAACCTATAAATGGCAACATAAAAGTAGACGGTTCTGGGTGGGATGCATTAATGGTCCCTGCTGGAGGAATGAAAATTAGATCTAGTCATGAGACATCTATTGTTTCAGAAGATGCTAATGGGAATGAAAGATCTCTTGATAATTTAGTTATGAAAGGTGATGCAGTATTTAATTTTGTAATGCAATCTGTTCCAGATATGATTAATAATTTGATGAATGAAAGTAAGCATCAGATATCAGATGTCGACAATTTTTTGTTTCATCAACCCAATCCTTTTATGCTTAAGAAACTTGCTAATAAATTAAAAATACCTTTAGAAAAAATGCCTACAAATCTCGTACAAAAATATGGAAATTCAAGTGGGGTTTCAATTCCAGCAGTTATTTGTAGTGAATTTGATTTATCTTACTTTAAGAAAAATAGGTTGATATGTATGGCCGGCTTCGGAGTGGGTCTTACATGGGGTTCGTTATTAATGCGAATGTATGATTTAACATTTTTAGAAGTTTTAGAAGTTTAATTAAAAAAAATTAGGAGATTTATATGGAAGAGCTAATAACTGAGTTATGCGAGATTCTTGAGGTGTCAGATTTACCACTTGACTCTGCATTTAACAGTATGCCTGAATGGGACTCTTTAAATGCTCTAACTATTCTTGCTATGCTTGATGCATATGGCATTTCAATGGATGCTGAAAAATTAGAAGAATTTGCGAGTATTTCTATCTTTATAGAATATGTTTTAGAAAATAAAAAATGACAAAGTTATATACATTAATTACAGGGGCGACTTCGAGTATAGGCATGGACATTGCTCATAACCGAGCTAATACTGATAATCTGCTTTTACATGGTAGAGATCTTGATGCCCTCTCTAAACTAGCTAATGAAATTAGTACAACAAATAATATAAAGATTTGGTGCTTTGATTTTACTGATATTAATGAATTACATAATGATTTTTCTAGAATGCTCGAGAATGAAAATATTAAAATAAATAAGGTAGTACACGCTGCTGGGCATCTAAAAATTATGCCATTTAGAGCTTTTAAATATAATGATACTTTGGATATATTTAGTATTAATGTATTTAGCATTATTGAAATTATTCGCGTACTTACCAAAAAAGCTCATAAAGAACATTTAGAATCTGTTGTTATGATTTCCGCTTTTTTTAGTAAGTTCGGTGACAAGGGTAACGCAATATATTCTTCATCTAAAGGAGCTTTAAACAGCATAGTTAAAGGGCTTGCTGCAGAGTTTTCACATGCTCGATTTAACGTCATTATTCTCGGAGCTGTTCGTACAAAAATGACTGAACACTTATTTGAGGCTAATTCAGATATGAAACGTTTTGACAGGTATATCTTGGGAACAGGAAATACCAATCAGGTTTCAGTTACCGTAGATTTTTTATTATCTGAGAATCTTTGGATGACTGGACAAGAAGTTTTTTTAGATGGCGGAGCTTCGATTGCTTAAACCAAAACGAGATTAAATGTGACTTCAAACACAAAACAGCATTTATTTAAATATGGAAATCAGGAAATAAACGCAGAAACTATTTTAGAGATTTTGCGTAATTTTAATTCCGATCAATGCGATGTTCTTTATATCCATTCTGGGATGCAGTTTGGAATGCCAAATCTCGAGCTTAGTCGATCAGAATTGTTAGATTCACTTGCCAATATTTTATATAAATTAAATGTACAAACCTTGATTATGCCAAGTTATACGTTTAGTTTTTGCAATGACGAGGTTTTTGATATTGCTTTAACAAGAAGTTCGATGGGGGCACTGAACGAGCATTTGCGAATAAAGCATAACTGGAATCGATCACACGATCCATTAATGTCTAATATTCTTTTTGGTGATAAACAAGAGCTTATAAAAGATATAGGTAAGAATTCTATTGGTGAGAGATCCACATTTGATCTATTAGCTAAATCTGGACTTAAAGTAAAATTTCTTTTTTTAGGACCTCGTGTGCATGATTGCTTTACCTATATGCATTACCTAGAAGCTATGGAAAAAGTCCCATACCGATATAATTACGATTTTGAAGGAGTTGTAGTTGATGGTGAACATCAATATGTGGATAAATATTCTCTTTTTATAAGAGATGAAGGTGTTGAAGCTGGCGGTGGTGCAAAGATATATGAAAATATAATGATAGAACGTAAGTTAGCAAAATATAAGGTGTTAGGAGGGGGAGCTATTACTGTTTTAGATATAGAATCAGCTCAAAATATGTATATTGAACTATTAAGAGAATCTCCTAATTTTTATATAGAGGAAGTATTTAATACCCCATTTCGTTCAAAAACCTTTAAAAAACGTAAAATGGTAGCTCTATGATGGATTGGAAAATACAGTTATTTAAATTGAATTATAACGAGCTTGAAAAAAAAGCAGTTTCTGATGTTTTAGATTCTGGTTGGATCACCATGGGAGAGAATATAATAAATTTTGAAAAAAAATTTGGCGAAATGCTTGGAAAAGATGTTCTTTGTAGTGCAGTCTCAAGTGGAACTGCGGCAATGCATCTAGCATTTCTTGCCCTTGATATTGGACAAAATGATGAAGTAGTGATGCCTGCATTAACCTTTGTTTCGGATGCTAACTGCGCAAGGTTAGTGAATGCTAAACCTGTTCTTGCTGATTGCAGTTCTGAAGATAATTGGAATGTTTCTGCAGAGTCTATAAAAAAAGTTATCACTGATAAAACAAAAGCTATTGTGGTTGTTCATTACGCAGGTTATCCATGTGACATGAGACCAATTGTTGATTTGTGTAAAGAGGAAGGGATTTATTTAATAGAAGATTGTGCTCATGCCCCAGGCGCTTTTATAAATGATAAGTCAGTTGGTGCATGGGGAGATATAGGCTGTTTTTCTTTTTTTACTAACAAAAATTTGTCTGTAGGAGAGGGCGGTATGACATCTACTTCCAATAAAAATCTTGGTAAAAGGTTGGCTTCGTTAAGATCACATGGCATGACTTCTTTGACTCTAGACAGGCATAAAGGAAGGTCAATTACTTATGATGTTAATGAACCTGGAATTAACTATAGAATGGATGAGATGAGAGCCGCTTTGGGTTTAACTCAACTCGAAAAGCTTTTTGAAGCAAACACACTTAGAAAAAATTTAACGGAAAGATACAGAAGTAACTTTGAAAATACTAAAATCAAAATTCCATTTAATAAATTTTTGCAATCTAACAGTTGTGTATCTGCATTTCATATACTTCCTATTCTACTTCCAATTGGAGTAAACAGAACTTCTGTTATAGAGCATTGTAGAAAAAGGGGTATCCAAACAAGTATTCATTACCCTGCTTTTTGGGATTTTGAAGCTTATAAAGATAGATTTGATAAAAATGATACTCCTGAAGCTTTGAATATTATCCCAAGAGAATTAACACTTCCTTTATATCCAAGTATGACCTTTGAACAGGTTGATGAGGTTACAAGAACTATTTTGGAGGCCTGTGAATGACATTAGAAGACCAAACGCTTAAATTAATTGGAAGAGATCAAGGTCTTTTTGAAAAAGACATATTCTCATTGAATCCAAAAATAATAAAAGAAGTCCAAAAATCTAATTTTCTTATTATTGGCGGCGCGGGATCTATTGGACAATCTGTAACTAAAGAAATATTCAAAAGGAATCCTTTAAAACTTCATGTTGTTGATATTAGTGAAAATAATATGGTTGAATTAGTGAGGGATATCCGAAGTACAAAAGGCTACATTGATGGTGACTTTAGAACTTTTGCTATTGATTGCGGCAGTAGAGAATTTGAAGCTTTTATTTCATCTGAAGGTCCTTATGATTATGTCTTCAATCTTTCTGCTTTAAAACATGTCAGAAGTGAAAAAGATCCATTTACGTTGATGAGGATGTTGATGGTTAATATTTTTAACACTATCAATACTTTAAATTTATCTAAAAAATACGGAGCCTCAAAATATTTTTGTGTTTCAACAGATAAAGCGGCAAATCCTGTAAATATCATGGGCGCTAGCAAACGTGTTATGGAAATGTTTTTGATGCGTGAAAGCGAAAGTATATCTATCTCACTAGCAAGATTTGCTAACGTTGCATTTTCTGATGGATCTCTCCTATATGGTTTTAATCAGCGATTCGCAAAAAGGCAGCCTTTTTCTGCTCCAAATGATGTAAAAAGATATTTTTTAACACCACAGGAGTCTGGAGAATTATGTCTTTTATCAGGACTTTTTGGAAAAAATAGAGATATTTTTTTCCCTAAGTTAAATGAAAATCTTCATTTAATAACATTTTCTCAAATAGCTGAGATGTTTTTGCGTCAAATGGGTTATGAACCTTTTCATTGCGATAGCGAAGAGGAGGCTCGAAATATGACTACAAATTTATTAGCAGAAAAAAAATGGCCATGTTATTTTTTTAAAAGTGATACTACAGGTGAAAAAGATTTTGAAGAATTTTTTACTGAAAAAGAAGATTTAGAAACAGAAAGCTTCCATGGAATAGGCGTTATTAAAAACAAAGTTAGATATGACGAAAAAAAGTTAAATAATTTTCACTCTAGTATAGAAAATTTAAGAAAAAAAGGAGTTTGGGATAAGGAAACTATCCTAAATTTATTATTCGAATTACTTCCTGAATTTGCTCATAAAGAAACAGGTAGATACCTTGATCAGAGGATGTAATGTTTATTAGAGTTTGTGATTTTCTGTTTTCTGGAATTAGCCTGTTCTTTCTTCTTCCCCTTTTTTTAGTAATTATATTTGTTCTAAAATTTACTGGAGAAGGAGAGATTTTTTTTCTTCAAGAGCGCGTAGGAAAAAGAAAAAAAATGTTCAAACTTTTTAAGTTTGTAACGATGCTGAAAAATAGTCCTAAAATTGGAACTGGCACTGTTACTCTTAAGGATGATCCCAGAATTCTTCCAGTTGGTTCGTTTTTAAGGAAAACAAAAATTAACGAATTACCTCAATTACTTAATGTTTTTTTAGGGCATATGAGTTTGATTGGCCCAAGACCGCAAACACAAAGATGTTTCAATGCATTTCCAATTAAATCACAAAAAATTATTTCTAAAGTAAAACCAGGACTTTCAGGGATTGGACCCATTGTATTCCACAGTGAAGAAAATATTCTTGAAAAACACAATGACATAATTGATTTTTACGACAATGTAATTGGACCTTATAAAGGCGATGTAGAAGCATGGTATGTAAAGAAAAGAAATATTTTCATTTATTTATCTTTAATACTAATTACTATTTGGGTAGTGATTTTTCCAAATTCTGGAATTGTTTGGAAAGCATTCAAAGATTTGCCAGTCCCACCAGCAGATTTAAAGAGTAACTTAAATTTTCCTTTTTAATGCTTAAAATTTTCACGAAGGTATTGTCTTTCCAATCGGATTAAAAATTTGTTTATTTTGCTAAAGCGTCTCTCAAATTATTTAAAAAAGAATCAGAAAATTTTTTTTATAGATAAACCTTTAGAATTTTCTAACTTAGAAGAGCAGTTAATTAAAGAAGATTTAATTGGAGTAGATACGGAATTTGATTGGAGAAATACGTATTTCCCAAACTTATCACTTTTACAAATATCTACTAAATCGAAAATTTTTTTAATTGATTGTCTAAAAATAAAAGATCTCTCAAGATTGCAAAATATATTTGATAATTTAGAGTCAACCATCATTTTTCATTCAGTTAGAAGTGATGCAACAGTTCTTTTTTCATCTGCAAATTTAGAAGTAAAAAATGTATTTGATATACAAATCGCAGAGCAGGTAATTTCAAATAAAAATCCTCAAAACTATGCGAATCTCGTAAAGAAATATTTTTCAATACATTTAGATAAATCAGAGACGAATTCAAATTGGCTTAAAAGACCATTCTCAAAAAATCAACTTGATTATGCAGCTAATGATGTGAAATATTTGATCGGGATTTTTAAAAAACAAAAAAAAATACTTTTAAATTTAAAAAAATATGAAAGTGTAATAAATTCTTCCTTGGAAGAAGCAAAGCTTGGAAATAGAGAATTATATATATCTCGTTTAAAAAAAATTGATTCTTCAATTAAAAATGCTCAAAGATTATTTTTATGGCGAGAAAATATGGCGATAGAAAAAAATGTTCCTCCTTCATATATTTTTAAGGACAAACATTTAAATAAAATACTTAATTTTTTAGATAAAGAACAGTCCGAAGATAAAATTTATGATCTTGTCGGTAATTTAAAGTTATCTAAAAATTTAGTTGAATTCTTTAAAAAATGATTTTAATTTGGCTATTATATTTTCTATCTGCTTTTGTCATAAGTTTAGCTTTTGCAATTCTTACAAAAAAAAGACTTTAAAAATATTCATTTTTGCTTTTATTTTCGGAACATTATCAGGTGTTTGGTTTGTAGAGCCTGGCAATCTCAATTTGGCTCCTATAATCTCAATCTTATTTTTAGAAAACACTATATTAAGCAGCAACGGTGTTCTAAGATTGATTAGACCCATGGCAGGCTTTATTCTTTTAAGTTTTTTAACTTATTTTTCAATGATTCTAATAAAAAAATTTTTATTTAAAAACTAAGAATTCTAGGTGTGTTTTTTTCCGTATCGAAAATGCCAATTTGATTTTTATTTTTCATGAATCCTGCACACTCACCTGGATTAAAAATCAAAACATTTTTAATTTTTTCACATCTAAACCTATGAGTATGTCCATGAAATATTACATTAGATTTAGACATCATTTCCTCATCAATATCTAAAGGATCATGAATTATAGAAAAAACTATATTTTCAACTTTTAAAAAATGAGGCCCATTGAAAAATTCAAAATTTAGTTCTTTACTTGTTTCAACTAGTGCTTCTTTATCTCCTTGATCATTATTTCCAAAAACACCTATCATCTTACAATTTAGTTCTTTGAATGCGTACAATGCCTTGGGAAGAGAAATGTCACCAGTATGAATGACTAAGTTTACTTTTTTTGAATTAAATAATTGACAAATTTTGGAGATATTAACCAGATTATTATGTGTATCTCCGACAATACCAATTAACAAAACTAGGAAGTTTTCTCTAAAATATGAATTCCACAAGCAGTTCCAAGACCAATAACATGAGTCATACCAATTTTTGCTCCTTCAACCTGTCTTTTTCCTGCCTCGCCTCTTAAATGGGTGCAGATTTCGTATATGTTAGCTATACCTGTTGCT
>PAFF01000001.1 GCA_002704045.1 Fidelibacterota bacterium
CCCATTTTAAGAAAATGATCGTGTCGATTCCCATCGCCTGCTTCAACAATCTTGAGATACATATCACCATTGATATCCTCAACCATTGTTTCTTCTGCACCATTTATAAAGTTAACATAAGAAACAGAAATGGGTATACCATTAAAATCATTCTTCCAGTTAAAGGAATTGTTATAAGCCTCGGCAAATAAGAGGTCATCTTCGAGTAATTTTCTTCGAGGTAGCCCGTCTATCTCGCCATCAACAAATACAGATAAATATGTTTTTTCAGACAAATATTGTTGGGTAGTCTCACCCTCTCTAATGGGCATAACACCTTCAAAACCAATATATCGCGTGATACCAGCCCCTAAAATGATAAGTATCCACGACAAGTGCAATAACAATAATGGCCATTTTTCCCATCTCAAAAGCCGGTATCTTTTGATGTTACCCATAAAGTTAACAATGAAAAAAATCATCATCAATTCGAACCACCAAGCGTTGTAAATCCAAATGCGTGCCGTGGTCGTATTGTGAGCGCTCTCCACAAAAGTTCCAACTGCCATAGCGATTGAAAATGCAATAAAAAGCATGGCTGTTAAACGAGTAGAAAACAAAAAAGAAAGCAAACGAGTTGCTTGGTTCATAGCAAATTTTTTACAAAATTAAGTAATTGGCTATGAACCACCTACCATCTAAAAGAAGAATTTATTTCTTTAACCAATTGTTGGCAAAATCACAAAATTGGTTATCACGATTTACGCTAATATAAGTATCTGCAATTTTTTCAGTCATCCATTCTTGAATAACCTTAAGTTGCTTTTGTTTTAAAGCTAAATCTTTGATACGAACATAGTCTTGAGCATAATCAGCAACGTGTTCATTAAAACGGTTGGTGACCATAACAATCTTATATGTTTTATTCCCTGACCGTTCCTGCTCGAATAAAGGAATGGAAATTTCATTTTCCTCAAGCTTTAATATTTGACTGTAAAGCTGCGGGTCAAGTTTTGTTAGTTCGAATCGAGTATCTCCTGTTGCAGGGTTGATCAAGACACCACCATTAGCGCGTGTAATTTGGTCGTCGGAAAATTCACGCGCGGCGTTGGCAAAACTAATTTCGCCATCGTCTATACGTTTCTTAATAAGTTTAAGTTGGTTTTGTGCATCTCCCAAAGCAGCATTTGATACAGCGGGTACGAGCAAAACATGACGAACATCTAACATACGACCACGAATTTTATCCACCATTACAATGTGCCAACCAAAATCGGTTTTAAATGGTTGGGATATTTCTCCTTCTTGCAAACGATAAGCTTGCTCACGAAACTCCTTTACCATTTGTGGACGCTTTCTATCAAGAGTGTAACGTCCTCCTTTAGAGCGTGAACCAGGATCTTGAGAATATAATATTGCTTTAGATGAAAAGGAGGAGCCGTTTTCAAGTACATCATTGCGCATGGTTTCGAGTTGTTCTACAATACGTTTATCTTCATCTTGAGAAACCTTTGGCTTAATAACAATCTGTGCTACTTCAAGCTCAGAGCCAAAAATGGGCAATTCTTCTTTAGGAATAGAGTTGAAAAAAACTTTTACCTCGTCTGGTGTGATTTCAACGTCCTCAACAATTTTTGATTGCATGCGTTGTGAAAGCTGTTGTATACGATTAACCTCAAATAAATCAGCTTTAAAACTTTGTTCATCTTTCTTTTTATAGAACTCTAAGACTTTTTCAATGTCACCAAATTGACTAACAAAATACTCAATTGTTTGCTCAACATAATTATTTATATCGTCATCGCTAACCTCAATACTGTCTTGCTCAGCATGATGGGCGTACAACTTGTCTTCCATCAATTTACCCAACAAATTACAACGCGATACTTCTGCAGTTGAAACGCCTTGAGATTCGAGTTCTATATAGGCCTTATCCACATCTGACTCTAGAATAACATAATCACCAACAACTCCAGAAACACCATCAATTTTGAGTCGTTGGTTAGTCGAAATTGAATCTTGAGAAATACCAAGTAGACCAATCATCAAACAACATAATGTTACTATTTTATTCATAGATCTCGAGCGTTTTATTTTTAATGGCTTCTTCTAATATAACATTCTCAAACTGTCGCATGGTTTCAAGCTTTCGTTTGTTTAATAAAATATGTTTCAAAGTTGGAGTTATGTGAGATAAAGGTGCTATTTCATTTCTACGTCGAAGTTCTTCAACAAAAACCAAATATAAGTCTATTGAGTCTTCTATTTCAAAAAAACGTTTACTTTTTAGATAGCGTTCATATTCCTTAGGTGAAGACATGTTTATAAGATTAAAAAAAGCTTGTGGTCTAAACCAAACACTGTCGTTTAGATATGCACTGTTAAATTGAAGTGAGATAGAGTCTAAAAAATTGCGATCAGTTTCATTAAACCTCTTCATTGCTCTACTTACACTCACTTTATTAAAGTTAGCCAGTGGAAGTTGAACATAGCGTCCCCTGATCAAGTCTTGGTGAAGTTTAAAGTTTTGCTTATTATCTTTGTAATATGTTTCAATTTCATCAGAAGTTACCAAGGTATCCATCCGAGTTTTAAGCCACTCCTCTTGATAGGTTTTTATAAACAAATCATTTCGATATTGTTGTATTAAGTTTTCTAAATAAACCTGCTGGGAAGGGTTTAAGTTAAAAACAGCTTTTTCCAGTAGCAACTGCTCTTTGATCCATTTATCTATATAGTTTTTAGACATGGAAACACTATCGGAAAAAGACAAGTTTGCTCTAACATTATGGTTTACTTCAGATAAATACAAGTAGTGATTATTCACTCGTGCAATAACTTTATCAGATGACACTTCTTTTAGCTGACAAGAACACACTAATAGTATAATTAGTAAGAAAGTGTAACGCATAGTTATCTTGAGTAGTTTGGGGCCTCTTTTGTTATCTGAACATTATGTGGATGACTTTCTTTAATTCCCGATGCTGTAATTTGTACAAATCGTGCGGTTTCTTTTAGTGTGGCAATATCCTTTGAACCGCAATAGCCCATTCCAGCACGCAAACCACCAACAAACTGATGAATGCTTTCATTGAGCTCTCCTTTATAAGGTACACGTCCAACAATACCTTCTGGAACTAATTTTTTTATGTCATCTTCAACATCTTGAAAATAACGGTCTTTACTTCCTTTTTTCATGGCTTCCACAGAACCCATTCCACGGTAGGTTTTAAACTTACGGCCTTCATAAATTACTGTCTCGCCTGGAGATTCTTTGGTTCCCGCAAGCAAAGAGCCCAACATAACGCAATCGGCACCGGCAGCAATTGCCTTAACAATATCCCCAGTATAACGCACCCCGCCGTCAGCAATAAGTGGTACACCTGAACCAGCCAATACGGATGACACTTCTAAAACAGCAGAAAGTTGTGGGTAACCAACTCCAGCAATGATACGTGTAGTACAAATTGAGCCTGGACCTATACCAACTTTTACTCCATCTGCACCTACTTCAAGTAAATAGGCTGCAGCTTCGGAAGTAGCTATATTCCCAACAACTACATCAATTTTTGGAAAGTTCTTTTTAACTTTTTTAAGTACAGCAACAACCCCTTTGGAATGTCCGTGAGCTGTATCTATAACAATGGCATCCACACCAGCATTTGAAAGAGCTTTAACACGATTCATAACATCGGCTGTTACACCAACAGCTGCTGCGACCATTAATCTTCCATAAGCATCTTTATTAGCTTGTGGTGAAATGGCTACTCTAGTAATATCTCTAAAGGTTATTAAACCAATCAGCTTGTTATCTTTATCAACAACAGGAAGCTTTTCAATCTTATGGGCTTGAAGTACCTCCTCAGCCTGTGTCATTGAAATTCCCTCTGATGCAGTAACTAAGTTTTCAGATGTCATTACTTCCATAATTGGTCTGCCTTCGTTTTTTTCAAAACGTAAATCACGATTGGTGACTATACCTATTAAAATTCCAGCGTCATCAACAATTGGAATACCACCGATTCGATATTCTTTCATAATTTTATTGGCGTCGGAAACCAATGCAGTTGTAGGTAAAGTGACCGGGTCTATTATCATTCCAGATTGAGATCGCTTTACTTTACGAACCTTATCTGCCTGATCATCAATAGTCATATTCTTGTGCAGTACACCAATTCCACCTTCTCTAGCCATGGCAATTGCCATTTGACTTTCTGTAACGGTATCCATAGCAGCAGATACTACAGGCACATTAAGCGATATGTTTCGTGAAAATTTTGAAGTAATGTTTACTTCCCTTGGAAGAATTTCAGAGTAGGCAGGTACCAAAAGAACATCATCGTATGTTAAACCTCTACTACTAATTTTATTGGGAAAAGACTCCATGGCAACGCTTTAATAATGTTGCACGCAAATATACAAAATATAACAAGCTCATATTTATATTTATTTATTCTAATTATAAATTACTAGTAATGAGTGCTTTACATATTTTATTGTTTTATTTTTGAAACAAATAATAAAATTATGGAAAATCTAACTGCAAGTAATAGTTGTGTAAATTGCTCTAATATCAATGAGCAAAAAAAGTGTAATATCCACCAGGTAATTGTCAGTGAAAAGTTCACCTGTGAAGAATTTTCTCTTAGTGGCGATTAATTCTTAATCAATTTAGTATTCTGCTTTTCAAAATACTGCTAGGGATTGAACATTCTTTCTTCTTGCTAAAAAAGGTATATCGAGTTTTAGCCACCATGTCATATAATATGTTTGCAAAGTATAGTGGAATCAAATTAAATATAGACATCATAAATTTGTTATAATGAATTCTGTCTAAACAAATTTTTATTGCCTCCGTTTTAATATAAGTCTTTGAATTATTATCGATGATAAATACAGTATCAATAAGCTTTATTTCAGGATAATTTTCAATTAAGAAATTACTTTCGAAAGTGGTATAAAATATTTTGTTTTGTGTATCCCGCTTAGCTAACCAACTTGCAAAATTACTACACAACACACAGTAGCCATCAAAAACTACTACTATATTTTTCTTATTAATTTTCAAAATAACCCTCACATTCCTTTTTGAAATTAATTAAATCTTTACGATTAAAATCTATATAAACTGTTTCACCTTTATCAAAATGTTGAGATGAATTAAACATTAAATCTTCATCAAAAAGCTTTCCGTTTATTTTGTATAAACTCTTGTTGAAAACAGAAGCGTTAATTACAACTGGGTATTTTGATTTTTTAACCAATCTTACATTTTCTGGTCTTAAATAATATATTGTATTATCTATAATTACTTTATTCAAGTCGCCCATTAATTCTGCACAATAACAATTTGATGGATTACAGTACGTATTTACTGGGCTATCAAAT
Organism: Fidelibacterota bacterium; assembly: GCA_002704045.1. Lineage (GTDB taxonomy): Bacteria > Fidelibacterota > Marinisomatia > SCGC-AAA003-L08. Next base: position 5,368 of record PAFF01000001.1, read on the forward strand.
TGTTGAAGTGTTGCTGCCTTAAATATCAAAATTTTATCTGAATAATGGAACAAATTATTGGTATCATGCGTGACTAAAATAGTAGTAATTTCATATTTTTTTATTGTTAGAAGAATTTCATTAATTATTTGAGATTTGATATTCTTATCTAAATTATTAAATGGTTCGTCAAGAAGAAGTAGTTTTGGTTTTCTTAAAATAGCTCTTGCTATACTAGCCCTTTGTTTTTCACCGCCAGAAAGCTGATGTGGATATTTTTCAAGTAGGCTATCTAGCTTTGAAACTTTAATAATTCTATCAAATTCGACTTGATCAAAACCTTTGAGGTTAAATAGGATATTTTGCTTCAAGTTTAAATGTGGGAATAGTGGATAATCCTGAAAAACAAATCCAACGTCTCTCTTCTGTGGTTCAACAAAAGTATACTCATTATTTAAAATCAATCCGTCCAAAACGATTTTTCCAGACTCAATTTTATCAAGACCGGAAAGACAATTTAAAAAAGTAGTCTTTCCAGCACCACTATCTCCAACAAATGAAAGGATTTCACCTTTTTCCAACGAAAAGGATAAATTTTTTAATATTGGCTTTTTATCAAAATATTTAGATATGTTATTAACTTCTAAATACATCTAATTGTGATTTATTCTTTTTACAATAAACAGAGATACGGAACAGACAAAAATTATAATTAGTGAATAGACACTAGATAGATCAACCATTTCTTCAACAGCAAATTCGTATGTTTTTGTCGCTAAAGTATCAAAATTAAATGGCCTTAGTATAAGTGTCATAGGCAACTCTTTCATCAGATCTACAAAACAAAGTAAAAAAGCAGTTAGCAATGCAAATTTATTTAGCGGCAAATATAGTTTCTTAGCAAGACCTAAATTACCTAAACCCAGATTCTTTGCAGATTCAGATAAATTATCTGGCATCTTATCAATACTAGATTTGATAGGAGATTTCCCAACCGCCATAAATCGAATGAAATATGCATGAATTAACAGAAAAAAAGTACCTATTAATGAAATAGAAGTAATATTATTTTTTATTTGACTTGACATTATAATTAAAGATAACGCTAAAACTGCGCCTGGCATAGCATATCCGATAGAAGAAAATATATTTAATGTTTTTGAGGCTCTTGCTTTATACTCTTTATCAACAAATAAGATGTAAAATAATACCAAAACAATTAATAAACTTGATAATAGAGACAATGATATTGAATTAAATGCTAGAGATAAAGTATCAATAAAATTAAAACTTAAAATATTATCAATTGCATTTTTTAATATAAAAATAAATGGAAAAACAAAACCAAAAAGTATGGGGATTATACAAAATAAAATAGGCTTGGTTGCGGTTATTGTCTTTTTAAAAGTATAATCTAATTGTGTATTTTCTTTGTAATTAATTTTTGTTTTTGCATTGTATATTTGTTCAAAAACATACAATGTCATAACAGTAATAAGTAATACAACGGAAAGACCAACTGCGGCACCTACATCGTTTAAAGAATACCATGTTTTAAAAATTTCAGTTGTGAATGTATTTACTCCAAAATATTTGGTTGCGCCATATTCGTTAAGAACTTCCATACTTACCAAAAAAACAGCAGAAAGAATTGCAGGGGTAGATAAAGGTAATGCAACCTTAAAAAAGGTATTTAAAGCATTTAATCCAAGCATTTTAGACAAATGGATGTAACTCTGGCCAATCAGTGTAAATGATATTCTAGAAGCTGCATAAACATAAGGAAACAATGAAAATCCAAGAACACAGCCTAAAACCTCAATTGTCAAGTAATCCATGTTGAAAAATGGAGATAAAGCAGGAATATAATTCCTTAAAAATAGCTGAAAAGGACCAGTAAAACTTAATATTTCTCCATACGAAAAAGCCATAATGTATGTAGGTATTGCTAAAGGCAAGTACAGTAGAAAATCAACCAGGGTCTTGAACTTAAAGTCATATAACGAAACAAACCAAGCAGGAAATAGTCCAAATACGATGGATATAAAAACGGTTATAATAAGTAAATAAAAAGTATTGTAACCAGAATCAATAAACACATTTGGTTTGTTAATAATTGTGCTTATCGGATTAACCTCAAGGTTATATAAAATCAATGACAGAATGGGTAATACAATTAAAAGTATTGCCAGACCTAAAACTAACTTACCCCCAATTTTCATCAATTATTATTTCCAACCTGTTGTTTCAAATACTTCAATAGCGTCTTCTCGATAAACCCCAAGATTGTTTAGGTCAAGTGAATCTATTCTAAAATCACCCCATTTTTGAACGATTTCAGAAGGCTTAACACTTTTATTAACTGAATACTCGTAGCTGTTTTTTACATACGTATTTTGTGCTTCTTCACTCAATAAATAATTCATTAATTTAATAGCGTTTTCTAGATTGGGAGCGTTTTTAGTAATTCCCATTCCTGAAATATTAATGTGTGTGCCTCTCTGATTTTCAGATTGATTTGGAAAAAATACCGATACGGCCTCACCTGCTTTTCGCTCTTCTTCTTTTTTAGATGAAAGTAATAATCCGATATAGTATGAGTTTACAATTGCTACATCCCCTAAGCCTGAGTAAATAGCTTTCACCTGATCCCTATCATTGCCCTTAGGGCTTCTTGCTAGGTTTTCTACAATTCTTTTGGACCATTTTTTTGCACCTTCATAGCCGTTATTTGCAATCACTGAAGCCATAAGAGCTTGATTATAAGCATTTGATGAGGATCGTACCAAAATTCTGTTTTTCCATTTTTCATCTGATAAGGATTCATATGAATCTAACTCATTAACATCAACCCTATCATTACTGTACACCAATATCCTTGCTCTATAAGTTAAAGGTAACCAGAAATCATTTACGTCAAGCAATGAGTTAATTATGTTGTCTATTTGAATATCGTCCGATACATTTTGCAGTAGACCCATACTTGCAGCTTTTTGAAGTTTCCCAGCATCAACAGATATAAATATATCTGCTTTACTGTTTTCAGCTTCATTTCTTAGCCTCTCGATAAGTTCATCTGCATTTGACTTAACGACATTTACCTTTATACCAGTTAATTTTTCAAAGTTTTTATATTGGATTTCATCAACTTTGTAATGCCTCTGAGTGTATAAATTAACAATGTCAGGTTGTCCTTTTGAACAAGAAAAAAGAGATAGAATTACACATGAGTATAAAAATAGATTTTTCATTATTTTAAAATTTAACCTCAAAACCAGCATAAACACCAAACGGATGACCAGGCCTTAATCCAGCTGGTGCTCTTGAAACAGCATAGCTTTCATCCAATATATTCAAAATTCTTGATTTAAACGTTACTGCAGTACTGAGTCTATACATTAAAGAAGCATCTAAAATAAAATATGCGGGTATTTCAACAGACCCATCTGCTATGGTAGAGAATTTTCCATTATAATTAGCATTGAGGTGTAATTCAAATTTATTTGTTTGTAAACTAATGGTAGAATTCAATTGATGCTTTGGAATATAAGGTATCCTATCTCCATTGCTAACCACTCCCCAAATGTCTTGAGTACTGCCAAAATCACTTAAAAATTTAGCATTGGTCAGTGTGTATGAAAACAAAAAAGGAATTTTTATACTTTTATTTTCGATTAAATCAGAAAATACCAGAACTTCTAAACCGTTTACCAGCGCTTCACCTGCATTAAACGGATCAAGCTCTCCAGTCCCTCCTGATGCAGCAAGATCATTCCCCAACAGGTTACTGTAATCATTTTGATATGCTATTAATTCTGCATTGAATTTATTTACTGAAAACCTAACACCCGCCTCTAAATTTATACTCTCCTCGGCTTTTTGACCAACTGAATTTCCAGGTGGTGAAAAACCTTTGTGAATTCCACTAAAAACAGATAATTTGTTATTAATGGTATAGTTAAATCCAACACCCGGTATAAATACAGAAACCTTATTCTCTCTAGATGAAACATCAATAGGGTTTCTTAACGGATTTGATTTGCCAAAATCATCTCGAGACATTTTAATAGACTCATAACGTATTCCTGGTGATATGGTAAATCCTTTGACCTTATATTTATACATTATGTAAGATGCAAATGTGTTTGCTGAACTAATTCTGTTCCCCTGTGAACCTTTATCTCCGTAGGTTTCCAATGACATAAACCCATTATTTATATTGTAAATATCTTCCCATTGAAAACGATCTTCCTCGTCATAATGAAGTCTAAATCCTATCTCGAGATCATTAAAGGAATTATTTTTTCCATACCAGTGATAATCTATTTTTGTTTGAGCACCTCTTGAGACATATTCTCTATTGTTTGCCTTCACTTTCAACAAAGAGCTATCAGAATCTAATGCTCCTTTGACCACTGAAATATGTCCCAAATATTGAGACGGATTCGAAATTATTTTCGATATTTTTTGTGAGCTACCATCAAATACAACGTCGTCAAGTTTGTACCAGTTTCTTTTAAATCCATTGTGATAAAAATTAGATGAAATCTTAAATCTTTCTGAAAAATTAATTTCATGCGTAAGTAAATATTGGACGTGTTCAGCATCCATTTTATCTTTTTCTGAACCTGCATATCTCAAGTGGGGGGTTTTCTCAAAATCAGACTCTGTTAAACCTAAATACGTTTCATTTGAAATTTCATCATAATGATGAAACTTAAATTCTAAACTTTGCTTTACCTTGAAATAATCAGGGGTTTTGTATCTAATTTTAGAAGTTATTTCATTGATATCAAATCCAGTATTTAGATTATTACCCAATGATTTAAACCCATTGGAATTAAAATTTAAATACTCTAACATATATCCAAAATTATTGACGCTATCACCAAAGGTGGCGTGAAGCTGACCTGTTTGAAAACTGCCGTAACTGGTTGTTACTTTTCCTCTAAAAATATCTGGTATTTCTGTAGAGACAAAGTTTATTGCTCCACCTGTTGTGTAAGGCCCGTACTGAATTTGACTACTACCTTTTAAGACTTCTATCGCTTGCATCCTTGCTACAGATGGAAAATAATACGCAGATGATGCACTGTAAGGCGCAGGAGAAATTAAGACACCATCTTCCATAATTGCGATTTTGGAACTTCTCTCAGGAGATGTACCTCTAATACTTATATTTGGGCGCAATCCAAAACCATCCTCTTCATATAAATTTATACCAGGAATTTTACTTAATGCTCTATTTATATCTGCATAATCAAATTGCCCCAATTCCTCTGTTGAAAAGTAGTAAGCAGCACCCGTTCTATTTTTAGCAACATACTTGTTGCCCAAAATTGTATTACCTTTAATGATGACCTCATCCAATGGAAAGATAGAGTCTTTTTCAATTTCAGGCTGACTTTGTGATTTTAATGTTGCACTTAGTAATATTATAACGATTATAATAGGGATCCGCATTGTGTTATTTTTATTTAGATTTATTATAGATAGCAAATTTAAGGCCTAATATTTAAATAACAAAGTTTATTTAAACTAAATATAAATAAAACCTCAGCAAACCTGAAAAGATGCATTATACGCAGACTCAAAATACAGCATATTTACTGAATATTGTGCTTTTTGAGCTGATAGATAAGAAAGTAATTTTTCTGTTGGAACGTTGCCTGTAAGCTCGTCCTTAGCCATTGGGCAGCCCCCTAGCCCGCGTATGGCACTGTCAAAAGCACGGCAACCGCCTGCATAAGCTGCTTTGATTTTTCTAGTAGCCTCGTTTGGCTTTGCATGAAGGTGTGAGGCAAAGACAATATCGGGGTATGCCTGCAGCAAATGTTCAAATAAATCTGTAATTGTTTTGGCCTGCGCCAGGCCTACCGTATCGGAAAGTGAAATTCGTTTTACTCCTATATCCACTAACCTACTGACCCAAGCAGCAACCAAGGCTAGACTCCAAGGATCCCCGTAGGGATTACCAAAACCCATACTTAAATAAACAACCAGCTCTCGGTTTGCGCTATTTACGTGTTTAACCAATCGATTCAATAACACTAAAGAACCCTCAATAGTATTGTTAGTATTTCGCATTTGAAAATTTTCAGATATCGAAAAAGGATAACCTATATAACTAATCTGATCATATGACAATGCTTCTGCAGCACCTCTTTCGTTTGCAACTATGGCTAACAACTTGGTTTTTGTATCGCTTAAATCAAGCTGTTTAACTACTTGATGGGTATCGCACATTTGTGGAATCGCCTTGGCAGATACAAAACTTCCAAAGTCAAGCACATCATATCCAACCCTCAGAAGCGACTGTAAGTACTTAACTTTTATATCAGTTGGGATAAACTTTTTAATGCCTTGTAAGGCATCTCTAGGAGATTCGGTAAGAAAAACACGAGACATGCTTCAAAAATAACAAAACCTTTAACGCTAATTATGGGGCTTTTATCTAAATTTGCACTTGAAAAATTGCTTATGAAAACGACAACCCTTTTTGAGGAAAAATTAGCTCCTTACAAAGAACAACTATTGCACCATCCGCTGTACCATAAACTAAACAGTACCAAAGCGATCCAAATCTTTATGGAGTACCATGTTTTTGCCGTTTGGGACTTTATGTCCTTGGTAAAGGCCTTACAACGCAAACTAACCTGTACCGACTTACCATGGATGCCTGTTGGAAGTCCCTCCACAAGAAGGCTTATCAATGAAATTGTTTGGGGTGAAGAAAGCGACGTTGACCAATTCAATCAGCCTGCCAGTCATTTTGAGCTTTATCTAAAATCTATGGAAGAAATTGGAGCAAATACAACTCCAATAAAAAATTTATTAGCTGAAATTCTAAATGGGAAATCTTGGGAAGCCGCTGTTAACGAAGCATTAATACCTGAAGAAATAAAATCTTTTCTAACCTTTTCACTTATAACCGCAACTAAAGCACCTGTACATGTTGTGGCAAGTGTATTTAATTACGGCCGTGAAGACCTAATCCCTGATTTGTTTATTGCCATTATAAAAGATATGGCGCAAGAAAAAGGTACTGACTTCGGTACATTGGTCTATTATTTTGAGCGCCACATCGAAGTTGACAGTGGAGAGCACGGACCAATGGCAAAACAAATGATTCAGGAGCTGTGTGGGGATAAGATCCAACTTTGGGATCAAGCAAATGATGCTGCTAAAGAAGCATTAAAGAAACGTATTGCGCTTTGGAACTTCATTGAAAGCAAAATTTAACAATACTGTATATTGCATATTAAAATATTTAAATCATGAAACAATTACCTATACTTTTTACCTTTTTATGCATGGCATGTGTATCAAGTCAAAAAAACATTGATTTTAGCCCAGAAGCCTATGCATCTACCATTACAGCTGAGGAATTAAAAGCGAATCTATATGAATATGCAGGTGACGATTTTATGGGAAGAGAAGCAGGTACTGAAGGAGAAATCATTGCCATAAACTATCTCAAAAGCGAATATGAATCAATAGGCATTGATGGAGGTATGCCAGATGGCGGGTATTTTATGCCTATGACACTTAAATCATACCGTGAAAACCGTACTTTAGAAGCAAGCAATGTCTTGGCTTTTATTGAGGGCAGTGAAATGCCTAATGAAATATTGGTTATTACTGCCCACCTGGACCATATTGGAGTTGAAGAAGATGGACAAATAAACAATGGTGCTGATGATGACGGTTCTGGTACTGTAGCGATATTGGAAATTGCAGAAGCCTTTCAAGAGTCTGTGAAAGATGGAAATAGACCTAAGCGCTCTGTTTTATTTTTGCACGTTACCGCAGAAGAAAAAGGACTTTTAGGTTCTAGATATTATACCGATAATCCCATATATCCGCTTGAAAATACGGTTGCAAACTTAAATATTGATATGATCGGCCGCATTGATGATTTGCACCAAGATAATAACAACTATATCTACCTTATTGGTTCAGATATATTATCACAAGACTTACACGATGTGTCTGCAGCTATGAATGAAAAATATATTAACCTTGACCTGGACTACCGTTATAATGATCCAACAACAAAAGTTCTTGAGCGTGGCAGATATATCGAAAATAGGTACTACTACCGTTCTGATCATTATAATTTTGCCAAAAACAATGTGCCTGTTATTTTCTATTTCAACGGCACTCATGCAGACTACCATGCACCAACAGATACGGTTGAAAAAATTGAGTATGAGTTGTTGGAAAAGCGTACCCGTCTTATTTTCCATACCGCTTGGGAAATTGTAAACCGTGAGGGACGTTTGCGTTTAAAAGAATAATTTATTTTCTGTTGGAAGAGCAATCTTTATGTCTTTATCTGCTATACAACAAGCAGCTGAATTTAAATAAGAAGTTATCCCATTAGCTTTAAATTTTATTCAATCTTGAAAATATTTGAAGAAGTTCATCACCACTTTTGTCTTCCATAACTACATTTACATTAATGTTACCATCAGACTTAAATGATTCAATTATTTCGCCACTTATACCATTACTCGAAAAATCTATATAGCTCCAAATCATAGTGTTTTTCCTTTGATTCCACTTTCCTGTCCAAAAAGAATTGGTTCCATCACTTTTAAACTCCCAACGATTAAACTGATTTGAATTTTCATCGTAACTAATTATACTTTTATTTGTTTCATTGCCACTATAAGTCATCATTTCTATATAATTATTGGAAAGTATCAACTTTGAATCTGTGATTCCTCGGGTTTCAAAGCTTTCAGAGACCCAAACAGATTCTTCAAAAATCACACTATTTTTCCATTTTCCCTCCCATTTTGATAAAACATCAAATGACTCGTTTTTAGACAATTGCTGGGCGTTTATGAAACCAGTAACAAAAACAGATATTGTTGTTAAAATAAAAATTATTTTTTTCATCTTGTAAATTCAGTTAAATATTAAATTCAAATAAAGAATTACAGTTTTTGAGTTAAAAGTTGTTTAAAAAATTTGCAAATAAACTCGAATAACATTTTTTAAAACGAAAAACCCAATCCAATATTTCCAACAACTATTCCATTTGAACTGACTCCTGGTATACTTGGGGTTTCCTCTGTAAAACTTTGAGTAATGTTATTAGATGAGGCGTTAAAAGTTAATGTTTCAGGAAATGAAGTAAAACCAAAACCAGCTTCAAGTCTAAAATAAAATGTTCCACCTGTTTTGAGTCCCAATTTTAAATTAGTTGACTTTATATTTAAATCTGTTGAGCCTTTGCCCGTAAATATTTGACCAGCGCCATCATCAAATTCTAAATTATTAAATGTATAGTCTGTTGAAAGGCTTCCACTTCCCGCACTCAAATAAAAACCCTTCCCTTTAGTATTGAAATAAAAATTAATGCCAAATTCAGTATAAGTAGTTTTTATATCAGTTTCATCAATTGGAAAATTGAAAGAGCCGTAATCAATATAAGCAGAAATTCGATTCCCGGCAATGGGGAGTATTAGTTCGCCATTAATTGAAGCAATGTTAGGAACACCTACCCTGGCTCCTAAAGAAAAGCGTTTAATTTTTTCAATATTAATACTATCATTTTCTTCAATTATTTGTTGACCATAAATAGAAAAGGGTAGTAAAAAAAGTAAAGTTGTTATAAAATATTTCATCGTTGTAATTTTTATAAACTTATGAAAACTTTTTAAGATAATTAGAGATTTGATAATTGGGCTTCTAATAACAAGATGTAATGGAATTAATTTAGGATTTTGAATTAGCACAAATAATAAATTGGATATGTCTAATTTTTATTTATTTCTTTTATTAAATTTTTGAAAACCAAGGGTGTTCTCCAAAGTGGTTTTTTGGTACTGGTTCTTTATTGATTAAATACCAATTTATACCACCAATGACTGAATTTAAATAATTCTCTAACTGAGGTTTAATATAAAATACAAATGGTAACCATGAAATAATTTTTGGCCAATTATTTAATAAATAAGGGAAAACTGTAATTGTCAAAAAAACTTTATTATTAGTTGAGCTTATTTTCCAAATTACTTTTGATTTTGGACCTCTTTTTTTACCAATAAGCAAAGAATAACCTTTTTGATTATCCCAGTCAGTAAACTCCCTAAAATAAGTCAATCCGTTTAAATAAATTAAAACATCTTTTGACCCTTTTTTATTCCACTTAATAATATCATTTTTTTTACAATATGGATGTGTAAGATTTAGATTACCTGGTTTTGAAATTATTTTCCATAATTCAAATGCTGATGAATCTATTTTTTGAGTTATTGATATTGATCTTGATTTATTTACCGTAAACATATTATAGAGAAATAAGAGTTTATAAATAACATTACTTAAAGAAGAAGATATGCCTATGGTTTAGCTTTCTTTATACCCCTATATTTTTTAAATCAAAAATACGACCCTGTACGAGTAATCTCGTAATATTCAATTTTCAAGATTATTAACCACAATAATCCTCCAACGATTGAAAATCTTCTTTGTTAGTGATGGTTTTTACATCTTCATCAATAACAACATCAAAAGGATAAATGATTTCGGGTTCCTCTTCAGCATCCTTATTTTCTTCATACCAAAGGTCTATTTGATCCCAGTCTTCATCAGTATTAATTATAACTTCAGATCCGTCAGGAAGAATAAAAGAAATGGGGTAGACAAACTCAAAACATTTCTCGTCACTTTTTTGTGAGTCAAACATTCTAGCACGGGTATCTAAGTTAGGCTCCGAATAAATTTGGAGCAACTTAAAGGTGATATTTTCATCAGAATTAGCGTTTGTTAAATTATTTTCAAAATCAAAAACTTCTTCGTTTATTGAATTGTTACAAGAAAATACAAACAATAGGGCTGAAAAACATAAAAGCCAATTTAATTTTTTTGTCATTTTGACGATTTTAATTTCACTAAAATTACACAATTTTAATTTATTAAATTAGTACAACTAAAAACAACATGATAAAGAAACTTATTCTAATACCGTAATGGAAAAGGTTAAATGGTCTCAGACATTTAAAATTAGTGTTTTTACAGCGATCGCCACAGCTCTAACTTTACGATATTCAGGAAATTATAAATGGTATATATTGGGTGGGATAACGATTATCGCTTTAATCCTTGCAATTTGGTTAAACAATAGAAAAAAATGAAAAGTGATTAAAAGAGTTTTCTCATATATAAAAGTGTTTAAAGAAGAAAATACGCCTATGGTATAGGTTATTGATGCTGCCAATAGTATTTACTGGCACCACTAAAAGTCTGCTATACGAATTAACATCAATATGTTTACTACTTTTCTTACTTCAGAAACGTTCTTAGAAAACTCTGCAAAAAGCGGATCTGACATCATTTTTTTTGAGTCAGTTAAGGCAGTTTTAATATCAGGATGACCGATCCAAGCAAAATGAGTGTAATCTCCTGTTTTCCCTACTATTGGAGCTGCTAAGCCGTATGATCTGTCAGAGAAGTTCAGTTTTTTAGCCATTTTTTTGGTGAAATCTTTGAACTCACTTAAATAAAGGCCAGGGTTTGAAACCTCCATTTGATAAAACATAAATACATTATCTTCGGCCCAGTCTTCATCATTATACCATATTGGAGTGTTTAAAGTTTGAGAAATATTAGATGAAAAAGCTTCTAATTTCCTTTCCCACACCAATTGCGCTTCTTTAGATTGTCCATAAGAAATAAATGCTTTTTCAAATGCAGCCTCACTTGGAAAACAAAATTGTATTGTATGTGTTGCTTCATTTGAACCATTAGGACCATACGCAAACAACGATTTTGTTGCTTCCAAGTTTTTACCCCATTCTGTATTCATCAAATCATTCATAGCTGAAACAACCATTTCAGGTTCATCGACTTTAATATCAAACAATAAACAGTATTGTGCGGATGCATTCAAGCTTAAACACAACCAAAGAATTACTAATATTTTATTCATTACATTAATTTTAATTAGTTATAAGTTATTTGTTCGTTAAAAGTAAAAAAAAAATTACAAGCACAGTAGCTTTGGGACAAAGCCTAAAACCTCTAAGAGTGTTAGAAGCATTGGAACTAAAAGAAGAAGATATGCCTATCGTTTAATTCTTCTTAAATGTTATACTAGAACTTGAATTTTTCAAAAATCACTTTTTGCTCGATTTTAGCCGATTCCATTATTGCATTCAAAACACGAATATCTCTTCTGCCCATTTCACCTGGTGTTATGTTAGGTTTTTTGTTTAATATAGCTAGGCATTGATTGTCAATTTGCAGTTTTTGCTGAAATACAGGGATATATTTCATATCACCTTTAGGAGTATAGCCTTTTATTCCTCTATAGCTATAAGCTGGTTTTAATCCTAGTTTTCCCATTTCAGTTTCAAGATGAATGAAATTTTCATATTTGCCATAACTAGAGCTATGTTTTGATATTTTACCATTGGGCCATTCTAATTCCCATTCCCAATGTTCGGGGATTTCTTTATAAATTTCGACTCGATCAGTCCAACTGCGTGCTTTAACACTTAGTGGATAGTTCTGTGCTGAATAAAAGGCAGATTGGACAACATAAACACCAAGATCGTATAGTGAGCCCGCTACACTCATAGCTTTTGTTAGTCTCCAATCTCCTTTTCCTCTCCACTTTCCTTGCTTAAATGAGAAGCCGCCACTCATTTGAGTCCAATCACCATACTTTGATCTTTTCATTGATTCAATTAGACTTATGTTAAACGGGTCCCAGTAAAGTCTATAACCTATTTGAAGTGATTTTTTAGCCATTTTAGCAGCTTCTATCATTTTATCACAATCTTTAACAGTTGGGGCCATAGGTTTTTCACAAATAACGTGTTTGCCAGCCTGGAAACTTCTAATAGTGTATTCCGCGTGATTTCCAGTAGGAGTACATATATAAACACAATCAATATCTGGGTTATTGGAAATTGAGTCTAAATTATCATAATTGTAAATATTTTTGGAGCTAATATTATATAACTTTTGCCACTTTGGTATTTTTTCATTTGAAGCTGTAATAATAGCAGTTAGAGTAGCAAATTCGGATTCTTTAATAGCTGGTGCGATTTGATTTTCAGCATATCTTCCTAACCCACAAATTGCAATCTTCACTTTTTTAGTTTTTCTACTCTGGGCAAACAGGCTAGGTACTAAGACAGCAGAAATTGTACTCAGAGCCCCTGTCTTAATAAAATCTCTTCTTTTCATTTTTTCTTTTTATTGTTAAAATACATAGTTAATGACAAGGTCGTCCATAAGATAAAAGATGCTATTGTTAAATAGATACTCCATATAGGAATTTCGTATAAGTCAGTTAGTTTACCGACTATTCTTACGAAATAACCTATACACCAAATCCCGCATAAAATATTTTTTAAAGTTTCTATTTCTTATACACAAATATAAAAACATTGTTTTAAGAGAGTGTTAAATGTATCCCTAACCTATTTAAGAGGATTAGAAGTAGCAGAACTAAAAGATGAAGATATGCCTATGGTTTAATTCATTAATTTAGTTTTCTTAAAATAATACAATGAAAACCATACTCTCACTATCTGCTCTTTTAATTACACTAACGTTAACTGCTCAATCTAATACTGCTACTTGGTATCTTAATGATACAAGTGGTAATGGAATACAATCTCCATTCGGAAATACAGCAAGTGGAGGTTTTTCAACCTCAGTAGGTCAAAATACAACAGCAAGTGGAGAGGGTTCAACAGCTATGGGATATAACACTACAGCAAGCGGGAGTA
>PAFF01000002.1 GCA_002704045.1 Fidelibacterota bacterium
ATACTTTAAAAAGATTCCCATACTAAAAATCGTATAGATATTTAAAAATAATGCTATTATTAAAAATGAAGAACCTAATGAGGATATCATTGTAAATCTTTCATATTAATATGAATTACTTCCTTCTTCATATCTTGAGGCACACTTTGTCATTAAATTATCAGCAATTAAAACTTCATTAATATATTTACCTTCAATAATTACCTCAGCTGAATCTCCAAACAGATCAGGAATTGCAGCGGAAAAATGTTGGACAGGTAAATTGAATTTTTTTTGAGTTAAATTAAAACTAACTGTAAGCTTATCATCAGAGTAGTTTATAGAACCAGGTTCAACATAACCACCCAATCTAAATCTTTTTTGTTCATATTGCTTGGTTTTAAGATCTTGTATAGATACATATGGAACTTCAACAGCTTTGTAATCTAGCGTTATCCATCCTATTGATATAGTGACAAAAGATAATATAACTAGCAAAAATTTTTTATTTATCATATATTTAAAAAAATGTTTATAAAATGTTAATTATAATAAAATTTAACAATCTAATTTAACAATATCGCGCATTTCGTGCAATAATAACTGAAATATTTTATAATTAATATTTATTTTGAAGGTATATAGTCTTTGACCCAATTAATTTCGTGAGTCCAATGTGTAGGTGAGTCGGGATCTATATTTTTTGGTAGTTTTATAACTACTCTGTAGGATGCTTCATCTCCAGGTTTTATACTAGAATCTGTTACAATTCCTGATAAATACTCAATATACGTACCCTTGACAAATGCTGAATCAATAGCAACAGGTGGACCTAATATATCACCACCATCAATAGGATCATTATCCCAATACTTAAATATTATTCTGACAAAATCTGCTCTTTGGCTGCCTTCGTTTTTAACCTTACCTTCAAAGACTCGTGTAGATCTTGATTTGCTTATTTTAGGATCAGATACTATAACTACATCAGCAACAGCATCAGCTAATTCTTCTCGTTCAAGTATCTTGCCTTTTTCAATAACAATTTGCCCTATCTTGGTATCTAATATTATTCTATCTAAATTTTCACTTAAGATATTCCCCTCAACAATTGTTCCATTTTCCAAGGTTATTTTATGTTCTAATTTATTTAAAGGAAACTGACTTAAAATATCAGTATTTATTGTTGGAGCTGCAATTTTAGATTCATATTCAATTACTCTAGCTCTCAAATCATCTAATTCTTGCTCAAGACCTTTAACAGTTTTTTCCATTTTAAAAAAGGGATCTGCTTTATTGATATCATTTAATAATAAATCGTTGTTTGATTCTTTTAGATCTTTTTCATTTTTTTGTAAATCAACTGATTTATCTTGCTTATCCTTGGAATTAAAAACTTGTTTAATTGAACTACATCCACTAATTAAAAATACTAAAACTGATAAAATTATATTTCTCATTTATTTTTTTCACCACCAAATGAATAATTCAAATATGCTTTATACGCTATTTCTCTTAATTTAACTTCATATCTTGATTTATTCTTTTTATTGGATAAATCTACTAAATCAATTATTTCATTATAATAGATGTAATTTTCAGGATCTTCTAATATAGACACTAGCTCATCCATATCAGACTGGTCTTGCTGGGCAGCTAAAGCTTGTAAAGCTTTTAATCTTAGCGTTCGAGGATAATTATTTGATTTAGCAATTTCTTTTAATTTTTCAGCAATGGATGGATCTTTAAACTCCTTCATTGCATTTAATAATGATTCCAATAAAGTGAAATAATCTTCTTTACCAGATTGATATGATTCCAAAAGTACAGAAATCATTCGAGCTTCCATTTGACCATCAATATCACCCATATTGTTAAAAGCAAATTTTCTCATCTGCAATGTAGACTTTGGATCATCTAAAAGATTTGCAAAAAAATCTACTAATTCATCTGAGTCTCTTAAAGATAAAACCTCTAGAACATTTTTTCTTATACTGATGTCCATACTAGGGTCATTAGCTATTTCTATTAACATTTGCATTGCTCTTTCATCATCCATTGCACCTAAAGTTTGACTTAAAAGATAATTCATTCTATGATGTTGAGTTCTACTTACTTCCCACAAATCTAATAATGTTATAATCTGATCTTTAGTTCCCAATTTATTTATTGCATTGATCATTGACTCACGTATATCCATTATCATGTTTTCAGATGATTTCAAACCTTCAAGTAAAGATATCGTTGATTGCTCATTACCATGCTTTGATAAATAATTTATGGCATCGATTAATAAATCTAATTCAAATAAACTACTATTTGAAACTGATTCTTGAATGGCTTCTAACGCAATTGGATGACTAGATTCAGCTAAAACGCGCAATGCTGCTGTTCTGACATTATATGGTTGATCTTTGTCTTTATATACTTCGACCAATACAGATAATGATTTTAACTTACCATCAAGATATTCAGTACGTTGTTTCTCAACATCATCAATAGAAAATGTTTTTTGTTGAGGTGCACAGCCGAATAGCAAGGCGAGGAAAATTGTTAATATTTGATTTTTATATTTTTTTATAATATGTGGAAACATAAACAATTAATTTTTATTAATATTTAAAGTTAAAAAATATTATCTATTTTTTCCAAGTATATTGATGCCATTGTTGACCATCAAATTCAGTTACTTTAAATTGCGTAACCCAATCACCCATAAAAATTAAATTTTTATTATCTATTTTTTCAATTCCATTTTGATGATAATGACCAATTAATATTGTATCATATTCTTTTTTTAATTTTGGTTTAGACCAAATTTTCAGTTCATTAATAATTTCAGTGTTTACATATTCTTTTTTATCAAAATGTTTATCTGTTTGTGAAACTATTTTTGCTAAGGTACAACCTAACTTTGCTGGTAACAACTTAAAAAGAAAAATATTTATTCTACTTCTAAGAAATGTCTTAAGAACTCTATAATATTTGTCTCTATCTAATACACCATCACCATGAGTGACCAAAATTGACTTTCTATTAATTTTAAATTCGAAATCATTTTTATAAAATTTTGCCTTAAATTTTTTTTCAAAAAATCCAAAATCCCAATAATCATGATTTCCTGCTACATAATGAATTTTAATACCCGATTGATTCAGTTTATCTAACTCATCAAAAATATCACTATATTCTGGTGCAATGTAATATCCATAATCATACCAAAAATCTAAAAAATCGCCCCCTATTATAAGAGTACCACCTGTATTTTGGATTTTTTTAAATAAAGAATACATTTTTTTTCTTCTTAATTTCTCTTGTTTCGAATTTGTCATTTGAAAATGAACATCTGATATAAAATACAACGGTAATTTCATTTAATAATTTTCATTTTTTATTGAAAAAACAATATAAATTTTTCTTTTTTTATTAATTATAACTTATAAATTTATAAATTAAAGAGCATTATTATTTAATAGTTATTCCAATTTAAAAAATGATAAAATATAAATATTTATTTATTTTTCTTTTTACATCCATTTCATTTGCTCAATTTGGTCAAAATATTGTTCAATATGATAATTTTGATTGGAATTATATTCAATCAAAACATTTCGATATTTACTATTATAGCTATGGTAAAAAACACGCAGAATATGTTGCATTAGAATCGGAAAAAGCATACATAAATATTTCTTCAAAACTAAACTGGGAATTAAAACAACGTGTATCAATTATAGTTTATAATTCTCATAATGATTTTCAACAAACTAATGTTATTGACAGCTATCTTTTTGAAGGTATTGGTGGAGTAACTGAACTATATAAAAATAGAATAGTCATTCCATTTGATGGTTCAAATAAAGAATTTAAACATGTTATCCATCATGAACTTGTACACGCATTTATTAATGATTATATATATGAAGGTAATTTTCAAAATTTAGTTTCCAGTAGAACTAAAGCATACATTCCTCTATGGATGAATGAAGGACTAGCTGAATATCTTTCTGGTGATTGGAATACAAATTCAGATATGTGGATAAGAGATCTCGCAATTAATGGTGAAGTACTTCCTCAAATTCCACAATTAGTTGGTTATATGGCTTATAGAGGTGGACAGTCAGTCTGGAGTTTTATAACAGAGAAATGGGGAGAAGAATCAATTGCTGAGATTTTTTATCAAATAAAATCTAAAGATGATGTTGAAAAAGGGTTAAAAAATACACTTGGAGTTGATATAAAGCAACTTACAGAACAATGGCATACATATTTAAAAAAAGAATATTGGCCTGATATCAATAAAAGAGAAAGCATAGAAAATTATGCTAGAAAATTAACCGACAACGAAAAATTAAATAATACATATAATATTGCTCCTTCACTTTCGCCTGATGGAAGCAGAATTGCTTTAATTTCTAATAAAGATGGAAGTATGGGTATTTTTTTAATGTCATCGGAAGACGGTAGATTTCTTAAAAGAATAATTAAAGGAGAACGTAGTGCAGAATACGAAGAACTTCATATTTTAAAACCTGGTTTAAGCTGGTCTCCAAATGGAGAAGAAATTACGTTTGCAGCAAAATCTGGTAAATCAGATGCGCTTTTCGTTGCAAATATTTTAACTGACGATGTTAAAAAGTATGAATTTAATATGGAAGGTATTTTTAGGCCAAGTTGGAATCCAAAAAAAAATGAAATCGCATTCATTGGAAACGATGGTAAACAAAGTGATATTTACGTTTACAATATTACAAAAGATTCATTGTTAAATATAACAAATGATTGGTTTACAGATGATCAAATAAGTTGGTCTCCAGATGGTACAAATATTATATTCATTTCGGATAGAAACGATATTACTAAAGAAAATAAACCTAAGAATTTAAATAATCATAATGTTGACCAAATGGATATATACCAAATTAATGTTAACACTAAAAAAATTGATAGAATCACAAATACTATTTTTAATGAAGGTTATCCGTTATATACTAATGACTTAAAAAAAATAATATATATTTCTGATGAATATGGAATCAATAACATTAATGTTTTAGATTTAAATTTAAAAAAATCTCAACCAATCACCAATTTATTAACAGGGGTATCGCAGTTATCATGGAATCAAACAAATGATCATTTAGTTTTCTCAGGCTTTGAAAATAATGGATACGATATTTTTATGATGCAAAACCCCTTAGAAAAAACAAATGATGAAATTTCTATAGAAGAGGCATCCTGGTTATTAAAAGATCCATTGCCAATTTTCAAAAAGAATAATGATAAAAAAGTTGACAAATCTATTTCATATAGAAATTACGACTTTAGCAATATTTATTACAAAAATGAACAAGACGTAAAGAATAATGTGAAATTATCTAACATTACATCAAAAGACAGTATAGGAAATTATATATCAAATAATTATAAAACTAGATTTACTCTTGATTTAATTCAAGGACAGGCATACACATCATCATTATATGCACCTAATGCAATGATTCAATTTATGTTTAGCGATATCTTAGGAGATCACAAAATTTATTTAGCTACGGAAATGCAAATATCAATTGAAAATTCTGATTATTTTATTTTATATAGACTTTTACCCTACAAAACAGATTATAATTTTATGTTATCACACCAAGCAGAATACAATCCATATTATACCTCTGGAAAAATTGATAGATACAGAAATTTTGGATTTGGAATTAATGCTTCTAGACCAACTTCTAGATTTCAAAGGTTTGAATTTGGTATAGAATATAAATACATTGAGCATGCTTCATTCTTACCATTAGAATCTGATACATATTCGACGAACTACAGTGAGAAAGAAATAGAAAATATTCTAAATATTGCTTTACCTTCAATGGGGTTTGTATGGGATAATACAATTTGGTCTCAATTATTCCCAATTGATGGAAATAGAACATATTTCAAAATAGAACATTCACCTAAATTAAATACTCAAAGTTTAAATTTTACTACCTTTAGCTTAGATTACAGAAAATATTTTCCAATAACTAATGGTATCAGCTTTGCTACTAAAATATATTTAGGTAAAAGTATTGGGCAAAACCCACAAAGTTTTCGTTTGGGCGGTTTGCCTTGGTTATTTTCTTCTGAAAATGACCCATATGCTGACATAAATCGGCCAGATCCTAATAACAATCCATTAGAAAATATTTTTATATCAAAATATGTTATGCCTGCTCGAGGGGTTAGAATAAATGAAATATTTGGAAATCAAACAGTCTTATTTAATGCTGAATTACGTTTACCTTTTTTATTATATTATTTTCCATCAATTAAATATTTTGGTCAGCTAAATGGTGTTATTTTTACTGATATAGGTACTGCTTGGTCGGGTTCAAAACCTGATTTCTGGGTAGGTGAAAGTTGGAATTCTGAAACCAAAGATTTTATTTGGACTTATGGCTTCGGACCACGATTTATATTTTTAGGCTTACCATTTAAATTAGATTATGGTTGGCAATATAATCCAAATAAAAAATCAACTAGGCAGTGGTATTTATCAATAGGATTAGATTATTAATTTATTTAAAATTAAATCAACCTGTTCAAAAACAAAAGCAAGAACGGGAATAATAAATACTCAAAGAGGAAGCATAGAAACACCCTTCTTTATGCCAATTGCAACATATGGTGCCGTCAAAACACAATCAAGCAATGATGTAAAGAATTTACCAAGTAAGATACTTCTTTCTAATTCTTATCATTTATTTATTAGACCTGGTACTGAAATTTTAGAAAATGCAGGCGGATTACATAAGTTTATGAATTGGGACGGTTTAATCTTAACTGATTCAGGAGGTTACCAAGTTTATAGCTTAGAAGGTAGGAGAAAAATTTCTGATGATGGTGTAACCTTTCAATCACACCTAGATGGTAGCTATCATCATTTTACACCAGAATCAGTGATAGATATACAAAGATCAATAGGTTCTGATTTTATGATGATGTTGGATGTTTGTCCACCTGGTGATGCAAATAATGATGTTTGGATAGATGCTCTTAAAAAAACCACACGATGGGCTAAACAAGCATTAAAACATTATAACGGTACAGAGCCAAAATATGGATTCAATCAATTAATTTTACCTATTATACAGGGAGGTACTAGCTCTGAGTTAAGAAAAAGATCTGCTGAAGAATTACTTGAATTAGATACAGAAGCCTATGCAATAGGAGGTTTGGCTGTGGGTGAACCAAAAGATCAAATGCTCGATACAACGGAACTAGTCACTCAATTTATTCCTATAAATAAGCCACGCTACTTAATGGGTGTAGGTACTCCTGCAGATTTAATCCGATGTGTGGCGCGAGGTGTGGATATGTTTGATTGTGTTATTCCTACAAGAAATGGTCGTAACGGACAATTGTTTACATATAATGGAAAAATTAATATAAAAAATGCTAAATATAAAAATGATCATTTACCGATAGATAGTTCTGGTATTTGTGATCTTTCAAGTAATTATTCAAAATCCTACTTACATCACCTTTATAAAACCAATGAAATCTTGGGTTACAGAATTGCTTCGCAACATAATCTATCATTTTATATTCGTATTATGAGTGATATAAGAGATGCAATTAAAAAAGACAACTTCCAAAATTTCGCAAATTTATTTTTACAAAAATATGAAAATAAAAATTTGTAAATTATTTAAATAAATTTTAAAAGAAGAAATATATTATGAAGAATGAACGCAAAATCGAAGAAAGAAAAATTAGAAAAGAAAGAATAATCATTGGTGCAATCAATATCTTTAAAAAAAAGGGCGTTGAAAATGCTACTATGTCTGAAATAGCAAAAGAATCAGGTTTTGGAACAGCAACTCTTTACTATTACTTTCCCTCAAAAGAGGAAATACTAATTAATATGATGGAACGGGGATGGATGCAGCTTTGGGAATCTATTGAAGATAAAATGAACGAAAATATTCCATCCAGACAAAAATTTATAAAACTTTTAAATATTATGAGTAAAACTGTGAAAAATAATAAAACACTTTATGAATTTTTGTTTACTGCACCTAATATCATTGATAAATCCAAGCAATCCTGGAAACCATATCAAGAAAGTTTATATAAATCATTACAAGAAATACTAGAAGAGGGTGCAAAAGACGATAACATTACTAACCTTCAACCAGAATTGGTTATGAAAGCTTTGGGCGGCATTTTTCATGGTATTGTATTTCTTGGTTACGAACTAAATGAGAATGAATTTACAACTATTATGAATAAATTTTTAAAACCTAGTGTAAAAAAATAGTTTACAATTTTTCAAATTTAATTCCCGCACTCTTTAGTCGATCAATCATTAATTCTCCAGTACATTCTACTGGAGTAACAATTCCTTCTTTTTTACTTAATAGTTCATACTGATTGGTTATACACAAAGCTATCTCAGTTATGAACTTGGCTGTATCGCCATAACCTGGGTCACCACCACTCAATTGAACCTTAACCTTTTCATTATTTCCTCGTCCAACAAAAATTGCTTTAAACCAACTTTTCTTAATTTGATTCTTTGATGGTCCACTTCCAACTGGCCTTAGAGATAACAACCAGTTTTTAAATATCCCAAATTTTGCCAAAATCGATATAAACGAGAAAGATAAAATAATTACTAAAAACTGTTTTAAATTTTTTACCATCATATATTTTTCAAAAGTAAAATTTTTTCCATATACATCGCTGGATTTACTACTTCTGTAAATAATTTGTTTATCAATATCTGGAAAAACAAAGACCCAATTTCTAAATTCATTACTATAATAAAATTTTCTATTATTTTTTCTAATTGACTTTTTTACATTTATTTTTATTGATTCTGAAATTTGATTTGAATAAATAGCATTGATAAATGATGCCCAAGTTCCCCCTGATAATGAGCCATTTGCTTTAAAAAAAAATGATATATCTTTTTTCTGTGAATTCATTTTTTTTACTGCATATAATACACCTACATCAGGTATTACAGATTCTAATCCACAACAATGCATAATAATAGATTTAAATTTAGATTCTGAAAATTTATTTCTTATTTTCTTAACGAAGTTAGGCTCTCCAGTTAAATCTAAATAATGGGTTGAATTTTTTATACAACTTTCTACTAAATACTCTCCATATAAACTATATGGACCAACAAGAGATATTATTAAATTAGTTAATTTTGTAATTTCATCAATTGAATTTTCATCAAAAGAATCTGCTATATATGTATCAGGATTAACTTCATTATATTTCAAGGCAAGATTTTTTAACTTTTCTTTATTTCTTCCGGCCAATGCAATTTTTAAATCCTTAGCATCACTATGTAGTAATAAATAATCTGTAACTAATTGGCCAGTAAAGCCAGTAGCACCGAATATTATGATATCATATTTTTTCACTAA
Organism: Fidelibacterota bacterium; assembly: GCA_002704045.1. Taxonomy (GTDB): domain Bacteria; phylum Fidelibacterota; class Marinisomatia; order SCGC-AAA003-L08. The sequence goes on from PAFF01000002.1 coordinate 9,411, forward strand.
TTTATTTATTCGTTTAACATTTTAATCATTTCATTATAATCTTGCTCTTCAGCGCAAATCATAGTCCTACAATATTCTTCTAGTGCAATTGATTTATTTTCTACTTCTTTTAATAATGCATAATAAGCGTCGATTGCTTTTTTCTCGTGAGCAATACTTTCATTAATAATGTCTTTTATATCATGCTTAAATGTTTCTTGAATTTTTTCAGTATTTAAAGGTGGATGTCCCCCTAAACCTGTTATATGTTCTCCTGCTAATTCAGCATGTGTTAATGATTCTTTGGCCATGGATCTATAGAATTCAACTAGTGGTATTCTATTTGGTCCAAAAATCATAAGAGAATAATGAGTATACCTTATGATACCATTTAATTCTAAATCAAAAATATTTGTTAATAGTTCAATTACTTTGTCTTTGTTCATTTATTGTTCCTTTAAAATTATAAACTAAATTAACACTTTTTTATTTAATGAATAAAAAAAAAGGAGGCTGTATAGCCTCCTTTTTCTAAAAAACACACAATTACCTACTTTATTAACAACACTTTTTGAGTACTAATATTAGAATTAACATCTGTTTGGATTAGATATAATCCACTAGGTGCGTCATTCGCATCCCATACATATGTATGATATCCTGAACTCAAATTATCATTAACAATCACATCCATTAATTGACCCATGGTATTGTAAATTGAAATATTGACTCTAGCATTCGTGTTTAAATCAATACTTAAATTAGTTGTTGGGTTAAATGGATTCGGATATGCTGTGCCTACAGAATAATCCAATGGAATATCCATAGAAACATTTATATATCCATCTGTTGTAGCAGCTAGTACTTCTTCTACAATGAAATGGTTATTTGTTGTAAATAAATGATCTTTCTCTGGTGACACAATAATCAATGTTGTTGTATTTCCAACAGTCCTATATTTTGAAACAAGAACATCATCTGTTAGTTCTAGTTCAATTGGTCCATTATGACTTAACTTGATCTGGAATGCATCAACGATTCCATTTGCATCAAATTTAACATTGTTACCATTGAAAATTATTTCAGCTGTATTTGCTTTGATTCCTCTGTTACCAAGAATAATATCAACAATTTGAACAACATCAAGAACATCAATTCCACCATCAGCATTCATATCTGATGCACATAATTGATCATCGTTCGGCGTATTATTACCTAAAACAAAATCAACAACAAGTACTACGTCTAATACATCAACACCACCATCTTGATTAGAATCACCTGTTCCGCAAACA
>PAFF01000003.1 GCA_002704045.1 Fidelibacterota bacterium
ATCATCACATCAATCATTTTTACTTTTTTAATCATAAATCATTTTTTCAAATCTCATAAAGTTGAATTAAATTAATTAAATGGAAGATATAAAATTAATCACTATTGGACTATTAATTCTGGGCTCTAATATATTTACTGCTGTATTCAAAAAAACTAAAATACCTGATGTTTTGCCATTGACATTGATTGGCCTATTCCTTGGTCCCATTACAGGTATTTTACATGCTGAAGAATTTGGATTTGCAGGAGAAATTTTGGGTCCAATAGCTTTAATATTAATGCTTTTTGATGGAGGAAGTCATTTTCAAATAAGCACTTTAAAATCAACTTTAATCAAATCATATAAATTACTTTTTGGTACTTTTTTCCTTACTACATTTTCAACATTTTTATTCTCATTACTTCTTCTAAATTATGAATTTTTACCTTCTTTGTTTATAGGTTTAATTTTAGGAAATATATCACCTGCTATTGTGGTACCTTTAATCAAACTCATATCAATTCCAAATAAAATAAAAAATATTCTATTCATTGAATCAGCTGTATCAGATGTTATAAGTATCATACTTTCTTTATCTATACTCAATATTATAAAAATTGGTTCAGTAGATTATGGTAAAATAATAGGATTAGAGGTTTTTGGTTCAATCATTTTGGCTATTATATTTGGTACACTTGGAGCTATAATATGGTCTACTATATTAAATAAAATTAGAAAATTTCCAAATACTATGTTTTCATCTCTTGCTTTTCTGTTTATTCTATTTGGATTATCAGATTTTTTCAGTTTTAATGGCCCTATAACCGCCCTCACATTTGGCATGATTTTAGCTAATTCCAAAAAACTTCCCAAAGAATTGGTAACTAAATTTGGGGCTTTGAATTTTGAAGAATTCAATGATATTGAAAGAACTTTATTTTCTGAAGTGATTTTTTTAGTAAAAACATTCTTCTTTATTTTTCTTGGCATATCAATTCAGTTAAATAATCTTAAATTAATATTTTTTGGTTTTATTTTAACTATCATAATACTAATTGGCCGTTTATTAATTACGAAAATCACCGTTAAAGGATTTAGCACAAAATTTGATAGGGGAATAATTAGCTCAATCATTCCAAAAGGTTTAGCGACTGCTGTTCTGGCAGATATTCCCATACAAATGTTTGATGGCCAAAATACTCAAATGTGGCTTGACATAAGGTCTCTAGTTTATTCTGTCATATTATTTAGTATAATATTTACAAGTATATTAATTTATCTTCAAGAAAATCATATAATTGATGAAAAAGTTGAAAAATATCTTTAATGAATAAATTTATTATTTCATTTAATAATTCGAAAAGTTCTGATAAGAAAAGTATATTTAGAAAATTCGTTTATTTTACAATTTCATTGTTATTTCTAACTATTATTTTGTACGTAGGTTTTTATGTTTTACTGTTTTTAATTATATTTTTTGGAGTAAAGTACTGTATAAATTTTTTAAAAAATTTATAATTTTGGGTCCCAAAGGTTTTCTGCCCTGTCCATTTTATGAGAAAACCACCTACTTAATACGAAAAAAAGATCTGATAATCTATTCAAATATGGTATAACATTCTCATCAACTTTGGTCTTTTTCGTTAAAGAAACACAAATGCGCTCGGAGCGTCGACAAATAGTTCTTGCTAAATGAAGAAGGGCATTTATACTTGATCCACCTGGTAAAACAAAAGAAGTTAATTCAGGAAGGTTAACGTTATATTGATCAATCTCATTTTCTAATTTTATGATATTGTCTCTATTAATTGAAGGGAAATTACTTTTTTTATCTATATCTAATCTTGATAAAGATGAACCCAAATTAAATAATTCATTTTGAATCCTTGTGAAAATTTTTAACGTTTTATCTGTAATATTTTTTTTTTCAATTTTATTTATTTCACTAATGCACAAACCTAAAACTGAATTTAGCTCATCAATTGTTCCATATGCATCAATTCTTAAATCATCTTTATCAACCTTTATTCCGCCAATCAAAGAGGTTCTCCCGTGATCGCCATTTCTAGTGTATACTTTGTTTATTCTAATATTTGAATCTTTATTTTTTGACATACTTGATTTATTTTAATTATTAATTCTAATGGTGTAATTTATATTATTTTTACATCACATTAGTTATTTTTATTAATATTAAATAAAAATGCATTTAAGGATTATATAATCAAACTTTAACTATACTTAATCCACTAGAAAATAGGAACTCTTCTACCATTATGTCATATCCATATTTTTTGTAAAAACTCTTTTTAATATTTGAAATAAATTCTTTTTTATATTTTTTATCAATTAAATTGATTGTACAACCTCCAAAACCACCACCCATTATTCTTCCACCCAAAAAACCATTTTCTTTTTTAGAAATATCAATGATAAAATCAATTTCATTGCAGCTCACATTATAATTATTAGCTAAGCTATCGTGAGATTGATTTAGTAAATTACCAATTAAATTAAGATCACCCGATAAAATTGCTTTTTTCATTTTAAAAACTCTTTGATTCTCAGTAATTATGTGTAGTAATCTGTTATAAAATATTTTATTATGTTTTATTTCCTTGATTATTTCAATATTAATAGAGTTAAAATTTAACTTTTGTTTAATTTTTTGATTTAAAAAATTAATTGCATCACTACATTCTAACACTCTTTGATTATAATCAGAAAAAATTAATTTCCTTTCAACCATACTATTTACTAATATCCAACAACCATTTTTAATATTTGATTTAAAATATTCATGATTTAAATTTTTAAAATCTATTAACAAAAATTGATTTTTTTTTGAAAAAATTGATGCATATTGATCCAAGAATCCACTTTTTATACCAAGAATTTTATTTTCAATTAAATTGCAAATTTTTAAAATTTCATAATTATCTATATTTAATGCAAATAATTTCACAATTGAAGAAACTATAGAAACTTCAAGTGCTGCTGAACTTGACAAACCAAAACCTATTGGTATATTTCCACCAATTAATATATTAAAACCTTTTTTAACATTATATTTTTCTTTTATTAAATAAATTGAAGCTTTAACATATTTTTCCCAAAGCTCACCATTTAAATTTGACTGATCATATGAAAATCTTAATGTTTTTTTATAGTTTAAAGAAAATACATTTATTATTCGATCTTTTCTTAGTGATGCTAATGTCAAAATCCATTTATTAACTGCTGCTGGAATAGCTAAGCCTTTATTATAATCTGTATGTTCTCCAATTATATTTACTCTTCCAGGAGCAATGCTTACAATTGATGGTAATTCATTAAATCTATTTATAAATTGAATCTTATAATCTTGGATTAAATTATTTTTTGAGATTCTATCCAACTTATATCTTCCTTTGTGTTCAATCCAATAAGCTTTCTCCAATCTTCAATAATTAATGAATTGATTTTTTTATTTTTAACAATCAAATGATTTAGTATTTCAGTAAGATAGATTTCATTATTATCTTTGTCAGGCTTCAATAAATCAAGGAATTCCAATAAGATATTAGCTCTAAATAAATAATGCGAACCAAATAATTCAAATGATTCCAGTTCAGTTTCTGATGCATCCTTTTCTTCAACAATTCTGGAAATTCTTCCATTAGTTCTTATAACTCTTGCGTATGGAAATTTTTTTTCAGTAAATAAAGAAGTCAATATAGTACAATCTGAAAAATTTAATTTGTGATCAGTAAGCATTTTTTTTAATATGTTATGATTTACAAATGGACTATCCCCAACGAACACAAATACTTGATCATATTGATATATTTCTTTTTTTGCCTGTTTAACAGCATGACCAGTTCCAAGGGGTTCATTTTGATAAATAAATTTTACTCTGTCTTTGTATTGCAGATAATAATTTTTATCTAATGGATTTATTATGATTCCTAAATCAATTTCATTTTTACTAAATGCATCAAATAGCCATGATAAGATTGGTTTTTGAAAAACTGGGTTCAGACATTTTGGTATGTTTGATTGCATTCTTGTTCCTTTACCAGCAGCAAGAATAAGGGCTAATGTTTTAGTTTGATTCATTAATAATTTTTATATATTCTTTTGAACCATCTCTCAATTTCCTTTCTTGATTTTCAAAATCAACCTTGTATAAACCAAATTTCATATCATAACCCTCTGCCCATTCGAAATTATCCATTAATGTCCAATAAAAATAACCTTTAACATTGACTCCTTCCTTAATTGATCTTAACATTGCATAAATATATCTTCTAATAAATAATTTTCTTCTATCATCTTTCTTATCAGCTATACCATTTTCTGTAATTATTATAGGCTTTCCAATCAATTTTACTCTTTGTATAGCCCTATATAAGCCTTCTGGATATATTGTGTATTCCATATCGGTCATTGTATCATTTTTAGGATAAACATTTTCAAAAAATTCGTGTTTGTCAAATTTAAATTTTAAATGAATGTGTGAATAATAATTTAAACCAAAAAAATCTGTTGCTTTCATCGCTTGTTTATCTTCGTAAAAAAGTTTAATAAAAAAGGGAATATTAATTTTTATTTTTCCATATTTTAAATATGAAAAAGACATTTCATTGTATACTAGATCAGAAACTCTACAAGCTATCCAATCAAATAAATTCCATCTTCTTGCAGGATCAAATTGCATAACATTTTTAACAATACCTATACTAGAAGAATCTCCATTTTTCATTTTTTTTAACTCTTGATAAACTTCTGTATGAGCAATTAATAAATTTCTGTGAACTATAGCCGCGAGCTGAGGATTCTTTTTACCAGGTGGAAAAATACCTATAAAATAACCCATCACTGAATATACCTCGGGCTCATTTATAGTACACCAATTTTTGACTTCTTTACTATAAATTGAAAAAACTGTTTTACAAAAATTTTTAAAATATTTAATATTTGATTTTTTTTCAAATCCACCTAGTTTATCAAACCAAAGGGGGTTAGTAAAATGATGAAGTGTAATATATGGGGTTATATTATTTTTAATTAAATATGAAATTAAATCTGAATAATGATTTAATACACTTTGATCAAATTCACCCTGCTGGGGTTCAATTTTGCTCCACTCTATTGATAATCTATAATGAGAAACTCCTAGTTTTTTTAATAACTCAGTGTCTTGTTTATAATTATTCCAATGATCACAAGCTATTCCAGATTTTTGATTATCTTTTATTCTAGGTAATCCTTTCTTATCAACAGAATTTTCCCAATCATACCAATTATTATTTTCACAATTACCCTCAACTTGATGAGCAGCAGTTGCTGTTCCCCAAAAGAAATTCTTAGGAAATTTTAGATTTGAATCATTTATAATATCCCAATTCCACCTCAATTCTGGATATTTTAAGTTAAAATAAGCAATAATGACAACATAAATTAGAATAAAAAAATATAATAATATCATAATGTTTCCTGATCACTAGTATAAGTTTTTGCTATCATTAAAATAAAAATAGCACAAAAAAACCATATCCCATTTGCTAAATTAAAACCCCATTGTCTACCAAATTGATATATGAAAAAACTAATTATAAAAGGTCCAAACCCTCTTCCTAAATCATCAGCTAAATTGTAAATAGCAAAAGCCATACCTCTTGACTTTGGATGATTAACATTCATTAATATGGCTTTCATATTTGGTGCAGTAACAGTAATGAAAAATCCAGAAAAAACTCCTAATACGAGCGGATAAATTATGCTTGGATTGTTAACATTGACAGGTTTTAAATTTATAAGAAATCCTGTTGGGATTATACCTATCAATGTACAAATTCCTGATAATATAGGTTGGTATTGAGGTTTAATATTGTACAATTTATTACCTAAAATGCCCCCTACAAATCCACCCATCATAGCTGATAATCCTATAATAAATACAATTAAAGATGCTGTTTGAACACTGTATCCTATATCTTGTGCTAAATAGTCTGCAAGAAATACAAAAAAAACTGCCCAAGGTACAGTTCCAGCAACACCTTGTAAAAAAATTAAAATATTAGTTTTTTTTGAAATTAATTTTTTAAAATTATTCCAATCTATTTGCTGATTAACTGACACTTTCGTGTCGGATTTACCTCTCTTAGGTTCCGTTGCGAATATACCATATAATAATAAAAAAATAAAATTAGGTATTGCTACAAGTATAAAGCATATTCTCCACCCATAATCAGGACCTGTAATCCCTGCAAGTAATTGTCCGCCTCCTATACCTAAACCTACAACCAAACCTAAACAACCCGTAGCAGTGGAACGTAAATTTGGAGGAAAATAATCAGCTAATAATGAATATGTAATTGGTATGATCGCACCTATACCAATTCCTGTTAAAGCCCTTAACCAAAAAAACTGTTGATATGTTTCTACAAAACCTGTTAAAAAACACGGAATTTCACCTACCAATATTGCAATAATTAATAATTTCTTTCTATTTACAATATCAGTGTAGTAACCAAAAAAAAGTGTTACAAAACCTCCAATAAGCCAAAATACAAGAGATATGTGTCCTCCTAATTTTATATCTCTTTCAATATCATTAAACCCAAATTCTTGCGCAATTTGAGTTAAATTTGGTCCCATAAGATTTTGGTCGGCAAATAGGAAGAAAGAAATTATAAAAAGTAGAGCTAAGCTTATATAGTCATTGATATTAAGAGCTTTATATTGATTTTTATCCAATTAATATTTCCTAAATGTTTTCAATTAAAATTAAATAACTTTTCAGTTATTTATTAATTATAAAATACAATCCACTTAATATTAAAATACCACATAAAAATACATTCATTGTAATTATTTCGCCAAAAATTAAAAATCCTAAAAAAGAGGCAATGATTGGCTCACCTAAGGGAACTGACATTACAACTGTAGTTGGAAAAAATTTAAGTGAATATGATAGTATACCATGCCCTAGTATAGTTGGTATTACTCCCAAAAATAAAAATACACTATATTCAAACTTACTATAGTTAAAAAAGCTATTATTTGAAATTATCATTACAATAAATAAAGTAAAACTTGCTGTAGAAAATAAAATTTTTGTGTATTGATATGTATCCACATTATTTCGTACATCTTTTCCAATATTATATGTTACAGCAATTAAAACCGAACATAAAATTGCATATAAATTCCCGATTCCATGATCTAAACTAATTTTCAAACTTTCAAAATGAATTAACAAGCTTCCAAGGAAACATATTATCAAACCAATGTAAACATTTTTATGAAGAATTATTTTTTTGTAAAATTTTTCGTAAACTATAGAAAAAATTGGCGCCATCGTGCCAAATAAAGTAGCGTTTGAAATAGTTGTAAGTTTTAATGCTTTGAAAAAAAATATAAAATGAAATGCCAAAAAAATTCCAGCGATTATAATTTTATATAATGTATTATTCTTTATTTTTTTTACTTTATAAAGGGGATATATTAGCCATAATATTAATCCTCCTATAGTCATACGCCAAAATGCAATCGTTTCAGGGAGTACATTAGGCAAGAACTTTACAAAAATAGCTGATGAGCTTACACTGAATAATGCAAAAATTAGAAGTAACGTAGTAGAATTGGGATATTTTTTTATTTTATATTACCTAATTAAGGTAGAAGACTATTGCGTAACGTATAACGTTTCTGTTGCTACCATACCTCCGAAATAGGCGCCGTTTCCATCAGGTTGCAATAATTGCCAATTTCCGATTGATATTACTGATGAATCCAAAACAGCTCCAGATTTTATTCTTAATTTTAAAGTAGCGATTTTTTGATCAAGTATTTCAAAAACATATTGTTGACCAGGAGTTTCTTCAACAAATGCTCCAACTAGAGAAATTTTACCACCTTCAGCATATTTTACATAATTAAAATCATTCATTGGCTCAATATTTGAATTGAACAGGTCTTCGAACACAATAGTTTGGTCATCAAATATTGAATTACCCTCAAGCTGACTTGAGGTAGAATCTGATGAGTTATAGTTATCGTTATTAGGGTCATTTACAGCTAGATCTTCTGTAAGATTACACTCACCTTCACCATCTTCATAGCTATCTTCACATCCATCAAGACCATAATCTTCGAATTCTTCTCCGTAATCCCAACCACCATCATTATCTAAATCAGTAAAGGGTTCTGAATAGATTTCAAACACATCTTCATCAAAAAAAATTTCACAAGCAAATGCTGATATATTTTCAATTGAATACATTTCAAAAGAGAATTCATACTCAGTTGCAGTTTGATTTTGAAAACGAAGAGCAAGC
>PAFF01000004.1 GCA_002704045.1 Fidelibacterota bacterium
ATTTTCTAGAACATTTAAATCATTAACATTAATATCAAACACATCTCCATTTAATGACAGCACTTTTTCAACAATTGAGGAATTGTAATATTCAACAATATCTTGACTAGAAATACTAGCAACATCAAAACCAGCACATTTTAATACATTTTTCTTTCTATCTACTTCAATATTATATAATTGTTTATCTTTTAAATTTGAATTTGTTATTGATAGCAACAACGCGCATACAACAGCCAAGGTCAATACAAACTGATATGTTTTTAAATTTTCATTCATTTTCTTAATAATCTTCTTTTAATATTTTCTTGTAATACGAAATAATCTATTAGTGGAGCAAATGCATTTGCGAACAAAATAGCAAGCATAACTCCTTCGGGATATGCAGGATTTATTGATCGGATAATAACAGTCATTATACCAATGATTAATCCATAATACCATCTGCCCTTATTAGTATGAGATGCCGTCACCGGCTCTGTTGCCATAAAAACCATACCAAATGCAAAGCTTCCCATAACGAAATGATAATGCGGAGGTAGAGATAACATGGGGTTAGTACTGTACGGTGATAGAAACATAAATATTATTGAAGTAAAAACCATACCTGATGTCATTCCTATCATTACCCTCCAATTTGCAACCTTGGTAACTAATAAAAAACCGGCTCCAATCAAACAAGCTAATGTTGATGTTTCACCAATAGAACCAGGGATGAATCCAAAAAACATTTGCTCAAAAGAATAATTTGCACTGGATAATAATGTTAGTGAGTCTGAACCCTGAGTTGAAGCAGCTTGCAATAAAGGCGTTGCTGTTGACACACCATCAACTGTCCATACTAAATCACCAGATATTTCAGATGGATAAGCAAAATAAATGAATGCTCTTGCTGTCAAGGCTGGATTAAAGATATTATAACCTGTTCCTCCAAAAATTTCTTTTCCTATTATTACTCCAAATGCTGTAGCAACTGCTACCATCCATAATGGTATATCAGGGGGCATAGTTAAAGGTATAAGCATTCCTGTAACTAAGAATCCCTCATTAACTTCATGCTTACGGATTATAGCAAACAAAACTTCGCAAATACCACCTACTGCATAAGAAATTACAATAATTGGTACAGCATAATAGAGTCCAAAAACAAAATTATCGGCAATAGTCCTGGTTGAATCATCTTGATAACCTATATTAAATATACCAAACAAAATAGCTGGGACCATTGCTATAACAACAAATATCATTGAACGCTTAAGATCAATTGAATCCCTTATGTGGGGCGCGTTTGTCGTAACGGTGGATGGTGTATATAGAAAAGTATCTAAAGCATCATACAATGGATAAAACTTTTCATATTTACCACCTTTTTCAAACTGATCTTTAACGCTATCTAATAATGATCTTAGCATTATACTTCTTTTTCCATTAACATTAAACCTTTTTTAATAACTTCTTGAACTGGGAACTTTGACTGACATACAAATGTGCATAGTGCAAAATCTTCTTCATGGCATTCGTATATTCCCAAATTTTCCATCTCTTCTATATCTTCAGCCAATATACTTTTAACTAAATATTGTGGTATCACATCCAATGGAAGTACGTCTTCCCAATAACCAAAAGGAATAATTGTTCTGTATGAACCATTTATCAAAGTGTTTAAGGACCAGGTTTTATTTTTAATTATTTTTGACAAATAAGTATTAGAGTTTGTATATTTATCAAATCCTGGCATTAACCATCCTAAAAAGTGTCTTCCTCCATTATTTGGAACAACGCATATTTGCGAATCGTAATATTCAATACCTCTTTCAATATTAGATATGGAGCCTGTTAGAATATTCCCTGATACAATTCTAGATTTAATTAAATCTAAATCATCTTTAATTATATTTTTAATGACAGTTCCCTTAAGAATCTTGCAATGTGTTGGATTTACAAGTTGCTCACCAGATATAGAAATAATTTTAGTATTTATAATTTTTCCTGAATTTAAAAAATCACCTATAGCTAATAAATCTTGAAAATCTATATACCATATCGATTCTCCTACATTTATAGGATTGATTTTGTGAATTTGTATGCCAACATTTCCTGCAGGATGAGGTCCATTAACAATATTTAAATTAACATTGTATAATGAGTTAAAAAAGTTTAAATCCTGATTACTTCTTATAGATAAATTAATGTAATTCAAACCAGATATTTTACATAAAGCGTTGATGCCAGTTTGTAATGCATTTTTTTTATTATTATCAAAAAGTAAATTTGTATTTAAGGCATGTGGAGCCGAATTGAAACAAGAAACAAAAACAGCTTTAGGCATTTTTTTAGAATCTGCTATTTTAGAAAAAGGACGTTGCCTAATATAAGTCCAATTTCCAGATTCTTTTAAAATGTTAACCAGGGTATCTTTATTGATACTATTAATTTCAGATGATTTATAGGATTTATATTCTTTAAACTGGGTATTTAGATTGTCATTTTCGATTTTAATTTCATCGAGAGCTCTTCTTTCACCTAAAACAATATTTTTAATTTTTCCTGAACAATTTGAAACAAAACTAATTGTTGGATCACTTTTATCGTGAAATAATTCTGTCCCAATTTTAACTTCATCATCTATTTTACATGTCAATTTTGGTTTAATACCTGAAATTTTTGAAGGATGCAATATTATAGTTATAGAATTACTCATATCTTCTATAGTATTACTAGGGGCACCATTAATTGGGATATCAAGACCTTTATTTATATTTATTACGTTCAATTTACTATAATTTTAATTTTCTTTCATTGTATCTAATTTTAGCTTCTGAAAATCGTCTAATCTCATCATCTGTATTAGGACAGACTTGAGGTACTTTAACAGTATTTCCATCTTCATCAATTGCTACAAAAGTAAGATATGCAGAAGCTGTATGCTTTAATTTTCCAGTTTTTCTGTTTTCTGTATCGATTCTTACACCTACTTCCATTGAAGTAGTACCACAATAATTGACAGATGATTTCAATATCAAAAAATCACCAATTTTTGATGGAGCTAAAAAGTCTAAGTTATCTACTGATGCTGTAACAACTTGGTTTCTACAATGTTTAAGTGCTGACATAGCTGCACACACATCCATTAAATGCATTACCTTCCCACCTAATACATTTCCTAAAATATTTGAATCATTTGGCAAAATCATTTCCTGCATATGAACTTTTGATGTCGAAACTGGCACGTCAATCATTTTACAGGCCTAAACCAAACAAAATTGAAGATGCTATATAATCATATAATGAACTCCAATTGATTATTAAAAATGCTGTTGGAATAGCACAAACAAGAACAACAAATGTAAAAACTTTATTTTCTTCAATACCAACATCATTGGTAATTTTGTCTAAATACATACTTTTAGCTATGCTAAAATAATAAAATAATGATATCACAGTGTTTAAAACAGCGATGATGGCTAACCAATAAAATTTTTCTGCTTCAATCATTGCTGCAAACAAATAAAACTTTGCTATAAAACCAGATGTTGGCGGTAAACCAGTTAATGACAATAAAAATAATACCATACATCCTGCTAGAAATGGTGATTTTGCTCCAAAACCGTTAAAGTCTTTAATAGTTTCGACATTCGATACATTATTTGCATAAATCAATACAAAAAACGCACCTAAATTCATAAACATGTATGTAAATAAATAAAACATAACGGATATTAAAGCGGAGTCAGTAGCGACGGATAAAGCCATTAACATATATCCAGCATGAGCTATACTTGAATAAGCTAACATTCTCTTAACATTAGTTTGTCTCAATGCAAGTATATTTCCAATAGTCATAGTTGCTGCTGATAAAATTGCGACTATAGTCATCCAGTCAACATTTGAGACACCTACAGGAGCAGAACCTGAATAATCTGTAAATGTAACATAAAAAAATCTGGCCATAAGCGCAAATCCAGCTGCTTTTGGAGCGACTGAAAAATAAGCAGTCATCGTTGTTGGTGCACCCTCATATACATCGGGAGACCAATAATGGAATGGTGCCATTGCTATTTTGTATCCAATACCAGCTAAAATCATGACTACTGCCATATACACAATAAATGGATCTTCTAAATTCTGTAATGATATATTTATCTGATAAAAATTTAAAGATCCCGAGAATCCATACAACCAGCTCATTCCATATAGCATAATTCCTGTAGAAAAAGCTCCAAAAATCACATATTTAAGAGAAGATTCATTTGACTTATTATCATACTTAAGTATACCCGCTAAAATATATGAAGCTATACTTACAGTTTCTATCGATAATATAATCATTAGAAGATTAATTGAAGAAGACATTAAAAATAGACCAAACAATAATATATACAATAAAGCTAAATATTCTGAGAAGTATATGCTTTCTAATTCTTTAGTATATCGAGAAACTACAATAACTAACAAGGTTGATAATAAAAAAATATATTTAAAAAAATGAGAAAAGGGATCTATTGTTATCATCCCCAAGAATAAGGCAGAATTTTGTCCATGCGTTTGTAATAATAAAATACTTGTAATAATTAGTCCTATCACAGATAAATTAAATGTATGTTTTTTTAAACTTGGTATTAATTCAAAAATGATTATCAATAAAGTAAATACTAGAAGACACAGCTCAGGTAAAAAATATTGAAGGCTTAAGAAATTGCTCATTTATTTCATACCTAAAAAAGTAGAGCTTGATTGAATTAAATCAATCAAATTGTCCATAGTTGGATGAACTAAATCCAGTAAAGGGGATGGATAAACACCAAAAAAGATAACTAGAAAAGCAAGGGGAATTATAATACCTATTTCACGAGCGTTCATATCTGTTAAACCTTCATATTCTTTGTTAAGTTTTCCAAAAAATACGTACTGATATGCTCTTAGAAAATAAATGGCATTTAACAGAATACCTAATGTTCCAATAATTGTTATTGTTCTAAAGGCGCTAAAACCTCCTATAAAACACATAGCTTCACTAATAAAACCTGACAATGCAGGAAGTCCAAGACCCGCAAAGAATGTTAAAGCCATAAAAGCACCAAAAACTGGAAGATTTGAATTTAAACCTCCAAACCCCACCTCACCTTCTTTTTCATGACCTTTAGGAAAAAATATATATCTATGATGAGCTCTGTCATATATAACACCTACTAATAAAAATAACATTGCAGTTATTGTTCCGTGATTAAACATTTGCATAACTGCACCATTCAAACCTGCCTGTGCACCAGCTTTATTATCTGCAACAACTGCAGCCATACCCAATAATACATAACCCATGTGACTTACAGACGAATAAGCTACCATTTTCTTTAGATCAACCTGAGCAATTGCATTGGCAGCACCCCAAAGTATGTTTATAACACCAAGAATAGCTAATATCATAGAAAAATCTATTACTTCTCCAGGAAGCAATGGATAACTGATTCTCAACAATCCATATGTACCCATTTTCAATAAAACACCAGCCAGTATAACTGATACTGCCGTAGGCGCTTCAACATGCGCAAGAGGTAGCCAAGTGTGGAAAGGGAAAACAGGAACTTTTATAGCAAAACCTATGAATAAAGCTAACCAAATAAGATATTTTAATGGATATCCCCATAATTCTGCATCAATTTGTGGTGCAGTCTGAATCAAAGTAATAAGATTAAATGTATTTGGATCTGAATAAAAATATAATGCTAACATTCCGAGTAACATAAATACTGATCCAAACAAAGTATACAAGAAAAACTTAATAGCCGCATAGGTTCTTTGAGGCCCACCCCATATACCTATCAAAAAATACATTGGAAGTAACATGACTTCCCAAAATACGTAAAATAAGAAGAAGTCTAAAGATACAAATACTCCCATCATTCCAGTATCCAACATTAGGAACAACGAAAAATAACCTAATGTAGATTTATTAATATTCCAGCTGGCAATGATACAAATAAACGAAAGAAAAGATGTTAAAAATACCATAGGGATACTCAATCCATCTACACCAAGATAATATTCAATGCCAAATTTTGGTATCCATGAGTATTGCTCTTCAAACTGCATACCTGCCTTAGGATCAAAATCTATCAATAATAAAATTGTAAGTAATAATTGCAAGCCAGTCGCAATCAATGCTATCCACTTGTAAATGTTATCATTATTTTCTTTTCTTATTATTGATATAGTAAGCATCAGCGCAGAACCAATAAGCGGTATAAAAATAAGATATGTTAAAATATTATTGTACATAAAAATTCCTTATTATAAATTTTGAAAAATTATAAAAACTATAATCAATCCAATTGTACCACTGAGTAAATAATTTTGGATTACACCACTTTGCGTACTTTTCAATTTTTTACTTACAAAATTTGTTAAATGTCCAGATCCATCAATGATTTTCTGATCTAACCAATTATAATCAATATATCCAGTTATTTTTGATATAGTAAGAGTTATCCAAGACCATCCATTTATAAATATTCTATCGTAAACATCCCAATCAATCCAAGTAAAAACTTTGGTTAAATACATAAATGGTCTATACAATAAAGCATTATAAATTCTGTCTACATAAAACTTATTCTTAGACAAATTATAAATTCCAAAAATATTAACAATTTTTGCTATTTTATCAACATCAACTTTTTTGAAATAATAAAATACAATTGATGTAGCTATACCTAATCCTGCAACAAAAAGAGATAAAAACATAGCTTGATCGTGAGCGTGATGTATACCATCTTTAATTACTGACATATCAAGAAAGTTATGTTTGCTTTTACCAACTAACGTCTTAAACCAACCCTTACTAAGTAGTGGATTAAAATTTAGCGTAAATGCAAAAGCAGTACTTAAAAATGATAATAATACTAAAGGAATTGTCATTAAAAGCGGCGATTCATGGACATGCTTATTGATATCAACATTATTAGGATTGCCGTAAAAAGTCATAAAAATGAGTCTAAACATATAAAAAGCTGTTATCATAGCTGCACCAAATCCAGCAAAAGGCAAGATTACTGTCCACCCATGGTGAGTATGATAGTAGGATAAGGTACCTGCCAAAATTCCATCTTTTGATAAAAAACCAGAGAAAAATGGTACACCTGCAATAGCTAAAGTTGAAATAAGCATAGCTATATGAGTTATTGGCATTTTATTTTTCAAGCCACCCATATTTCGCATATCTTGTGGATCGGTATCGTGATCTTGCAAATGATGCAAAGAATGATGCATCGCATGAATTACGGATCCACTACAGAGAAACAAACAAGCTTTGAACATTGCATGAGTAACTAAATGAAAGAAAGCATACAAATGAGCACCTACACCCAAAGCCATTATCATATAACCAAGCTGACTAATAGTTGAATAAGCTAACACAGCCTTTATATCATTGCGAGTAACTGCCATTATAGCAGCACAAAAAGCAGTTATAGCACCTATCACTGCTATAATAGTCAAAGCATCAGGTGTTAAAAATGGAAAAATCCTGAATGTCATATACACGCCAGCAGCTACCATAGTAGCCGCATGAATAAGAGCACTGACCGGCGTAGGACCTTCCATAGCATCAGGCAACCAAATGTGCAAAGGAAACTGAGCTGATTTACCAATCGCACCCATAAAAACAAGCAATCCAGCCA
>PAFF01000005.1 GCA_002704045.1 Fidelibacterota bacterium
TTTCAATTTACAATACCATGGGTCAATTAATGGATGTGATTGTTAATGATAATTTGAGTTCAGGATATCATACATATGTATGGGATGCAAATGACGCACCTAGTGGATTATATCTAATCCAAACAGATGTAAATTCTAACATTAGTACTCAAAAAGTGTTGTTGATAAAGTAAGTAATTGTGTTTATTTAGAAAAAGGAGGCTATTTTAGTCTCCTTTTTCATTAAAATTTTGGATTTCTTTTATGTTTAATATTATAATTTTCTTTATTTCTTTAACCCTATCATTTGGATCAAGCGTCAACTTTTCAATTGAAACAGAAGATGAATTTGGAGCTATGTGGGTTACAGGTTCATTTGATGGTTGGACAGGATGGGGTCTAGAATTATCACAAACAAATAATATTTGGACTGGTTCAATGTCATTACCCAACGGTGAGTATGAATATGTTGTATTGGGAGTAGATACCTCAATTCCTAATTGGTGGAATGACATATGGAATAATTCAACAACTTTTAATGCGCCAACAGGATCTGAATGTGATTTTACACCAAACGATGAGTGGCCTAATTATGGTTTTTTAATAAATAATAATGATATTTCACAAAGTTATTGTGCAGGTACCTGTCAAAATAGCTGTAGTTCATTCAATGGATATTCAACTACTTTTACAGTGGATATGTCAGATATTGAGATTCAAACAGGTGATGGTAATTATCCAGCTATTTTCATTGTTGGTTCTGATGAACAATTAAATGGTCCAAATGGCTTGGCTATGGAAGAAATAGAAAATAATAGATGGCAAATTTCAGTTGAATTACTTCCAGGAACTTATACTTATAAATTTAGAAATGGATATTATGATTATTGGGATAGCCCAGGTTGGGAAAATATCACTGGCTTTTGTTCATCAGGAGATTTTAACGATAGACAAATAACGGTAACAAATGATAATCAAGTTTTAAATGAAGTTTGTTTTAATAGCTGCATTGAGTGTGATTCAGGACCGGAAGAATACGTACTTGTTTGGAGTGATGAGTTTAATGGAAATGACATCGATTTGAATAAATGGACTTTTGAAATAGGAAATGGCAGCTGGGGTTGGGGAAATGGAGAACATCAATATTACACATCCAGATCAGAAAATGCATTCATTGAGAATGGTAATCTAGTTATTCAAGCCTTATATGAAAATTATAATGGTTACAATTATACTTCAGCAAGAATGAAAACTGTTAATCAAGGTGATTGGGTTTATGGAAAAATTAAAGCTAGAATTAAAGTTCCATCTGCCAATGGTACCTGGCCAGCATTTTGGATGATGCCAACCAATTCTGTTTATGGTGGTTGGCCGCATAGTGGTGAAATTGATATTATGGAACACTATGGTTGTGATAATTTAGAAAATCATCCTGAAGCAACTGTTCATAATAGCACATATAACTGGAACGGTGGAATTCCACCTACATCCTATGAAGAATTTATTTCAACAGCAACATCAGAATTCCATGAATATGAGTTAGAATGGACTGAAAGTGAACTGAAATTTTATATTAATGGTAATTGGATTGGCACATATTACAATAATAATTCAGGCTGGCAACAATGGCCTTATGATCAAGAATTTTATATTATACTAAATCTTGCGATTGGTAGTCATTTTATGAGTTGTGAAACAGAAAATAATCTTTTTCCGCAAAGATATGAAATAGATTATGTGAGAGTTTATCAATTACAAAATACTGAAAATATAGATTTATATGGAGATATCAATTTAGATGGTACTCTAAATATAATTGATGTTATAATGATGGTTGAATTCGCTATTGGAAATGAAACTCCCTCAAATTTTGAGTTTTTAATTTTAGATATTAATGAAGATTTAAACTTAGATATACTTGATATTATTCAATTAGTAGAATTAATTTTATAATTAATCAACTACATGAATTTTAATCATATTAGTAGTACCTGAAATTCCAATTGGAACTCCAGCAGTGATTATAACCTTGTCTCCTTTATCAATATATTTTTTATCTTTCATAATTGATATATAATTTAAAATCATTTCATCTGTTGATGTATATTGTTTTACTTTAATTGATGTAACACCCCAAATTAATGATAACATTCTACAAGTATCTGGATAAGGACATAATGCATATATATTAGAATTTGGTCTATATTGTGCCATTTTAATTGCAGTACTTCCCGATTCGGTCATTACAATTATCGCCTTGATATGTAAATCATTTGACATATTCATAGCTGCGTGACAAATCGAAGATCTCCTATCACTTTTTCTTACCTTATCAGGTATATATCGACTAAAATTCAAAGGATCTAAATCAGCTTCTACAGTATTAGCAATAGAACTCATCATTTCTAATGATTCTATTGGATATTTGCCAACTGCTGTTTCTGCAGATAACATCACTGCATCAACACCATCATAAATTGCATTTGCTATATCATTTACCTCAGCTCTAGTAGGGTTAACGTTGTTGATCATCGATTCCAACATTTGAGTTGCAATTATAACAGGTTTTTTATTTTGTAAACATTTATTTACAATTTCTTTTTGTAATAAAGGTAATTGGTTAATGGGCATCTCTACACCAAGATCACCTCTAGCAACTAAAATACCATCAAAGGCCATTGCGATTTTTTTTAAATTTTGAATAGCTTCAGGTTTTTCTATTTTTGCAATAACAGGTATTTGATGATTATGTTTTTGAAAAATTTTTTTCAATTTTAAAATATCTTCCTCAGATCTGACAAATGACATTGCTAACCAATCAATTTTTAATTCTAGAGCTAGTTTAACATCATCAATATCTTTTTTCGTAACGGTATCTACATCCAAATCAATACCTGGCAAGTTTATTCCTTTACCATTGATTATTTCACCATCATTTTGTGATTTTATTTTTAGTATGTTATCTTTGGTACCCTCTACTTTAAATGATAGGTAACCATCATCTATTTTTACCAATGCACCAGGCTTTATATTTTTAAATTTAAGAGGCAAATTTATTGGAATATCTACTTTACCGTTTCCTAAAGTAAATGCTTGATTTTTTTTTACTTTTATATTTTGATGTTTATTATCAAAACTAACTCTAATCTTTGGACCGCACAGATCAAATAATATTGCTACTGAACGATCCAACTTTTCTGCCTGTTTTCTAATTTTAATAATAAGTTTTTTTAAATCATTTAAATCATATTGATGAGACATATTTATTCTGGCTATATTCATTCCAGATAATATCATTTTTTTTAAATTTGTTGATTTTTCACTTGAAGGCCCAATAGTAGCTATTATTTTTGTTTTTTTCATTTCGTAAATTTAAGTTAATTATCTAAATATTTGTCTTTTATTTTTATCATATAATTATAAGCAGCATCATAATCATTTTTTATAATACCTTCCAATATAGCCTCTTCAATAGCTATTTTTATTTGTCCAACTATAGGGCCTGGTTCTAAATTTAAATCTTTCATTATGACTTCGCCTCTAACTGGTGATTGAAATTTTTCCATTTCATCTTTTAATTTTACATTTTTTATTAACTCTTCTACAATATCAAAATTTTTAATATATTTTTTTACTTTACTTGGATTTTTGGTTGTTATATCAGCTCTGCATAATATCATTAAGTCATCAATTAGATCGCCAGCTTCAAGAATTAACCGCCTAACGGCACTATCAGTGATCTCTTTTTTTGCTAAAGCAATTGGTCTTAAATGTAATTTGGTTAAAATTTGAAGATAATTTTTTAATTTTTTTGGCAGTTTCATTCGCTTAGCAATATATGAAATCATTCTTTTACCAACTTCTTCATGACCGTGATAGGTCCATCCCTTTATGTTATTAAATCTCTTAGTAATTGGCTTAGCAATGTCGTGAACCAAAGCTGCAAACCTTATTTCCATTTTATTTGTTAACATAGCAGCATTATCTACAACTTGTAATGTATGAATAAATACATCTTTATGGCCCATACCATTAATAATTTCTACTCCAGGCATATCTAACATCTCAGGAAAAACATATTCTAGTAATTTAGATTTTTGCATTAAATAAAACCCAATACTTGGCTTGTCAGTACTAAGTAACTTTACCAACTCTTCTGTAATTCTTTCCTGAGAAATTATTTTTAATCTTTCTCTGTTGATTTTAATATTTTCAAAAGATTTTATATCGATTTCAAAATTTAATTGTGCAGCAAATCTTACAGCTCTCAACATCCTCAAAGGATCATCTTTATAGGTTTTATCAGGATCAAGCGGAGTAATTAGTTTTTTATCTTTTATATCTTTGATACCATTAAATGGATCAGAAATTTTACCATAACTTTCAGGTAAAATTGAAACTGCTATTGTATTTACTGTAAAATCTCTTCTAGATAAGTCATCATTAATATCACTAAAAACAACTAATGGCTTCCTTGAGTTCTTTAAATATGTTTCTGACCTAGCAGTTGAAACTTCTATTTTTAAATTTTTAAAACTGAGCTGCGCAGTACCAAATTTTTCGAAAGCAACAAATCCATCTGATTCAAGTATTTTTGATAATTTTTTTGCGAAACTTACACCATTTTTTTCAACAACTATATCAATGTCATTTGCAGTTTTATTCATCAAAAGATCTCGAATATACCCCCCAACTAAAAATGTTTTACAACCCAAGGAATGACCCAATTGACCTGCTAGCTTGAAAATACGTTTATGATTTTTATTTTGATTTAAAAGGTTTTTTATACTACTCATTCAACACAAAGTTAATTTGATTATTTATTTTAGTAAAAGTTATAAATTATTTTTATAAAATAAGTTATAAAATTTTGATAAATTTAAGAATTAATTTTAATGACAAAATCTAACAAAATATCAAAAAATGTTGTAAAAAAAATTGCTGAATTAGCAAGGTTAAAACTTAACGATTCTGATTGTAGTTTGTTTTCTAAACAAATGTCCAACATTGTATCTTACATTTCAAAACTTGACGAAATAGATACAAAAAAAATTAAACCCTTATCTAGCATAATACCCTATCAAAAAAATGTGATGAGAAATGATAATATTAAAAGCTCTTTAAAATTAGAACAAAGTTTAAAGAATACACCTGAAAAAGATGACAACTACATTCAAGTTCCTAAAATCATACGTACCAAGTGAAAAGAAAAAATCCAGTTAAATATATTTTTGTATTAGGTGGTGTGCTTTCTGGCTTGGGAAAAGGTATAGTGGCATCATCTCTGGGTTTTTTACTGAAATCAAACAAATATAAAGTTACCATTCAAAAATTAGATCCATATCTTAATATTGATCCTGGAACTATGAATCCTTTTCAACATGGTGAGGTGTTTGTTTTGGATGATGGGTCAGAAACCGATCTTGACTTAGGGCATTATGAACGCTTTATAAACGAAAATATGTCAAGTTTAAATACAACATCTGCAGGTACTGTATATTGGAATGTTTTAAACGAAGAAAGAAAAGGTAATTTTTTAGGTGAAACAATACAAGTTATTCCTCACATAACAAATGAAATTAAAAGAAGAATTAGGAGCGTAAATCCAAATAGAAAATTTGATATTATTATTTCAGAAGTTGGTGGTACAGTAGGTGATATTGAAAGTCAACCTTTTGTTGAAGCAATAAGACAATTAAGATTAGATGTTGGTAAAAAAAATTGTTTAATCATACACACAACTCTACTTCCTTATATTAATGCAAGTAGAGAAATGAAAACAAAACCAACGCAACATAGTGTAATGAGACTTAGGGAGTCTGGACTTGATCCTGACATAATAGTTTGTAGAACTGAAAACTCAAATCATTTAAATTTAAAATTAAAAAAGAAAATAGCATTATTTTGTAATGTTGAATCTAATATGGTATTTGAATCTCCTGATGTTGCTACCATTTATGAAATCCCATTAGTTTTAAACAATCAAAATTTTGATAAAGCCATAATGAAAAAATTAAATCTCAAGATTGATAACAATCAAAAAGACATTAATTATTTGACTGATTTTATAAATAGTTTTAAAAAACCTTCTTACTCATTAAATATTGCAATTTGTGGTAAATACAATAGTCTTCAGGACTCATACAAAAGTATATTGGAAGCCTTTGTTCATGCTGGTGTTAAAAATAAAGCTAAAATTATCATAACGTGGATTGATACAGAAAAAATTAACTCAGGTACAAATTTTGAACTATTATTTAAAAATATAGATGGTATATTAATACCTGGAGGTTTTGGTGATAGAGGAATTGAAGGTAAAATTTTATGCTCCAAATATGCTCGTGAAAATTTAATACCATTTTTTGGTATTTGTCTTGGTTTACAGTGCGCTATAATTGATATTGCAAGACATCTGTGTAATTTTAAAAATTCTAACAGCTCGGAATTTAATTCAAAAACAAAATATCCAGTAGTTGATTTAATGAATGATCAAAAAGGAGTAAGACTTAAAGGTGCATCAATGAGACTGGGTTCATACTCTTGTCAATTGAAATCTAATACCTTAGCACAAAGTGCCTATTCAAAATATAAAGTAAAAGAACGACATCGACACAGATATGAAGTCAATAATCTATTTAAGGAAGAATTTAAAAAAAATGGTGTAGTTTTTAGCGGAATAAATCCAGACTTAGATTTAATTGAAATAATTGAATTAAAAAAACATCCTTGGTTTTTAGCTGTTCAATTTCATCCAGAACTTAAAAGTAGAATAGTTGAACCTCATCCATTATTTGAAGATTTTATAAAAGCATCAATAGGTTTTAGCAATGAGTCTAAACAATAAAGCAAATAAAATTAAACTTATAATAACTGATGTTGATGGAGTATTAACTAATGGCAAGATTTATATTGATAATAATAAAAATGAAATTAAAAATTTTCACGTTGATGATGGTGCTGGGGTAGCTCTAGCAAGATTAGCAGATATACCTGTTGCTTTTTTATCAGGACGATATTCAGAATCTACATCCATTCGTGCTAAAGAGCTGAAAATTTTATTTTGCATTCAAGGTGTACTTGATAAAATAACAGCTTATAAAGAAATTATTAATTATTACAAATTAAAAAAGGAAAATGTATGTTATGTTGGAGATGGATTAATTGATATTCCTCCTATTATAGAATCTGGATTATCAGTAACTGTACCTAATGCTCACTCAAAAATTATAAAAATTTCAGACTATGTTACTTCAAAATCTGGTGGTGAAGGTGTTCTACTTGAAGTAGTAGAATTGATTTTAGATAAACAAAATAGACTAGAAAAAATAATGGACAATATGATTAAAAAAATATATTGCTATGACAAATAATACACTTTTTTTTATTATACTCTTATCTTCATTCTTATCTTGTCATAATAATACAAAAAATTTAAACATTAAAAATATTCAAGATTACCCAGATAATTTTATTACAAATCCTAAAATTATAATATATAAAAAAAATAAACTATCTCTCGAAACAACATCAGATTTACTTATCAAAAATGAGTCTGAAGATACTAAATTAAAAAATAATGTGACTGCAATATTTTATAATGAACTTGGGATTAAAACTTCAGTTTTAAATTCTGACTCTGCATTTATAAATGAAACAGATAATAGTTTTAACGCATTTGGAAATGTAAAAGTTGTATCTGATAGTGGATTTGTTCTAGTAACAAATTCTATTTATTGGGATAGAAGTTACAATAAAGTTATATCTTATGATTCTATTAGATTTACAACAGAAGAAAATGATACATTATATGGACTAGGTTTTGAATCCGATACGGATTTGTCAAATTGGAAAATATTAAAGCCCAGCGGTGTTACATACAGAATTAAATGATGAGCAATTTTAACAAATTAAAAGCAAAAAATATAATTAAAACATATAATAAACGTAGTGTTGTTAATGGTGTTTCACTTGAAGTTAATAGAGGTGAAATTGTTGGTTTATTAGGTCCAAATGGTGCCGGAAAAACAACTACTTTTTATATGATAACAGGTATGATAAAACCAAATAAAGGTAATATTTTTTTAGACAAAACAAATATTACAAAATTACCAATGTATAAAAGAGCTTTATGTGGATTAGGTTATTTATCTCAAGAACCTTCCGTTTTTACAAAATTAACCGTTGAAAATAATTTAAAATTAGTTCTTGAGCTTACAAATTTATCTAAAGAACAACAATTTGAAAAATTGGAAGAACTGCTTGACGAGTTCTCTATTGATCATATAAGAAATAGTATTGCATATACTTTGTCAGGTGGTGAAAGAAGGAGAACAGAAATTGCAAGGTCTTTAGTAATGAATCCTGATTTTATATTATTAGATGAACCTTTTGCTGGAGTTGATCCAATTGCTGTAGAGGATATTCAAAAAATTGTTGTAAGTCTTAAGAAAAGAGGAATAGGTGTTCTTATCACTGATCATAATGTAAGAGAAACTTTATCAATTACCGACAGATCTTATTTACTCTTTGAAGGATCTATACTTAAAGACGGATCAGCTAAAGAATTGATAAATGACAAAGAGGCTAGACGATTGTACCTAGGTGAAAAATTTAAAATGGATATACCTTGATGAAAAGATTAAAACAAGAACAAAGCCTAAATCAAACCTTAACACCCCAACAAATTTTACAAGCTAATCTATTTCAATTAAACTCAGCTAATCTTGAACAAAGGATACTAGAAGAATTAGAAAAAAACCCTGCATTAGAATTGTCTGATAATGAATCTTATCTAAATGAAAATCAATCTGACGATGAAAATGATGATAAATTTGAATGGGATCAAGATTCTTTAGATAATTTTGACAATTCTTATTCAGATAATTTTAACAAAAAACAATTAAGTGTTAACGATATCCCCATAAAAGACGAACTTGATTTTCATGATCAGTTAAAAGAACAATTAAAAGATCTTAATTTATCAATTCAAGAACTTGAAATTGCAGAAGAATTAATTGGTAATATAGATGGTGATGGATATTTAACTATAGAAACAATATTGATAGCTGATAGATTAAACATTAATGAATTAATGGTTATTAAAGTTTTAAAAAAGATACAAAAATTAGATCCACCTGGTATAGGTTCAAGAAATCTCAGAGAATGTTTATTATCTCAAATTGAAAAAAAAGAAATTGATCCAATGGTTTGGGAAATTTTAGAAAACCATTTTGATGATTTTGCGAATCACAAATATCAAGAAATAATTTCAAATATTAATTGTTCTGAAAGTGATTTAAAAAATGCAATGGATACAATATCTTCACTAAATCCTAAACCTGGATTAGGATCTGATACTTTAAAAAATCATAATATAATTCCTGATATTATAATTGATAATTCAAATAATAATTGGAACATTAATATTAATGACAACTTTTTACCTGAATTAACAGTAAGTGTTGGTTATAAAAAAATGCTTGAAAATCAAAAAGAAAAAAAAGTTAAACAATTTATTAAAAGTAAGATTGAATCTGCATATTGGTTTATTGATGCTCTTAAAAAGCGTCATCAAACCTTATATTTGATTATAGATGCAATAATTAAAAGACAAGAAAGCTTTTTTAGTGATGGCAAAAAATTAAAACCAATGATTTTAAAAGATGTTGCAAATGATATAAACATGGATATATCTACAATAAGTAGAATGACTAACGGTAAATATGTTCAACTCTCATTTGGGATATATGAACTAAAATATTTTTTTTCAGAGGGTATTAAAACAGATTCAGGGGAACTTGTATCAAATAAAACAGTTAAAGAAATATTAAAAACTATAATTGAGAATGAAGATAAAAAAAATCCCTACGGAGATGAAAAACTTTCTACAATTTTAAATCAAAAAGGATTTAAAATTGCAAGAAGAACTGTTACAAAATACAGAGAATCTCTTAAAATACCTATTGGTCGATTACGCAAGGAGTTATAATGACAAATACTAAATTTAAATCTACAACAATACTTGGAGTTAGAATTGGAGAAAAAGTAGCTTTAGGAGGTGATGGACAAGTAACATTGGGTGATATGCAAATGAAATCAAAAGCTGTAAAAGTTCGAGAATTTGCAAATGGAAAAGTTTTGGGAGGTTTTGCTGGTGCAGCTGCAGATGCGATGTCTTTATTTGAAAGGTTTGAGGGGAAATTAGATGAATCACATAATAATCTTCAAAAAGCAGTTGTAGACATGGCTAAAGATTGGAGAACAGACAAAGTATTGAAAGATCTTGATGCTTTATTAGCAATTATGGATATTAAAAATTCTTATATATTATCTGGATCAGGTGATGTAATTGAACCTGATGGACAAATTATTTCGATAGGTAGTGGTTCAGGTTATGCTACAGCTGCAGCACATGCATTTTTAATGACAGGAATTAAAAATCCAAAAAAAGTTGTTAGTCAATCTTTACATATAACTAGTGAAATTTGTATATATACAAACAGCAAAATAAATATATTGGAGATCAAATGACAAATTTAACACCTAAAAAAATTGTTAAAGAGCTTGATAAATATATTATTGGGCAAACTGAAGCAAAAAAATCTGTAGCAATTGCATTAAGAAATCGTTGGAGACGTCAACAAACTGATTCAACTATAAAGGATGAAATCATGCCAAATAATATCATTTTAATTGGTAGTACTGGCGTTGGAAAAACTGAAATTTCTCGAAGACTAGCTACCCTATCTGGTGCCCCTTTCGTAAAAGTTGAGGCATCAAAATTCACAGAAGTAGGATACGTGGGTAGAGATGTAGAATCCATGATTCGTGATTTAATCGAGGTAGTTATTAAACAAATTAAAAGTGAAAAAGAAATACAGGTCAAAGGTAAAGCTTTTGAAATTACCCAAGAAAAAATTTTAGATCTTCTATTTCCAATTAATGAAAAATTAGATGGTCAACAGGAAACTGTAGATAGGAATGATCGTACTAAAGATAAAATGAGAAAAAAGTTATATAATGGTGATTTTGAAGAAAAATTTATTACAATAAAAGCTAAGCAAAATCCACTACCTATGATGCAAGTAATGGGTCCTTTGGGCATGGATGACTTAACTAATAATATTCAAGATATGATCAGCGGCCTTGTACCAAAAAAAACAAAATCACAGAAAATAAAAGTAAAAGATGCTAGAGATATTTTGATTCAAGAAGAAGCAGAAAAATTAATTGATATGGATGAGGTAATAAAAGATGGTTTAACAAGAGCAGAGAATGAAGGAATTATTTTCATTGATGAAATTGATAAAATCGCTGGTGGCTCTAATGGTAGTGGACCAGATGTATCTAGAGAAGGTGTTCAGAGAGATATTCTTCCTATCATTGAAGGTAGTACAGTAAGTACAAAGTATGGACAAGTTCATACACATCATATGCTATTTATTGCTGCTGGTGCATTTCACGTAAGTAAACCATCTGATTTAATTCCTGAATTACAAGGTAGATTTCCAATAAGACAAGAAATGTCAAATTTAACCAAAAAAGATTTTGTCAAAATTTTAACAAAACCAAAGAATGCACTTATTAAGCAATATCAAGCTTTAATGAATAGTGAGGGAATAAAATTATCTTTTGATAGTGGTGCAATCAATGAAATTTCAAAAATTGCATATGAAATTAATGATAAAATGGAAAATATAGGAGCAAGAAGACTTCATACTGTAATGAGTACATTGCTTGAAGATTTGATGTTTGAAGCACCTACACTAAAAAATAAAAAAATTAATATAACAAAATCTTTTGTCAAAAAGACATTAGATGGAATTATTGGTGATGAAGATTTAAGAAGATATATTTTATAGAAAGGAAAAAATGATAAAAAATTTTTTACACGTTAGTGATTTTTCGAATAATCAAATAAATGAAATTTTTGATATAGCTTCATGGATAAAAAATAAATTTTATTCTAATGAAAACTATTTACCTTTTAGAAACAAAACAATGTCAATGATTTTTGCTAAACCATCTGCAAGAACAAGAGTTTCATTTGAAACTGGTTTTTATAGATTAGGTGGACACGCTCTTTATTTAGGTCCAAATGATATTGGTATTGGAAAACGAGAATCTGTATCTGATATTGCAAATGTCTTGAGTAGATTTAACGATATTATTATGGCTAGACTTTTTGATCACAAACATGTTTTAGAATTAGCTGAAAATTCATCTGTTCCAGTTATCAATGGACTAACAGATTTTAATCATCCCTGCCAAATTGTTGCTGATATATTTACAATTTTAGAACATCGTAAAACACTCGATGATTTAAAAGTAACATATGTAGGTGATGGTAATAATATTGTTCATTCATGGTTTGAATTAGCATCCATAATTCCAATGGAGTTTGTCTGTGCTTGCCCAAAAGGATTTGAACCCGATCAAAAACTATTAGATCAAGCATTAATGAGTGGTTTATCTAAAATATCAGTTACTAACGATCCAGAATTTGGAGTTAAAGATGCAGATGTTATTTACACTGATGTATGGGCCTCAATGGGTCAAAAAGAAGAAGCACTTGAACGTAGAAAAATTTTTGAACCTTATCAAGTAAATAAAAATCTAATTGATATTGCTTTAGAAAATGTTTTATTTATGCATTGTTTACCAGCAGAACGAGGTGTAGAAGTTACAGATGAAGTTTGTGATTCAAAAAATTCAATAATTTTTGACCAAGCAGAAAACAGAATGCACGCTCAAAATGCAATAATGTTAAAACTTATGCATAATAAGTATAATGATTTCACAATTTTATAGGAGGAACTATAATGAAAATAAAAATTTTAGTACTTACATTCATAAATTCTTTTTTGCTAGCACACGGCGGACACGATCACAAACATACCCAGGCTATGGGTTCAATTTTTGGTTCTGTAATTGATTCTTTGTCTAACAAACCTATTGAATATGTATCTATCTCTGTTATGAATAAACAAACTAATGAAATTATATCAGGAAACGTAACTGATAATTTTGGAAAATTTATTATTAAAGATATATATCCAGGTAATCACATCGTAAAATTCGAATTTATGGGCTATAATACAAAGATTATTGAAAAAATAGTTATTCGCCCTAGAGGAAAGATGAAATGGGATTTAGGTGTGATCAAACTCGAGCAAACATTACTAGAAATGGATGAAGTTACAATTATTGATAAAAAACCTATCTTTGAATTTGAAACTGATAAAATGATTTATAATTCATCTGATGATATTGTTGCAGGAAGCGGAACAGCTGAAGATGTTTTAAACAAGGTTCCAATGGTTACAGTTGACCAAGATGGCGAAGTTTCATTAAGAGGTAATCCGAATGTTAAAATTTTGGTTAATGGCAGACCAAACAGATCAGGTGGTGAGGTTGATAACATACCAGCATCATTAATAGATAAGATTGAAATTATAACATCACCATCTGCAAAATATGATCCAGAAGGAATGGCTGGTATTATAAATATTGTTCTTAAAAAAGGTCGATTTGAAGGATTAAATGGTAGTATTAAAGTTAATGGAAAACATAATACTTTTAACAGTTTTGATAATATGAATGGAACAACATTTTATGCTAATTACAGAACAGATAGATATAATACTTATGGATCTATATCATTTAATAACCGAGCAAGAACACAAAGGGGTTTCAGAGAAGTATACAATGATGGTTGCATTGATAATAACTGTTATGTTATAGATGATAAGTACTATGATATTGATGGTTATAATTATACTTTTAAAAATAATGGTCTTCGTAGCTCAAATTCATTTAAAATTGGTACAGATTACAGTATAACTAAATATTTAACTTTGAATGGTGAACTATCATACAGAACTAAAGCTGGCGATAAAACTATAAAACAATCTTATGAACAGGATGGAATTTCAAATGAATTATATGAAAAAATTTCAACAGAAGGAGAACAAGATGGTAATTATCATTTAGAAAGTTTTTTTGAAATTATTAAATCAGATAAAAACCCTGACAAAGAACTTTATTTTAGTATATCAGGTCATAAGAGTATTGATAATGAATATGAGTCACTTGATTCATATTTAACAACTATTTCAGAGACTGAAAATAATTTTGAAACTGATTTCAATTTTAAGTATCCATTAAATGATAAAAGTAAACTTGAATTTGGATATGATGGAAGATTTATGAATACATCAGAATTATTAGATTTTGAACTTTATGGTTTAGATGGGATCAATGATTTTTCAATGAAAAGAAATATTCATGGTTTTTTTGGAGAATATCAAGTTAAAATAAATGATAAATTTAGTTTAAAACCAAGCCTTCGTGTTGAATTTGTTGATAAAAATATAATATTTGAAATTCAAGATACTACTATTAGTGACCAAGATGAATCCACAGTCTCAACCTATGTAAAATTAATTAGAAAAGAAAGTGATGATATTACAAATGTTGAAGAAACAAATATTTTTCCAAATTTCAATTTAACTTATAACATTACTGATAAAAAGAGTTTACAGTTTGGAGTTAGCAAACGTATAGAAAGACCTGCTGGAGGGTCACACGGTTCTTGGGGACAATTAAGACCTTTTCCAAGAAATGTTTATAATGATAGTTTTATTTTTATGGGTAAGCCTAGTCTTGAGCCAGAATTTTCAACACAATATGAAATTAATTATAGAAGTCCTTTGCCAATGGGTTTCTTTTCCAGCAGCATTTATTTTAGAGATGTCACAAATTCAATTGAGTGGTATAATGATGATGAACTTGACGCAAACGTAGTTACTTTTAGAAATGCTGAAAAAGCTAAAGATATTGGATTCGAAGCTTTTATGATGATAATGGGACAAACAATTGGAGGCAGTTACAACATTAATGAACTTAATGATTCATCAAATGATTTTCAATTAAATGGAAAAAATGAAAGATTATCTACATATATGAGAATTAATTTACCAGAAGAGTATATTAAAATTTTTGGTTTTGAATTTGGTTTTTACTATATGAAAATAAAAACTCCTGGTGGGACGTTATTTGGGAGCAAAGGAACCTTGTGGGCAAATACTGGAATTTCAAAATCATTTTTAGATAATCGACTATCTCTTTCTTCTAGTATAAATAATATTTTTGATAAGGGTGGCTTTCAAATGTTTGTTTCAGAACCCATTGAAAATGGTATAACACAATTTAATGATGTTTATTCATCAAGAGGGGGTAGAACGTTTGCTATTAATTTGAAATATAATTTCGGAAAAATGCAGGAAGACAAAAGTAGAAATCGTAATCAAAACTTCGGAGGTTCTGATGGTGGTGGTATGGATATGGGTTATTAAAAATTTAATTCCTAGGATATAATCTAATGTTAACTTTTAAAGTTATTACTATATTTTTACTTTTCATCGCGGATTTAAGATCGCAATTTGTTGATGTAAAAATAACATTAAATGATGAAAGACTTCAGCAGTCTATTAATAATGAATTAGATAATTTTGAAAGTAATATAAAAAATTACATTCTTAATACCGAGTTTGCATCAGATGCAATGGATATTGATTTTAGCATAGAAATTTTATTTGTATTCGAAGGCTTAACCGATAAAAGTAATGAAAAAGTATTTAGTTCCCAAATTCTAGCAACAAACAATGTTGATCAACAATTTTTTACTAAAGGTGCCGAATTTTCTTATAATCCAGGACAAAGTTTTTTTTATAATAACCAATTTGAATCATTAAGATCATTAGTTGATTATTTTGCATTAATGATAATTGCAGGTGATTTAGATACATATGATTTGTTTGGGGGAGAAAAATATTATAAGCTAGCTGAAAATATTGCTGCTAGCGGTAAAGAATCATCGTTTAATAGAGGCTGGGATAATCGAAAAAATAAATCTGAAGATATTAAAGAAAATTACAATCTAAGAAAAGCAAAATTATATTTTTTCATTTCAAA
>PAFF01000006.1 GCA_002704045.1 Fidelibacterota bacterium
AAATTGGTAAAAGTATAAGAAGAAAAGCAAAACGATCTAGTAAACAAATCGCAGGTTTAATGAATGTTTTAAATGATAGTATCAACGGAATTAAAATTGTGAAAGCATTTAATAACGAAAAATTTGAATTAGATAAATTTAATCTTCAAAATAATAAATATTTCAAATTAGTTTTTCGCCAATCTAAACTGGGTCATTTAACCATTCCAATAAATGATTTAATTGGAGTTTCAATTGGTGTTGTTTTATTATGGTATGGTGGATCATCCGTTCTTCAAGGTAATAGTATTCCACCAGGCGATTTTATGAGATTTATAATATTATTATTTGCTTTAATGCAGCCGGCAAGAAAACTTGCAAATGTAAATACAAAAATTCAATTGGGTTTAGCTTCTGCTGAAAGAGTATTTATGATATTAGATCAACCTATTACAATTAAAAATAATATAAATTCTGAAGATATTCTTTCCTTAAAAGATTGTATTCAATTTAAAAATGTAAACTTTAAGTATGATACCAAATCTAATTTTAAATTAAACAATATTAATATAAAAATAAAAAAAAATGAAAAGGTTGCTTTGGTTGGAGCTAGCGGTTCTGGAAAATCAACCTTAGCTGATCTAATACCTAGATTTTATGATACATCCTCTGGAGATATTACTATTGATGGAAAAAATATTAGAAACATAAAAATTCAATCTTTAAGATCATTAATGGGTATAGTAACTCAAGATACAATTTTATTTAATGATACAGTTTATAATAATATAGCATATGGTTTAAATAATATATCTGAGAAAGATGTAATCCACGCTGCTAAATCTTCAAATTCACATGAATTCATTAAAAATTTACCAAACCAGTATAATACAATCCTGTCTGAAAAAGGACAAAATTTATCTGGGGGGCAACGTCAAAGATTATCTATTGCACGAGCATTGTTAAAAAATCCTCCAATTATAATTCTAGATGAAGCAACTTCAAATTTAGATACAGAATCAGAAAATAAAATAAAAAAAGCATTGAATAAATTGATAAATAATAGAACAGTAATTATAATAGCGCACAGATTAACTACTATTAGCCAAGCTGATAAAATCATTGTTTTAAACGATGGTAAAATTATTGAATCTGGATCTCATAATGAATTAATTAAAAATAATTCTGAATATAAAAAATTATATGATTTACAATTCGATAAATAGATAAATTATTAAAAAAAATTATGTAAATAAATTTTTATTTTTTAAAAATTAT
This sequence comes from Fidelibacterota bacterium, assembly GCA_002704045.1. GTDB lineage: Bacteria > Fidelibacterota > Marinisomatia > SCGC-AAA003-L08. Next base: position 1,258 of record PAFF01000006.1, read on the forward strand.
ATCAAATTAAAATTAAGTTTCATATTCCAAAAAAATAATCATAATCGATAAAAATGAAAAATAAATCTATTTTAATAGTAGGAAATGGTCCATCAGTTTTAGAACATCAATTAGGAGAAGAAATTAATAAATTTCAAACAATAGGTAGAATTAATAATTACGTTACAGTTGATTATGATCAATATGTAGGTAATAAAACTTCAATTTGGTTTAATGGGGGGAATCAAAACTTAACTATACCTAAAGAGCTTGCAAAAAAAATTATTGTTTTTGTCCCATATGAAATAATTAATAATAATTTTAATAAAATTGTTAAAAGAACATCATATAGATTAGGATTAAATCAAAATGAATATATATTAACGAAAAAAGAAAAAATGAAACATTATGAATTCATTTCAAATGTAAAACGCCCAACAACTGGATTGAATTCTATTTTATGGGCATTAGAAAATTATAAGGAAGTAATAATTCATGGATTTGATTTTTTTCAAAATTCAAAAGAACATTACTATGACTCTTACATTTATAAAAAAATAATTAACTTAAAAATATTAAAAAAAGGTGAGAAACACGATCACTTAGCTGAAAAATTATTTGTTGAACAATTAATTGCAAATAAAAAAATATTTCAATTAAGCGATTATATAAAAAAATGATATTATGAAAAAAAAGTTTTACTAATTTTTAAATATAATTTCTCATACCATTTTAAATTTTTATTTGTATAATTTAGTTCTTTTCTAATTGAATGTTTATACCTTAGTTCAGTTGCAATTCGATTGGAAATTAAATATGGATTAAAATTTTTAAAATTTCTTCTCAAAATGACATCCATTGAAGATTTACCATTATAAGGTAATAATACTTTTTTTAAAACTTTAGCACTTGATGCTTTCATTAAATAACAAAACGTACCACTATTGGAACCCCTTTTAGGAATATTATTAGGTTTAAAAAAATTTTCTGAAATCTTAATACCATCTAATCCATGGTATGATAATTTTATTATATCCCAATTTTTCGGAACATCACTCCAAGGAATTTGATTTAATTTTTCTTTAAAATTTTTATGTAATAGAATGTCATCCTCACATATTAAGGCAACCTTACAATTTGGGTCCTTATATATCTTTTCCCATAATGATACATGACTTAGTAAGCATCCTAAACTTCCTGGCATTTTTAATTTAAAATCGTTTGATAAATATTTTAACTTTTTATATTTTTGTATATCAACTTCTATACCATTAATTCCCTCCCATAATTCTACTGAAATATTTTGCTCAAGAAATTTGTTAAAACACTTTTCGAGTCTTAATGGTGTTAATTTTGGTATACCAATTATGTAAGCTTTATCAAAATGCATATTAAGTTAAGAATAATAATATTAAATTTAATAATAAACTAAAAACAAAAATATATGAATATAGCTATAATACTTGCTGCAGGAAGTTCCAATCGATTTAATGGTAAAAAACCAAAACAATTTGAATACTTTAACAAAAAAATGATTTTAGAATACTCAGTAGATACTTTTATAAATCACCCTGAAATTGATGAAGTTATAATAGTTGTAAAAAAAAGTTATTTAAATGAAATTGAAAAATCTATCAAAGGTTGTAAAATTATTCAAGGTGGAAAAAAAAGACAAGATTCTTCTCTATTGGGTTTAATGGCTTGTCCAACAAATACAAGAAATGTTTTAATTCATGATGCAGCACGTCCTTTTGTGAGCAATACAATAATAAGTAATTGTATAGTGGAACTTAAAAATTCAGTTGCTGTGTGTCCTGCAATTCCAGTTAACGATACCGTTGCTATTATAAATTCTGAAAATAATATATCAAGTATGCTAGATCGTAATTTTGTTTATTGTCTTCAAACCCCTCAAGCATTTCATTATAAAATAATTTTTGAATGTCATAAAGAATTAGAAAAAAATGTTACTGATGATATAAGTGTCTTACAGGAATTTAATTATAATTGCAAACTAATAAAGGGTAGTCAACAAAATCTTAAAGTCACATATCAAGATGACCTAAACAAATTAAGTAATTTCAAGATTTAGTATGATTGTAAATATCTTATAATCATAAATTTACTTAGCTAAAGATCCCATAGGATCCCAAGGATCAAGACCGACAGGTTTTTTACTAAATAATTTTACAATTTTTTCTGGTAAATATTTTTTGTCAACAACTACTTCGTAATTATATTCATCAAACCATGAATCAGTCATTAAATAATATCCCCTACTTCCGCCCTTAACTCCCCAACTATTTTCTACTCTCCATTTAGTTGATTTATCACTTTTAATATCTACACCAGTAAAAAGCATTGCATGTGTCATTAAACTATCACCGTATTCTAAACGTTTAGATTTATCCAATAGAAATTTAGTTTGAAAAATAGATTCATAATCATATAGACTCATATCCATTACGCCTAATGTTCGATGGAACATTTTTCCTACATCACATCCAAACCAAACAGCTTCATTATTTTTAATTGATTTAATCGCAGCTTTTTTCATGACTTCTATATCAACATTTGCGTATTTAATAATTTCTCCATCAACAACATTTCCTAAAAAATTAACTGTATACAATTCATTCATTTTTTTATTTGACATTGGAGCATTGATTAAACAAACTTTATCTTTTAATTTAATATCAACATGATTCCTATAGAATTCTATAGGTTTTAAATTCTTAAACCTATGAAATTTTTTCTTTTTATCAATTATTTGCCAATCAAATTGCTTTGGTGGATCTCCCAAGCAAATACAAAGCATTGAGTAAATAGTTGACAACATAGACTCTTTCATTATCCTCAAATCATTTACGGTTTTTTCTTCATTATGATTCTTTCTTAATAAGTAAGCAAATTCTCTCAATTTCCTAGTAATAAAACGATTCATCATTCTTGAACTACTACTTTGGAAACTTTCTGGCATTACTGATTGTGGCATTACACCATACTTTTCAATTAAATTAACAAACATATCCCATTGTCCACCGTCTTCAATAGGACTATCTAAAAGATACATCATTATTCTACTATCATATGTTTCATCTAAAGTTTTTAAAATATTTTCTAAAAAATAATTTGATTTTTCTAACTTATCACAAAACATAAAATAATTTTGCGAAAATTCAAAATCTTTGATATTATACTTATCAGCTAATTGAATACGCATTAAATTTAATCCTGCAAAACCCCAACATCTTCCAGAAGCTTTTTGATTTGTAACCTTATCCATCTCATTTGAAATGGTATTTGAATATGTATGGTCAATAGTTCTAAAACCATTCCAATCCATAGCAATATTATTAATATCACTTCTTATCAATGCATTTCTTGCAATTTTTTTTGTTTTACTTGAATTAAATTCATTATTAAATACTTCTAGATTTGATAATGATATAGATTTTTTCAACTTAACTCCTTTATTACACAATTATATATAATAACTTATAAATACTTTTTAGTGTTATTATCATTATATTTTATAAATTAAGTATGTTTAAAATGAAATTTAAAAATTAAACTAATTTGATGAAAATAATTTCAATTATACCAGCTAGGGGAGGTAGTAAAGGTGTTCCCAAAAAAAATATTAAAAAATTTTTAAACAAACCATTAATAGCACATTCAATTGAATACTCACAATCATCAAAAAAAATTACTGAAACATATGTTTCAACTGATGATATAGAAATTAAAAAAATATCTGAAAAATACAATGTAAAAGTCATTGATAGACCAAAAGAAATTTCAGGTGATACTGCAACTACAGAAAGTGCTATTGAACATGTTTTACTAAATATTAAATTCGAACCTGATATTATAGTATTATTACAACCAACTAGTCCATTGAGACCTTTAAATTCGCTTGAAAAAGCGATTAATCACTTTATTGATAATAACTACGATTCCCTATTATCAATATCTCCTACTCATAATTTTATTTGGAACATTTCAAATAATATTGCTCACCCTAGTTATGATTATATAAACAGACCTAGAAGGCAAGATTTAAATGAGAAAGATATCAACTATATCGAAAATGGTTCTTTGTATATTTTTAGAAAATCTAACTTTATGAAATATAAAAATCGTTTAGGTGGTAAAATTGGATACATTATATTTGAAGAAAAATATGCAATGGAAATTGATACAAAATTAGATTTCCTTATTCTGGAAGAAATTTCTAAAAGATTTAATTAATATTTTTTAACTTACAGATTAATAAATTAATACAAAGGAGTCAAATGGCAACAATAATATCAGATGATTTTACAGTTGGAGATAATAAGCCGACTTTTATAATTGCAGAAATTGGTATTAATCATCAGGGTGATGTAAGTATTGCTAAGGAATTGATTAGTAAGGCAGCAGATTCTGGAGCCAATGCAGTAAAATTTCAAAAAAGATCTATATCAAGGATCCTAACTAAAGAAGGTTTAGAAATGCCATATGATAATCCAAATAGTTTTGGTAAAACTTATGGACAACATAAAAAAGCCCTAGAATTATCTGAAGATGACTATAAAGAACTATTTGAATTTTCAAATTCAAAAAATGTTCTTTTTTGTGCTTCAGGTTGGGATGAAGAGAGCATTGATTTTTTAGATGATCTAGGTGTTTCTTTTTTCAAGATGGCTTCAGCAGATTTAACAAATTTTCCACTTCTTGAACATACCGCTAAAAAAAATAAACCCATGATTTTGTCAACTGGAATGGCAGATATGAATATTGTTGAAAAAGCTTACAAACTAGTTGTTAAACATAATAAAAAAATATCCATTCTGCAATGCACATCAACATATCCTGCTAATTTCAAAGAAATTAATTTAAATGTAATTAAAACATACAAACAAAATTTTCCTGATGCTATAATTGGTTATTCAGGCCATGAATTAGGAATTGCAATACCAACAGTATCAGTAGCACTAGGCGCAAAAATTATCGAACGACATTTTACTTTAGATAGAACAATGAAAGGAGGAGATCACGCTGCATCCTTAGAACCTCTTGGTTTTAAAAAAATGGTACGAGACATTAGACATGTCGAAGAAGCATTGGGTTCATATGATAAAAAAATGCAAGAATCAGAAAAGCCAATTTTTAAAAAACTTGGAAAAAGCATTGTAAGTTTAATTGAAATTCCTAATGGTACCGTTATTACAAAAAAAATGATAACTACCAAAGGTCCAGGAAACGGTTTATCTCCTATGAAATTTAATGAATTAATTGGTAAAAAAACTAAAATTCATATTAATCAAGATGTAGTAATAAAAGAATCAGATATTGAATGGTAAATAATAATTTAAATGAAATAAAGTTAGTATTGACTGATATTGATGGTGTTTGGACAGATAGTAAATTTTATTATGATGAAAACGGTTTTGCTTTCAAAAGTTTTTCTACATATGATGGTATGGGAGTAGAATTATTAAAAAAAAAAAATATTGATACCATTATAATAAGTTCGGAAAACTGTAAGGCAGCTGAAGCTCGAGCAAAAAAATTAAAAATTAATCAATTTTTTTTAGGAGAAAAAGATAAATATCAAAGAGCTAAATCCATATGCAAACAATTTAATTTAAATCTGAAAAACTTAGCTTTTATTGGAGATGATATCAACGATTTAAAACTTTTAAAACATGTTGGGTTTTCCGCTATGCCACCTAACAGTCCTATATTAAATTTATTCAAACCTAATTACACTACCAAACGATCTGGTGGAAATGGTGCTTTTAGAGAGTTTGCTGATGTTATAATTAACAATTTATAGATATAATATGTTTCTTTATATCATTTATGTATTACTCTCACCATTTTTATGGTTCTTAATTTTATTAACATCCTTTTTTAATAATAAAGTTAAAGAACATTGGAATGATTTATGGATTAGCATTAATTCAGTTTCAAAGGATTTAAAGAAAAATAAAAATAAAAAAAAAATTATTTTATTCCACGCTGCATCAGCAGGCGAATTTGAACAGCTAGTCCCTATACTGGACTCAATTGATAAAAATAAATTTTATATAGTACAATCTTTTTTTTCGCCTACAATATTTAAGAATCATAATAATAAAAATTCATTCAACAGTTTTTGTTATCATCCATTTGATTTCATAATATCTAGTTATATATTTTTTAAAAAAATTAAACCAAATTATTACATAATCAACAGACATGATATTTGGCCATCACATATTATTATGGCTAAATTTTTCAAAATTAAAATTTTTTTTATAAATGCAAATTTATATAAAAAATCCAATCGTTTAAAATTCCCTTTTAAAAGTTTTAATAAATTTATTTTTAAACAATTTGATAAAATTCTTACTCCATCAAATAAAATATCAAATATTATGAAAACACTAATAAATAAAAATAATATAGTTACAACTGGAGATAGTAGGTTTGATCAAATTTATCTTAGGATGAAACAAAATCATCATATATTTTTTAAAAATATAAACTATGAAACAAAAAAAATTATTTTTGGAAGTATTTTAAAGTCTGACTACGAAATTATTTTTAAATTTCTTCATTCCTATTTTCCAAAAGGCAATAAATCATTAAACGAAAAACAAATTAAATTAATTATAGTTCCACATGAAGTTGATAATAATTCAATCAATGAACTTCAAAAAAAATTGGAAGAAATTAATATTATCTCAATATTGTACAATGATAAAGGTAATAACATCCCAAATACTCTGATTGTAAACAAAATAGGTATTTTAGCTGATTTATATAAATATTCTGATTTTACTTATATTGGTGGTGGATTCGAAGCTGGAGTACATTCAGTAATAGAACCCTCAATTTATGGTTCTGTAATTACATATGGACCAAATATTGATATTTTAGATGAAGCAGTTTATATGTCAGAAAATAATATTGGTTTTATTGTAAGAACTTATCATGACTTGATAAAATATATGAATTTTCTTAATGATCATGATAAATTTTTATCAATCAAAAAAAATACCAAAAAATATGTCTTCAAAAATACTGGAGCATCCAAAAAAATTCTTAGAGAAATATTAAACTAATGCTTAAAATTTTATTTTTTTTGACAAATATATCTTTTTGTTTTAATAGTATCATTGAAAATGAAAAACTAATCTATGATATCAATTTCAGGAGCTTTAATGCTGGCGAAGCAATTTTTGAAATTGAAATTGATACATTAAACAACAATAAATTATATAAAATAACATCAACTACTAAAACAAATAAATTTCTAGATCGTTTTTATAAAATTAGAGACGAAATAGAACTTTGGGTAAATGATGATTTTAGTTTATCAAAAGCTAAAAAAAAAATTCACCAGGGCAAGTATAAAAGGAATCAATTAATTGAAATTGACAAGAATGAATCTATTATAAAGTATAATGAAAAAAAAATAAATATTGAATCAAAAGTTTATGATCCAATTAGCGCAATTTTCTTTTACAGAACATTAAACCTTGAAAAAATCACTGAATATAATTTTATTAGCTTCGAAAATGGAAAAATTAAAGATATTTCTATAAAAGTTTCTCAAATTGAATTAATTAAAAACTCTTTAGGGTCTTTTGAATGCTATGTTTTAAGACCATTTTCAAAAAATGGAAAACCAATTTTCAAAAATAATGGTCAAATGACAATATGGATATCAAAAAAAGAAAAACTTCCTATTAAGATTGAACAAAATACATCTTTTGGTAAATTAATTATGAATTTAAAAAAATATAGTCATAACTGATTTTCAAATTTTTGATAAAGATTAAAATATTAGCTTTTAATCTTTACTGATAAAAAAATAATTTCTTTTGCTAATCTTCTAGTATTTTGACCATCAAATCTTAATGTATTCAATATCGGTTTGTAATTAATTTTAGGTAAATTATCATTATATAAATCATCAAAT